>JAUUSJ010000295.1 GCA_030841965.1 Blautia sp.
CCTGTCTGGCCGGAGAACGCGGCCCTGACGGCCGCGGAAAGTGGCCGTATGCATCTTTTTCCAGGCAACGGTTAATTGCCATAGTTTCTTCAACACAAGATATGATTTCCATTAAGGAAATGTTCTCTGGCTGTTTTGCCAGCATATAGCCACCTTTTGTGCCTTCACAGGCAGTGATTATATTTGCATTTTTCAGTTTCTTTGCGATTTTAGGAATATAGTTGGCAGAAATATTTAGTTTCTGTGACAATTCGGATGTTGATACCATCTGTTCCTGTGCTGCTAAGTAACATACAATCCTAAGTGCATAATCTGTTGAATTTTTCAGCTGCATCGTTATACCTCTAATCTAAACCCTGTAAAGTCTTAGTTTATATCAAAAAAAATATCGGCTTATCTCTACGATATTAAAATATTCCCTACTAAGTCCGATATTATACACATTTAAAATTAATAATATAATGCGCAACCAACGAAAAATTTCGGGCCATTTTTTGTTCCAAGTGCACCAGTTATAGACAAGATGTTTAAAAAAAAACGAACCACAATATGTGATTCGTTCGTTTTTTACAACTGCTCTAATATCTTTAAGATTATGATTCCATTTCGGACAGCTAACATCTCTGCTATATTGTCAAAATCCATTCCCGTTAAGTTTACTATTTTTTGTAAACGGTATGAAACGGTCCGGGAATGTACGCCCATTAGTTCTGAAGTTTTCCTGATACTGTATTTGTGGTTCAGATAACATTCTAACGTATCAATCAATTCTCCATTTTTCTGGATATCGTATTGATAAATATCATTCACAGCATCTGGTATATATGTTCTTATTTGTTTTTTATCCTTAATATTTGTGAAAATATTGAAGAACCCCAATTTTGAACAATCTACTATAGATTTATTCGCATCTCCTACTATATTTCTGATGACATCAATGTATTTGATTGCGTTTTTAGAGTCTTTAAAAGACTCTTTTAAATCATGATAACCTTTAATACGGTTTCCTATCCCTATTAGAACTTCGAATTTTAACTCTTTTTTTGCCAGCTGATCTTGTATTATCCTCTGGTAATCCTCCAGTTTTTTTCGGAACTTCAGTCTTCCTCCTTGTCTGTTTTCTTTATGAATATATATGACCCGATTCATGGAACAATAAATATACTCTTCCGGCACAAATTTAAGAAATATTTTTTCTATAAGCTCTGTATCCATCCTTTGAACGGTAGAAAAATTATCTCTATAATTTTCCGGTTTCAAATAACAGATGATAACCCGGTATTCATCGGTGAGATTAAGATTAAGCAGGTTTGCAACTTCATCTTCTTCTGCATCAGACAGTGAGCCATTCAGTAACCGAAATTCCAAATACCTGTAATATTTTTTCTCCCTGTTTTTTTCTGTCACAATCTGGCTTAAAACATATCGTAGAAGTGACATTATACCATCCAATGTTATAAAATCCAGTTCCATTAATGGTTCATTCACCTCTGAAATTACCAAATAAAACTCGTACTGACCCAGAATATTGATTTTTTTAATATATTCGATATGTTCTCTTTTTTGATGTATGTATTCATATTTCGAAATAATGTTTGGAACATACTTTTCGCTATCATCTGTAATTATAAATTCATTTTTTTCCGACTCATCCGGATACATATTGCGGCAATCCTTATCATATAAAGTAACTGGATTTCCAAGTATCCTTCCAACCTTGTCAAGCATATTCCTCATCAAGCTATCATCACTGATTTCCACAGCAAAAAGGCTGTTAAGTTCATCACGGACCATCTTAGAATAGACAGCTTTAGCAATTTCCATATTAAATATCTGTAGTAGTAAATATTTAATAATCGGCCAATAACTAAGATCCTGTGGGATTTCCAGAACTGGAATGCCGTGTTCTTCGCAAAAACACAGCAGGGTTTCCAATAAGGTGTTTAGATGTGCTGTGTTCTGTATTCTCTTCACAACAAATCCGCTTACCTGCTTTTTATTTAATTCCTTCAAATGGCTTAACATTGTGCACTTATCTAATTTTTCATAAGCGGTCAATGAGGTTAGGAGCAGCTCACCCCCCCCCAGAAATTTTTCCATATCCGGAACTGCAAGGATCCGAACTCCTTTTATTTCCCTATTTATCCCAGAATTATCACTTATCAACTGCAGCCCTTGAAATTTGTTTGAACCTATAAGGTCTTTTACTGTATAGCCCATTAGTATTTATACCTCCATATTTTGTATCAATATGATTATCTGCATTTTAGCATATCCTTCTTATTATTTAAAAGTAAAATTTCCTTTACTTTATCGGAATTTATTGGATGATTTTGGTTGTAGCAGTTTTTAATTTCTGCAATAATCTTTTTCATCGTACATATTAATAAGCCTGATGGAAAGGGAAGATTCCACCAGGCTCGGGAGTTTGACAGTTGAATATAAGAAAAAATGCTCGCAGACCTTATGGTGCCT
>JAUUSJ010000064.1 GCA_030841965.1 Blautia sp.
TCAGCGTATGTCGAAAAACCGTGGGAACGAACGTGTTTACGGAGGAGATATCTGTTTGCTCTCTTCGCGTCCCCTTATCTACTCCACCACTTACTATCCTACCACTTCTCAGTCACCAAAATATCTCTATTTCGCAACAATATTAACAATACGTCCCGGAACATAAATCTCTTTTCGAATCGTACCTGTAATCTTATCCTTTACAACTTCCTTCGCCATCGCCAAAACCTCTTCCTTTGCAGCGTCAACAGAAATCATAACTGTTCCCTTTGTCTTACCGTTAATCTGAATCGCAATCTCAACCTCATCATCTTTCATCAGCTCTTCATCATAAGTTGGCCATGTCTGATGGAATACACTTCCCTCTCCGCCAAGTTCAGCAAAAAGCTCTTCTCCGATATGTGGCGCAAACGGTGCCAATAAGATAACAAATGTCTTCAATGTCTCTTTATCGACTCCACCTTTTTTGGATAATTCCTGAAGCTTATTATTATACTCCATAAATCCACTGACAACCGTATTCAAGCTAAAGTTCTCCAAACGAGTAGTGATATCATAAACTAATTTATTGCGAACCTTCACTAACTCTTTTGTCTCAGCGACATCCTTATCCTTATTATCCATAACAAGATTCCAGAAACGATTGACAAAACGATATACGCCGTCAATTCCTCTCTCGTCCCACTCGGAATCCAATTCTGGTGGTCCTACAAATAACTCATAGAGACGTAAAGAATCACAGCCGTAATCTCTGACTAAGTCATCAGGAGATACTACATTTCCTTTTGACTTGCTCATCTTAATACCATTCTTACCATTAATCATACCCTGATTAAACAGCTTCTTAAATGGCTCATCAAAATCTATCACTCCGATATCATACAAGAACTTTGTATAAAATCTGGAATATAATAAGTGAAGCACTGCATGCTCAACTCCACCGATATACATATCAACAGGTAAGTATTTATCTGCCTTTTCCTTGGATACAAGCTCATCTTTATTCTTATTATCTACATAGCGAAGGAAATACCAAGAAGAACCTGCCCACTGAGGCATCGTATTCGTCTCTCTCTTTGCTGGCTTTCCACAGCATGGACAAGTTGTATTCACCCATTCATGGATGTCTGCAAGTGGGGACTCTCCTGTTCCTGTTGGCTGATAGGACTCAACCTCTGGAAGTAATAATGGAAGTTCCTCCTCTGGCACTGGAACTGCTCCACAGTCTGGACAGTGAACAATCGGAATCGGCTCACCCCAGTAACGCTGTCTGGAAAATACCCAGTCACGTAATTTATAGTTCACAGTCTTCTTACCAATTCCTCTTGACTCCAAAATATCCGGGATATCTCTCTTGGCATCCTCAGAATTCATACCGTTAAACTCACCAGAATTAATCATCACACCTGGCTCTGTGTAGGCAGCCTCTAAGTTTTCTACCTCCACGCCGTCTTTTGCGATAACCTGAATAATTGGGATATCAAACTTCTTCGCAAACTCGAAGTCACGGTCATCATGGGCAGGTACACACATAATTGCGCCTGTACCGTAATCTGCCAATACATAGTCAGAAAGCCAGATTGGAACCAATGCCTTTGTCAAAGGATTTACTGCGTATCTTCCTGTGAACACACCAGTCTTCTCCTTGTCTTGCAGACGGTCAACGGAAGATTTCATGGAAGCCTTAAAAATATAATCCTCCACTGCCTCTTTTTGCTCCTCTGTGGCAAGCTCTTTTGCAAGCTCATGCTCTGGAGCGAGTACCATAAAAGTAGCTCCGTAGAGAGTATCTGGTCTCGTCGTATAAACCTTGATAGACTTATCCAAACCATCTACATCAAAATCTACCTCTGCACCGTAACTCTTTCCAATCCAGTCAGCCTGCATCTTCTTAACCTTTGCAGGCCAATCTAATTTATCCAAGTCCGCAAGCAATCTATCTGCGTACGCTGTAATCTTTAGCATCCACTGCTTTAAGTTCTTCTTCGTGACAGGTGCTCCACATCTCTCACAACATCCATTCACAACTTCCTCATTGGCAAGACCTGTCTTACAAGATGGACACCAGTTAATTGGCATCTCCTTCTCGTAAGCTAAACCTGCCTTAAACATCTTCACAAAAATCCACTGTGTCCATTTGTAAAATTCTGGGTCTGTCGTATTTACTTCCATATCCCAGTCATAGATTGCAGAAATTTCGTTAATCTGTCTCTTAATATTGGCAATATTCTCTGCTGTGGATTTTGCTGGATGCACACCCATCTTAATCGCATAATTCTCTGCCGGCAAACCAAACGCATCCCATCCCATTGGATGAATTAAGTAATATCCCTGAAGCATCTTATAACGACTCCAGACATCACTGATTACATATCCTCTCCAATGCCCTACATGAAGACCACTTCCTGATGGATATGGAAACATGTCAAGACAATAGTATTTTTCTTTTTTTCCATCATTTATATTAATTGGATTTTTCAGCCACTCTTCACGCCATTTTCTCTCGATGGCTTTATGGTTATATGGAACTGCCATTTTACTTCCTCCTTGTTACTTTCGTTCTGTCTTTTTCTAACCAAACTATTATAGCTCATACTTATTCGCTTTGTCAAACTCTTTATCTAAGAAAGCCCTAAGCATCTGCTTTATGGCTGCTAATTAGAATTCTTGCGGTAAAGACAAAGAGTATCCCTTTTCTTTCCTTCTTTGGATTAACAGTAGGGATACTCTTTTTTTATAAGATAATCTTAGCTCGCTTTTTTGTCACTTAGATATTCCTCGATATTCTTAATTGCTTCTTCCTCGTCTTTACCATTCGCAATAACCGTCATCTTCTCGCCTGCCTCTAGTCCGAGTGTCATCATACCCATAATACTCTTTGCATTCACCTTCTTATTGCCAACCTCAATATGAATCTCGCTATCGTACTGACTTGCAGTCTGTACCAAGAGTGCCACTGGTCTTGCCTCCAGCCCTGATGCAATTTTTACTGTCATGGTTTTTGAAATCATAATATCCTCCTTCATCTTACCCTCTAAATATGATATCTGTTTT
Organism: Blautia sp.; assembly: GCA_030841965.1. Taxonomy (GTDB): domain Bacteria; phylum Bacillota; class Clostridia; order Lachnospirales; family Lachnospiraceae; genus JAUUSJ01. The sequence continues at coordinate 3,055 of JAUUSJ010000064.1, forward strand.
TTAAATCTTGAGCCATCTGACCCAATTTCCTTAATCTATGATTCACACCAGATTTGCCAACTGGTGGATCTAGCATTTCTCCAAGTTCCTTTAACGATGCATCCGTATGTTCCAACCTCAAAATAGCTATCTCCCTCAAGCCATCCGGCAGACCATCCAGACCTATATGTTCTTTTAGGAACTTAATTTCCTCCAACTGTCTCACTGCTGCTGAGACTGTCTTATTTAAATTTGCTGTCTCACAATTCACCCTGCGATTAACGGAGTTTCGCATCTCCTTCCAGATTCGGATATTTTCTAACTGCATTAAGGCTTTTGACGCCTCCATGACATTTAGAATATCTACTATCATATCTCCCTCTTTTAGATAGACGATATAGTATTTCTTTCGCTTTATAATCTTAGGATTTAGGGAAAAAACAGCAATCACTTCACAGATTTGCTCCGCCTTTTTTTGGTCTGTACATACAATCTCAAAATGATATCCCTTTACTGGGTCACTGATAGAACCCGATGCCAAAAACACCCCTCGAATAAAAGCTCGCTTACAGCAAGTTTGCTGAATCACTACATTTGATTTCACATCGAATTCTTCTATGTCGTAAGATTGATTTAGCAACTTCGTCGCCTTTAAAATCTGTACCGCCTGTTTGTGATTAAAAATCCCTATCGTATAAACTCGATTCTTTTTTAAGTAAATATTCTTCCGAACCGATATCGATGGAATCCACGAAAAAGTTTTCTTAATCAAATTATAATATTTTCTCGCCACCGCTATATTCTCTGTATACACGATAACGCTATATGAATTATCCGCCGAAATAGTAATCTTTCCACAGATACGAATTATCGCCATAATCTCCGCGAGTCTACAATGCCTCGCTGTGCTCATCTGTCTTGAGAGCTCTTCCTTCACCTCGCCAGAAAAAGACATGTCTACCTCCTGCGACATCTCTGCCTCTATAATGCCTTCGTGATTGCATCCTTCTCGATATCCCTATGTTCACATCTTACGCTATATGGGAGCGTTTGCATTCTCTTATAAATCTCGTTTGTCAATGTGACAGAGCGATGCTTTCCTCCAGTACAGCCAATCGCCACAACTAAGCTATACTTTCCCTCATCGATATAATTTGGAATCAAAAACTGCAGCATATCCTCGAGCTTATCTAAAAATACAGTCGCCTCCTTAGACTTCATCACAAAATCCTGAATCGGCTTATCATTTCCAGTCAACGGGCGAAGATTTAAATCATAATAAGGATTTGGAAGGAATCGAACATCGAATACCAAATCCGCCTCCGCTGGAATTCCATACTTAAATCCAAACGAGAGAACCGTGATAATAAAATTAGAATACGGCTCATTTTGTAGAAAAATCTTGTCCAGCTCTACTTTCAACTCTCTCGTCAAAAGCTCACTCGTATCGATGATGTATTTGGCCTCTTTTTTCACAAAACCAATTAACTCTCTCTCTTTTATAATTCCAGTCTCTACTCTTCCCTCTCTCACAAGAGGATGGTTTCTTCTCGTCTCCTTATATCGCTTAATCAGAGTCTCGTTATTCGCATCCAAAAATAAAATCTCGTACGGATATCCTTCCTTTGTCAACCTCTCTAACGCCTGATTAAAATGAATTCCCTCTTCCTCGCTGCGAATATTAATTCCGACCGCCACGTTCTCCACTTCTATCTTCTTATCATACGCAATCTCTGCGAATTTGCGAAGAAGTTCTATCGGTAAATTATTCACACAAAAATATCCTATATCTTCCAACATCTTCAATGCGGTAATCTTACCAGCTCCAGACATTCCAGATACAATCAAAAATCTCATCCTTTTCTCCTCATCTTAAAACTCTCCAAGCATCTTTACCTCTGGCTGAAGAGTCACGTTAAACTTCCTTTGTACCTTTTCTTGAACTTGTAAAATGAGAGAATAAATATCTGCCGCCGTCGCATTCCCAGCATTAATGACAAAGCCACAATGCTTATCGGATACCCTTGCTCCGCCTACTTGAAATCCTCGAAGTCCAGCGTCCATAATGAGTTTTCCTGCAAAATACCCTTCTGGTCTCTTAAAAGTACTTCCCGCACTCGGAAACTCAAGAGGCTGCTTTGACTTTCTAGCAAACGCAAGCTCATCCATACGCGCTTTAATCTCTTGTCTATCCTTTTGTTCAAATGAAAATCTGGCTCCAAGTACAATATAATCCTTCTTTGTAATAATGCTACTTCGGTAAGCCAGTTCCAACTCATCGGCCTGGATAGTCAAAATCTCACCCTCTTTTGTGAGCACTCTCGCATCGATAATGACGTCCTTGATTTCACCGCCGTATGCTCCGGCATTCATAGAGACAGCTCCGCCGAGTGTTCCAGGAATCCCAGCTGCGAACTCAAATCCACCAAGACCATTCTCATAGGCCGTTCTCGCAATCTTCGCCAGAGAAGCACCCGCCTTTGCCGATACTATCTCTCCCTCGACTGTGACATCGCTGTACTCCTTTCCAATCTGAACTATCATTCCTCGGTATCCCTTATCGGATACGAGAAGATTACTTCCATTTCCCACAATAAAAACAGGAATCTCATAGTCTTTGGCATTTTTCAATAAAATGCGAATTTCTTCCTCACTATGTGGTGACACAAAATAATCCGCCGGGCCTCCCACCTGAAACGTTGTATGAAGTTTCATCGGCTCATCTATCTTGATTCTCTCTCCCATTTGTTCTCTTACTTCACTCAAGAAATCGTAATTCATATTCTATACTCCCATTTCTTTTTTCGTCAAATGATGTTGGGGTCAAAAGGTCTTTTGACCCTTTTGATACCAGATTGCTCCGCACAATATGGTATCGTCAAATATTACTGCCAAAGATTGATACAGTAGCTTCGTTTATTATGTTAAAAGCGTTTTATTTTATACAAGGTGTGCAAAACACGGAAAATTGATTTCGCACACCTTATATTGTCAACTCTTATACATATTTTATATGATACATGATTCAAAATCTTTTCTCAAGCAGAAAAAATACTGAAAAATAAAATACATTTTTTCCTTTGTTCGTCTATTTGAACAAAGTAATATTTTTTAAATTCATCTTTATGAGAGAACAAGTTTTGCACTTCCATAAATTCCCGCATCATTTCCAAGAGATGCCAATGCAAACGCTGTTTTTTTCTGGTCGCCAAATACATCATCCACAAAATACTTTGCGACAGTATCTGTCAAAATACTTCCCGCCTTCGACACTCCGCCGCCGATAATAAATACCTCTGGGTCTACCGTACAAGAAATATAAGAAAGAGCAAGCGCAAGCGTAGAGCATACATCCTCCACAATCTCCAATGCCAATGTATCATTTTCTTTTGCCGCATCAAATACATCCTTCGCTGTCAAATTCTCACAATCTCGAAGAGGAGACTGTGTTATCTTCTCTGCCAAATACTTCTTTGCCACTCGAACAACACCTGTTGCTGATGCGTACTGTTCTAGGCATCCTCTCTTTCCACAATTACAATGCTCCGTCTCATCTAGTTTCATTGTCATATGACCAATCTCTCCGCCGTATCCGTGAAATCCATTGATGACACCACCGTCAATGACGACACCGCCGCCGACACCTGTTCCCAATGTCACCATAACTGCATTTCCGTATCCTTTTCCACCGCCCTGCCAGGACTCTCCAAGAGCTGCCACATTTGCGTCATTTCCAGCTTCCACTGGAACGCCAAGTAAGTTTTCCATCTCTGCCTTTACAGGAACGACGCCCCATCCGAGATTGACACAACCGTTTACAACTCCATCTCCATTGACTGGACCTGGGATTCCGATGCCAGCTCCTGCGACCTCATCCTTTGTAATCTTCATCTCGTCTAATTTGCCGAGCACAGACTTTGCGATATCTGGCAGAATGTATTTTCCCTTTTCTTCTTTTCTTGTCACAATCTCCCATTTATCTAGTAATTGTCCTTCCACTGTGAAAACTCCGAGTTTTACCGTTGTTCCTCCTACATCGATACCGACTGCGTACTTTTTCATTCTACTATTCCTCCCTTTATTATCATCTGCTATGCAGATATATTATCTTATACTGCTATCTTTTTCATTTATTTTTTATTTAGATTGCCTGTCACACGGTCATAAAGCTCCTGTGCCGCATTATAGCCCATCTTCTTAGAACGATAATTGACAGCCGCAGACTCAACGATGATTGCGAGATTTCTTCCTGGACGAATTGGAATGGTATGACATACGATTTTATTGCCCAGAAATTCAATATAATTATCCTCAAGTCCCATGCGGTCATACTCATTATCCCGACTCCAATCTTCTAGTTTAATGACCAGATTGATAGTCTGAGTTAATTTTACGCTCTCGACACCGAATAATGTTTTTACATCGATAATTCCTACGCCTCGAAGTTCAATAAAATGTCTTGTAATCTCTGGAGATGAACCAACTAAGGATTCCTCACTTACTTTTTTAATCTCAACCACATCATCGGATACGAGACGATGTCCTCTCTTGATAAGTTCCAAGGCAGCCTCACTCTTACCGATTCCACTCTCACCGATAAGCAGAACTCCCTCACCGTAGACATCTACTAAAACACCGTGAATCGAAATTCTCGGAGCTAATTCTACATTCAGCCAACGGATAATCTCTGCCATAAACTGAGAAGTATGACGAGCTGCCGTTAAAATTGGAACGTTATATTTTCTTCCCATCTCCAAAATATCTTCCATCGGTTCCAAGTCTCGGCAAAAGATAAGACATGGAATTTTATAAGAGAATAGTTTTCTATATACCTGCTCTGCTTTTCCCTCTTCCTCTAATCGCTTCATGTATGCGTATTCTACATTTCCAATCAGCTGTAGTCTCTCTGCGTCAAAATACTCAAAAAATCCAGATAGCTGTAGGGCAGGTCGATTAATATCTGCCTGACTTATCTCAATCACATCTGTATTAATCTCTGGTGTGTGATTGACTAAATCCATCTTTTTAATAATTTGTGTCAACGTCACCTTATACATAAGTCTAATCTCCTCTTCCTCTATTGTTGTTTTTATGTGGAAACTGGGGAAAGATATTCCGACAGTTCGCCAACGCTTATACTCCAATATACTTCATCATAGCACAAATTCAAATACCCGTCTAGCTTCACTTTGCTTGAAAAAAGAGATAAATTTCTTGCGCTAATTTTTCTGTGATTCCGTCCACTTTCATCAATTCCTCGACGGACGCCTGCTTGATTTTTTGAATATCTTTAAAATATTTCATAAGTGCTTTTCTCTTCGCTGGACCGATTCCTTTTATATCATCTAAGACAGATTTTACCTGTGCTTTTCCTCTTAGACTTCTATGGTACTCGATGGCAAAGCGGTGAGCTTCATCTTGCATCCTTGTTATCAGATGAAATGCCTCGCTATTTTTTGATATTTCAATTTCTCGGTTGTGAAAATAAACTCCTCTTGTCCTATGGTGGTCATCTTTTACCATTCCACAGACTGGAATATCTAGATTGAGAGACTTTAAGACAGATAGAGCGATATTTACCTGTCCTTTTCCTCCATCCATCAAGACTAAATCTGGAAATTTTGTAAAGCTTCCAAAAGCGAGTTCCCTTCCTTTCTCCTCTAGTTCTTCTTGCTCTTTTTTCCCGCTTAGAAATCTCCTTGTCAATACCTCTTCCATGCTCTTATAGTCGTCGGCTCCCTGCACCGTTTTTATCTTAAACTTTCGGTAATCTCTCTTTTTGGGCTTTCCATCTTCAAAGACAATCATCGACGCTACATTTTCCATTCCGCTCGTATTTGAGATATCAAATGCCTCCATTCTTCTAATATCTGCAATCCCCAAAAGGTCTCCCAACTCTTTCACTGCCCCCTTTGTTTTCGCCTCTTCTTTCTTCCATTTTTCTGCATCTTTTTTTAGTACTTCCTCGGCGTTATTTTTAACGAGCGATACGAGTTTTACTTTATTTCCTCGCTTTGGCACTAAGATTCGGACTTTCTGTTCTTTTTTCATCGAAAGCCACTCCTCCAATAATTCTTTTTCTTCCAAATCATACTCTAGTAAAACTTCTTTTGGGATATACGGGGTGCCAGAATAAAACTGTTTTACAAACGAGAGCATAACTTCTGCCTCTGTCTTCTCTTCTATGCCAGTCATATGAAAATGGTCTCTTCCAAGAAGCTTTCCATCGCGGATAAAAAATACAGATACGACTGCCTCACGCCTCGCCATTGCAACGGCAATAATATCTTGCTCTTCCTTATCATTTTGATTTAGCTTCTGCTTTTCCTCGAGCTGTTTTATACTCCTAATCAAATCTCGATACTGCATCGCCTGCTCAAATTCCATCTTCTTGGATGCCTCCATCATCTTCTCTGTCAAAACCTCCTCCACTTCTTTATGATTTCCCTGCAAAAAAGAAATCATTTTATCTACTTCTTTTTTATACTCCTCCTTAGAAATCAATCCCTGACAAGGCGCCTTGCACTGCTCAATATGATAATATAAACAAGGTCTTTCCTTCCCGATATCTCGGGGCAAAACGCGGTGACAAGTCCGAATATGATAAAGCTTTTGCATCAGCTCAATCGCATCCTTCACAGCAAGTCCGCTAATATAAGGACCAAAATATTTCGACTTATCTCGCTTGATTTTTCGAGAAAGCATAATCCTAGGATAGTCCTCATCCAGCGTAACCCGAATATACGGATAGGTCTTATCGTCCTTTAACATCGTATTATATTTCGGGCGGTGCTCCTTAATCAAATTGCACTCTAAAACGAGCGCCTCTATCTCCGAATCTGTAATAATATACTCAAAATATTCGACCTGCGAGACCATCTTTTGAATCTTAGGACTATGCTTTTTGCTATTTTGAAAATACTGTCTCACACGATTTTTCAGCACAACCGCCTTTCCAACATAAATAATCTCATCGGCGGCATTATGCATAATATACACGCCAGGGCTCTCTGGCAATTTTTTCAATTCCTCTTTAATATCAAACATTTTTCCTCCCTATCCACCTCGCTAAGTGTCCCTTGTGTACATGAAACATACCAATCATTCTTCGGCTTACGCCTCGAATTCTTGGAGTTTCATAGTAAAAGAGAGTATGTAATCCTCAATCTTCTCAAGTCACTTACATACTCTCTTTTCTCTCTATCAAATTAAACTCAATAAATTTAACAGCTTAAATAGCCAAACGATAAGATTAAACTTCTGAATCCAAATCCGGACTTTCAGTCTCCTTAGAACCTTCTGAATCCGTCGAGTTTACCTCTTCTATGTTCGCAACCACAGTCTCAACATCCTCGGATGCCTCTGGTTTATTCTTTCCCTCAAAGATATCCATAAACTCTTTTCCTGTGATCGTCTCCTTCTCAATCAAGAACGCTGCAATCTCGTCTAATTTATCTATATTCGCCCTAATCAGTGAAAGCGCCTTATCGTACGCCTCCTTTAAGATACGCATGACTTCCTCGTCAATCTGCGCTGCCGTCACGTCTGAGCAGTTAAGGACTGCTCTTCCATCCAGATAACGGTTTTCAATCGACTCTAGACCAATCAATCCAAATTTATCCGACATACCGTACTGCGTCACCATCGCCCTGGCAATCGATGTTGCTCTCTCGATATCGTTCGAGGCGCCAGTCGTCACAGAGTGGAACTTCACTTCCTCCGCTGCTCGTCCGCCAAATAATGTGACAAGCTCCGAGAGCATCTCCTCTTTATTCATCAGATACTTCTCCTCCTCTGGAACCTGCATCGTATAGCCGAGTGCTCCCATCGTTCTTGGAACAATCGTAATCTTTTGAACTGGCTCTGTATGTTTTTGAAGCGCAATCGCAAGTGCATGTCCTACTTCATGATAAGATACTATCTGCTTTTCTTTCTCACTTAAAATTCTATCTTTCTTCTCCTTACCCGCAATGACAACCTCGACCGCCTCAAATAAATCTGACTGACTCACGGCATTCCTGCCCTCCTTTACAGCCAAAAGAGCGGCCTCATTTACCATATTCGCAAGGTCAGAGCCGACCGCACCTGATGTCGCAAGCGCAATCTCTTCAAAGTTTACTGTTTCATCTAATAAAACATTTTTGGAATGTACTTTTAACGTCTCAATTCTTCCCTTTAAATCTGGCTTTTCCACGATGACTCTTCTGTCAAAACGTCCCGGACGAAGAAGCGCCTTGTCAAGTACCTCTGGGCGGTTCGTCGCCGCCAAAATGACAAGTCCCTTTGATGTATCAAATCCGTCCATCTCCGCTAATAACTGATTCAAAGTCTGTTCTCTCTCATCGTTTCCACCGCCATAATGGCTGTCACGACTCTTACCGATTGCATCCACCTCATCGATAAATATAATACATGGGGCCATCGACTGCGCCTGTTTAAACAAATCACGTACTCTGGATGCACCGACACCGACAAACATCTCCACAAAATCAGAACCTGAGAGAGAGAAAAATGGAACATTCGCCTCTCCCGCAACTGCCTTGGCGAGTAATGTCTTACCAGTTCCCGGAGGTCCTACAAGGAGAGCTCCCTTTGGAAGTTTCGCACCGATTTTTAAATATTTTCCTGGATTATGAAGGAAATCGACCATCTCTGTCAGAGATTCCTTCGCCTCTTCCTGCCCTGCGACATCTGCAAAAGTAACACCCGTCTTCTTCTCCACATAGACTTTTGCATTACTCTTTCCAACGTTTCCCATCATGCCGCCACCTTTTCCCATATTACGCATAATAAAATAAAAGGCTCCGTAAACAAAAACAAACGGCAAAATATAACTCAAAATACTGAGTACTGTCTGTGAACCGTCAGACTCCTTTCTCTCAAAGGTGACACCTGCATCGACTAAACGGTCTGTCAGCTGGTAATCACTTACTTTTACTGTATAGTAAGTCTTTTTCACCATCGGATTGCTCTGTTCCTTCGGTGTAATAAGAAGTGTCTCTCCATTATCTACGACACTTTTTACCTCTTTGTTTTCGACCATATCAACAAATTCACTGTAGGTTATCTTTTCCTTCTCCCCCTCATAAATTCGATTCATGACACTGTTAATCATAAAAGTAACCATTAAGCTCACAACTAAAATAATAATCAATGAGCGAATCTTACCCGTATTTTTTTCTGGTTTTTTATTTTGGTTATTATCCATCTCCATCCTCCTTTAATTTAAATTTCATTGCTATATACTCAAATGGAAACTTACTTCATTTTTTACAATGCTTTTATCATTATATGGGTAAATGCAAAAGAAATCAATAGACCTTAGAAAAAAATTTTTCTTGCTTTTTTACTTCATTTCCAGTATAGTTAAAAAAAGTAACCCATAGAGCTTTTTAACAGAATTTATTAGACGAGGTAAATATTATGAACGAAGAAATGCCAATGATTACTTTAACACTTGACGACGGAGCTGTCTTAGATTGCAGCGTAATCGCAATCTTCCCTGTGGAGGATAAAGATTATATCGCCCTTCTTCCGATAGACCCTAATACAAACGACGAGGATATGGACGCAGATGTTCTTATCTATGAGTTTAAAGAATTGGAAGATACAAACGAGGTAGAGCTAAATAATATCGAATCTGACGAGGAGTATGAAAAGGTGGCAGATGCTTTTGACGCTTTACTGGACTCTGTGGAAGATGACGAAGAATTCAACCTGGATTTTGAGGAAGAGGAAGATTAAAATCAGAGAAATAGGGACTATGGAAGATAGATTTTTCAAACAGGATATCGAAGTTTCTCAAAAAACTCATGGATATCTGCTGAAAACTTTCTATTTTCTGATAGCCCCTATTTTTAGCTCACGAAAGTTTTTGTCTTATCTCATTTAAAATCTTTTTCTCTCTTCTGGAAATCTGTACCTGTGAAACTCCCATCTCCTTTGCAATTGCAGACTGTGTCTTATCCTCAAAATATCTTTGAATAATCAGCTGTCTATCCTCTTCCTCAAGCCCAGCCAATACCTCCTGCAAAAATAGACGATTTACCAAATGTTCTTCCTCATCCTCCTCCTCCAATTTATCCATTAATAAAATTTCCTGTCCCTCTTTTTGGTAGATTGGCTGGTATAAAGACTCCACCTCACTGCTCGCATCCAACGCCAGCGCGAGCTCCTCGCATTCTACTCCTATCTCATCTGCGATTTCTGTGATAGTAGGCTCTCTTCCCCATTTCTCTTGTAGTTTTTCCTGACATTGATAAGCGCGGTAGGCAAGCTCTTTTAGCGTTCTGCTCACTTTAATCATCCCATCATCACGCAAAAATCGCTTGATTTCTCCGGATATCATTGGAACAGCGTAAGTTGAAAACTTCACACCATAAGATAAATCAAATTTATCGATACATTTTAAAAGACCGATACATCCAATCTGGAATAAATCCTCGCTGTCCAAGCCTCGATTTTGGAATCTCTTTACCACACTCCATACAAGTCCCCTATTTTCTAACACTAGTGTTTCTTTTGCCGCTTTTTGACCTTCTTTTGCAAGCTTTAGCAACTCTAATGTCTGGTCCAAACTACCCCTCTACTTTCTATATTGCTCCCTTTTTGGGATGGTTCTTTTCATTGTCACTGTGGTTCCCTCTCCCACCTTCGAGACTACATCAAGCTCGTCCATAAACGCCTCCATAAAAGAAAATCCCATTCCTGTTCTCTCTTGGTCTGGTTTTGTCGTATATAAAGGCTCCATCGCCTTTTCAATATTCTCAATTCCCTCCCCCTTATCTGATATCTTCACCGTAATCGTTCGGTTCTTCCTCTGTAATTCCATGCAAATCATCCCTCGCTTTTTTTCATATCCATGAAGAATTGCATTTGTCACGGCCTCGGATACAGCTGTTTTCATATCTGCCATCTCCTCCAAAGTCGGGTCGAGCACAGTGCTAAACGCAGATATCATAACTCTCGCTAATCTCTCGTTTTCTGGGTTACTGACAAATTCTACTGTCACCTGGTTTGTCGTCATCATCTATCCCTCCTAGCTAATACATTTTTTGGCTGTATCCAAGTCTTCCAACTCCGTTATAATTTTATAAAGTCCTGAAATCTGTACTATCTTTTGTATTACTTTATTCATATGAATAACATAAATCTTGCCACCTAACGCAGAAACCTGCTTATATCTTCCTATAATCATACCAACCCCAGAACTATCCATCATTTCAGTCTCACTAAAATCAAGTACCATATTTTTCACCCACTGGTCCATAAATAAAATCTCGCATTCCCTCTTGATTTTATCTGCCTGATACTGGTCAAGCTCTCTGGGTAGCTGAATCAACAAAAACTTCTTATACATTTGAAAATTTTCTCCCATACTTTCCCCTTTCACAAAAAGAGAGAACACGGTGCAAATCGTCTCTCTCAGAGGTTAGCGAACCTCCTAATCTTTCGGTCATTCCCTAACCTCTAAGAAATCTTAGAATATTAGTATCCCATCTCTGTCAAACGATCTTTTGCATCGTGTTCTCTGTCAGAACCTTTAAATTTATTATTAATTTCTTCGTATACTTCTCTCGCCTTTTCTACCTGGTCTGTATTTTGATAGCAAAGACCAAGAAAATAGTACGCTTCCACATTACTATCATCAATTTCATATGCTAACTCAAAATCGTCAGCCGCATCCTCATAATCTCCCGCATCATAAGATTCCATACCAGAATTATAAAGCTGTGTGGATGCCTCTCCAAACGTTGATTTCTTAATCTCGTCGTATTTTTCTTTGGAAGAATCCGATACTAACTTATCCTCATCTACCTTCATAAGGGCCTTTGCCGCCTTGACAGCATTGCCGTCTTTATAATGACCCATGGCAATTACCATATAGTCCATAATACCTTTTTTATCACCCTCTCCAGTATAATCTGCTATCTCTGCAGTTATATTGGAATTCTCCGTAGAATCATTCGTCGATTCATCCGTTGTGTCGGAATCTTTCTTAGAATCATCCGTTGTATTAGAATCTTTTGTAGAATTTGTCCCGTCATTCTTCGCCGTAGTTTGTTTCGAAGGCTCTTCTTGAGACATCTGATTTCTCACATAATTAATCTGTTCCGCAAAGGATTGATTCATCGGAACAAGCATCGCCCACATGACAATCACACCCATCGCAATACCTGCCACAAGTCCTGCCACAAGCTTTAGATATCCATTGCCATTTTTTGGAGATTGCTCTTTCTTCTCCTCCTTGATAGGCACTTTCTTTGGAGATTCCTTTTTTATCTCCTTAATCTTCCTCGAAGGCTCTGCCGCCTTTATCGCCTCATCTTTTTCTTTCTTTTCTTCCTTCTTCGCCTCAGGCAAAAATGCGTCTAGCGCTTCCTGATATCCCTTCTCCATATCGTAAGAAGAAATCTCATTCAGATAGCGAAGTGCCGTTGGATTATGTCTGTCAATTTTTAAAACATCCTTAATCGCCTTCTTTGCCTGCTCCCAATCTTTTTTATTCATATAAAGAAGAGCACGGAGCAAATGGGCATCGACAAAATTCGGGGATACGAAACAACATTCCTCAATCTTTAAAAGAGCCATTCCCTCTTTTCCAAGACGTGCGCTATAGAGAGTCTGATTATATAAATTCACACCTCTATCTACCTTCTGCATCGCATTCTCGTCTTCTTGGTACTGCTGTAAATACTCTACAGCGATATTATCCTCTATGTCAATATTGATACTGATAACCCACTGGTGCATTGCCCTGGCAACCTGTCCCATCTCGTGATAGATTAATCCAAGAAGATTTCTCGCATCAATATATTCTTTATCAAAGCTTAAAGCAATCTCTAAAAGGGCAGCTGCATCACTTAATTCTCGATTTTTCGCTTTCTCTAAGCCGCAATTATAGTACCATCCTGCTGTATTCTTCGACTTAATCAAATGAGATATATTAAATCCACAGTGACTGCAATATCCATTCTCTGTCAGAGTGCTATTACATTTCATACATTTCATTTGGCCTCACCTTTATCTTCTTCGCTCTTATTGGTTTCTTCCGTCTGTATCGTCTGTTCCATTCTCTCTTCTGCGCTGTCTTGGGCTTTTTCTTCCTCTCGTTCATGAAAAGTCTGCTCAGTCAAACTCTCCTCCACCTCATCTTTTATATCTACTGGCTTTCCAGATACAAAAAAAGTATTCACAGATTCTCTCTCCTCTTCTTTTGCTCTCTCCTCCTCCAGTTCTTCTTTTATCTCTTCTTTCATCTTTACTACAAATTGCTTATCACTTAATTTCTCATTCTCTCTAAATTCTTCTATCACTTCTCGCATGATATCCGTCAAGTCTTTTAAATCGCTGCCATAGATTGCCTCCTCCACCTCATCAGTGTTCATGCACGGCTTAAATTTTTCCAGTTCCTTTTTAAAATCAATCATTTGCTCTACCCTTCCTCTCTTCTAAAGCTTTAATACTCCCTACTAAGTAGAGTGAGCCTACACAAAATAATAGCTCGTCCTTTTCTAAGCTATGCTTCATCTTCTCGTATGCTTTCTCCAACTCGCTCTCTACCCATATATCTGCTTTTGTATGTTGTTGGAACAGATTAAAAATTTCCTCTACCGAAGTCGCTCTCGCACCGTGAATCTGCGTCACCATAATTTTCTCAAACTGACAATTCGCACATAAGTACTCAATCATCCCTGTATCATCCTTATCATCGGCAACTGCAAATAAAAGGCTCTTCTTATATGAGTGATAAAACTTTTGTATCGTCATGCAGAACTTCTCGATAGCATCCTCATTATGCGCTCCATCTACGATAATATTGGAAGTCACACTATCCATTCTACCTTCCCACAGCGTTTTTTTCAATCCCTTTTTTATGACTTCTTGCTGAATTTTAGGAAATAAATGGTGCAAAACCATAATTGCCAGAGCTGCATTTTCTATCTGATAGTAAGCTTTTGTTAAAATATGGTATTCTTCCTTATTTTCTCCAAGAAAAAACTTGATTCCCTCTCGCTCCTGCTCATATCCAGTAATCCACCTTCTCTCCAACATATAGAGAGAACTCCCTCTCTCACTCGCCGTGTTTTCAAGAACCTTTGTCGCCTCCGGCTTTTGCCAGACAGAAAAACAAGGCTTTCCTCTCTTTATAATTCCAGCCTTCTCTATGGCAATCTTCTCTAAGGTATCTCCAAGATACTGCATATGGTCATAGCTTAATGATGTGATGACAGAGGCGTCGCTTTCTATCGCATTCGTGGCATCCAATCTTCCTCCAAGTCCGGTCTCCAAAATACAAATCTGTATCCCCCTCTCAGCAAAAAAAACAATTGCCATGAGAAAAACCCACTCAAAAAAAGACGGATGCAAAAAACCCTCTTCTCTCATCTCATCTGTCATAGCTTTTATTCTATGAAAAATTTCTAAGAACTCCTCCTTGGAAATCATCTCACCGTCGACTCTCATTCTCTCTCTCATCGTCACAAGATGTGGAGAAGTAAACAATCCAGTATGATACCCAGCCTCTCTTAGTACTGAGTCCAAATAATTACAGACAGAGCCCTTTCCATTCGTGCCAGCAATATGAATCGTATAAAAATTATCCTGTGGATTTTTTAATCTCTTTAGGTATTCTTTTATATTATCCAATCCTGTTTTTTTGCTAAACCTTGGTATATTTAAAATATATTGTTCTGCCTCCTGATACGTCATAATTTCCTCCTCGATGTATAAAACTTAGTGTCCCGCAATAGGACTTTCTAAAACTCTGATAGTATTTTACAGTATTTTCCATTTATTTTCAAGAAGAAATCCTCTCCCCTTTTTGACAGGGAGAGGATAAATCTCTTAAAATACTTCAAAATATGATGATACCAGGGTCAAAAGGTCTAAAATCCGATGAAAGCTTGCTTGCAAGAGGATTTTGGAACTTGGAACCCTAGTATCATGTAAATTATTTTACACCAAGCTGAGCGAGACGCTCTTTTACTTGAGCCATCATCTTCTCATATTTCTCTAATTTTGCTTTTTCTTCTTCTATTTTCTTTGCCAGAGCTTTGCTCATGAATTTCTCATTACTCAACATGCCGTTGGCGCGTTTTAGCTCCCCGACTAATTTCTTCTCTTCTTTTTTCAATCTCTCGATTTCTTTTTCCTTGTCAATCAGCTCCTCAAGCGGCATATACATCGTCGCTGCGGATGTCACTGCGGAGACAGCATCCTCCTCAATTCCTGTCTTATCTGCCTGTACAAGAACCTCGCTCGCATATCCGAGTGTAGCAAAAAATACCTTGCTATTTTCAAAAATCTCTCTGATATTTGGAGCCTCTGCTGTCACATATACTTTCGCCTTTTTGCTTGGAGGTACATTCATCTGTGCGCGGACATTTCGAATTGTGCGAACCGCCTCCTTGATTGTCTCAACCGCAAACTCTTCCTTCGCAAAATGATACTCTTCCTTGTACTCTGGCCAAGAGGAAATCATAATCGACTCCTCATCAGAGAGATTACAGAAAATCTCCTCCGTAATAAACGGCATATATGGATGCAATAATTTTAACGCATCGGTGAGCACTGTCTTAAGAGTCCAAAGAGCTGCTGCCTTTGTCTCATCCTCGTCTTGGTATAGTCTAGGTTTTACCATCTCGATATACCAATCACAGAATTCTTCCCAGATAAAATCATATAGTTTTTGAACCGCAATTCCAAGGTCATAATTTTCCATATTCTGTGTGACATCTTTAATTAGAGTATTCATCTTTGACAAAATCCACTTATCTGCGTCAGTCAAATCTTCTAATTTGACACCACTTAAATCTGCCTTCTCGATATTCATCATCATAAAACGGGATGCATTCCATACTTTATTGGCAAAGTTTCTGCTCGCTTCCACTCTCTCCCAGTAAAAACGCATATCATTTCCAGGGGCATTTCCAGTCACCAGAGTGAAGCGAAGCGCATCGGCGCCGTATTTATCAATAACCTCTAATGGGTCGATACCATTTCCGAGAGATTTACTCATCTTTCTTCCCTGGGAATCTCTGACTAATCCATGGAATAATACAGTATGGAATGGTGTCTTTCCTGTATACTCTAGTCCTGAAAATACCATACGGATAACCCAGAAAAATACAATATCATATCCCGTCACTAATACGTCTGTCGGATAAAAATACTCAAGTTCTTCTGTCTTTTCCGGCCAGCCAAGAGTGGAAAATGGCCAAAGAGCCGAGCTAAACCATGTATCCAATGTATCCTCGTCCTGAGTCAAATGGGTACAACCACAACGTGGGCAAATCTTTGGCGCTTCTTTCGCTACGACTGTCTCCCCACATTCATCACAGTAGTAGGCTGGAATTCTATGTCCCCACCAAAGCTGTCTGGAAATACACCAGTCTTTGATATTTTCAAGCCAGTGTAAATAAATCTTATCAAAACGCTCTGGAACTAACTTTAAAGTTCCGTTCTTCAATGTCTCAATCGCAGGTTTTGCAAGCTCTTCCATCTTCACGAACCACTGCTGCTTAATCATAGGCTCGATAACTGTCTTACATCTATCATGCGTTCCAACATTATGCTCATGTTCCTTAATCTTTACTAGATATCCCTGCTCCTCTAAATCTTTTACAATCGCCTCTCTCGCCTCATAGCGGTCCATACCAGCGTATTTTCCGCCATTTTCGTTGATTGTGGCGTCGTCGTTCATCACATTGATTTCTCTTAAATTATGACGTTTTCCAACCTCAAAATCGTTAGGGTCATGCGCAGGTGTAATCTTTACCGCACCTGTTCCAAACTCCTTATCTACATACTCATCTGCCACAATAGGAATTCTTCTGCCGACAAGAGGCAAGATAAGTTCTTTTCCGATTAAGTCCTTATATCTCTCATCTTCTGGATGTACCGCAACCGCCGTATCTCCGAGCAGAGTTTCTGGTCTTGTCGTGGCAATCTCAATTACTCCCTCGCCGTCAGCGAGCGGATAATTAATATGCCAAAAATGTCCCGCCTGGTCCACATGCTCAACCTCTGCATCAGAGATAGATGTCTGGCATACTGGGCACCAGTTAATAATACGAGAGCCCTTATAAATATAGCCCTTCTCATATAATCGAACAAAAACATCGGCAACTGCCTTTGAGCATCCCTCATCCATCGTAAAACGCTCTCTATCCCAGTCACAGGAAGAACCGAGTTTTCGAAGCTGACTTGTGATACGTCCGCCGTACTCCTTCTTCCACTCCCACGCTCTTTCTAGAAATTTCTCTCTTCCGAGGTCTTCCTTCTCGATTCCCTCCTCACGAAGCTTATCGATAATCTTAACCTCCGTCGCGATACTCGCATGGTCTGTTCCAGGCTGCCATAATGCACTATAGCCTTGCATCCTCTTAAAACGAATTAAAATATCTTGAAGTGTATTATCAAGTGCATGTCCCATATGAAGCTGTCCTGTGATATTTGGTGGCGGCATCACGATTGTGAAAGGTTTTTTATCCTTATCTACTTCCGCATGGAAGTATTTATTATCAATCCATTTTTGATATAACCTCTCCTCAATCTCAGAGGGGTTATAGGTCTTGTCTAATTCTTTTGCCATTTTTCTTCCTCCATAAATCTATCTAAAGTCAAATAAACTACCCACCTTTCGGAGGTAATCACTTGCTTTTCTATATTTCTATAGAATAGTATAAATTTCCAAACAATGCAAGTATTTCTTATATTTATACTAATTCTGAGCGAAATTCTTTCTTCCATTTTTTCAAAATTTCTCTCTTTTTCCTATCGTAGGACTCACTCTGTCCATTTTCTTTATTAAAGATTCCTCTTTGAAGCTTGAGATAATCCGATGTTCCCTTATAGGTTCGAGATGAGATATGAATTTCATCCAAAATCGCACTATATCTCTCCTTTGTAAGCCCCATCGCCTTTATCTTTTTCATTGCCTCTTCTTCTTTATGATTGACACATAACATTAAAAGATAGGAATTTAATGATTTCTCTGCCCAGATTTTCTCATATGCATTATAAAAACTCTCCTCAGCCTGGTCAAATTCAAAAGAATACGCATAGGCGATACCGCAATTATGGTATACTTTTCCGATAATCTCCTCGGTAATCTCACGCTCTTCTTGCATTAAAATATAATCATAGCATTCCAGCGCTCTCTCATATTTCTTGTGGTAGAGATAAATATTTCCCATCTCAAGCTTTTTCTCCCACATTTTCTTTCCGAGAGCATCGTCATACTCTTGCTCAATTTCTGAGACTTCCTGCTCATTAAAATAAGCTCCATTTTTAATAATCTCAAAGAGCATATCTCTCTTATTATGACAGCGTCTAACCTTCTGTGCCAAAAGCGGCATATCTAACTGTTCCTCTATCCAATCTGCTAGACTCTCATCCCTCTTTGTATTCATCCAAAGCACAAGATATGTTCTCAAAAAGAAGCAAAGTTCCTCATAGGAGCTGACAGAAATCCCAATATCTGCAAACTCATAGGGTCGTTTCGCTATCTTGGAGCTACATAATAATATTCTTCCCATAATCCACCTCTATGATAATAATGTTGGGGTCAAAAAGTCTTTTGCCCCCTTGATACCAGATTGCTCCGCACAATGTGCTCCCGCATCTACGTTCCACTCCGGTC
>JAUUSJ010000065.1 GCA_030841965.1 Blautia sp.
CAGCGTATGTCGAAAAACCGTGGGAACGAACGTGTTTTTGGAGAATATATCGACGGTCTCTCTTCGCGTCTCTTCTCCCACCCCTAACCACCAAACTCTCTTCGCGTCTCCTTCCACTACAGCAATCATCCAACTAACAAAAATTTTACACCATCATTCATTACTCAAAAGAAACCTCTTTCCCATCCTTCCAGATTCTCTCAAGGTCATAGAAGAGTCGATTCTCCTGGTCAAATATATGAACTACAATATCTCTATAATCAAGTAAAATCCAGTTTGCATAACTATATCCTTCTCTGCCCTTTGCCTCGTATCCAGCTTTATGCATTTCCTCTTCCACTTCATCTGCAATCGCTTGAACCTGATTCTTATTCGTTCCACTCGCAATAATAAAATAATCCGCAAGAACGGAGATTTCTCGGATATCGATAACACGAATATCTACCGCTTTTTTCTCCTCAAGAGCGTGATAAGCAATCTTTGCCATATCCAAAGTTTTTTCGCTCATAGTTTCCTCCTTATTTCTCTTTTATTTTTATTGTCTCTTCGTCTAGTCTAGCTAGAAAATAATACCGTTTTCTAAGAAAAATTTATCTTTCCACAAAATTTACATAATAATCATAAGTTTCCTTTGTCATAGGGTCAATAGCAGCTTTTTTTGTATTTAAGTAATCGAGGGAATCTTGCAAAATAGTGAGAAGACATAAGTCGATATCCTTAAATGCCAAATCTCGCACAATCGGTAAATTTGGAGCTTGATTTCTATTTGGCTCGATATAATCTGCAATATAGACAATCTTATCGAGCATCGTCATCGCTGGGCGTCCGGTTGTATGCCAGGTGATGGCAGATAAAATCTCACTGTCTTTTACACCGTATTTATGTTCCGCAAAATACGCGCCAAGCTTTGCATGTAAAAGCTCTGGATTTTTTCTCTCAAACTCTTGAACAGGTAGATGATATTTTTTGCATTTTTGAAGCTTTTTTTCTGGCAGCAGATGCTTGGCACAGTCATGCAGTAAGCCCGCTGTCATGGCTTTTTCCATATCAATCCCATAACGCATTGCAAGACATGCACAAGTATATTCCACTCCAAGTGTATGCTCATAACGCTTCTCAGTCATCTTACTTTTTAATATCAATTTCATCTCTTCTCTTGTATACATAAAGCGCACCTCTTTTACTCATTCTATTTGGAAAAACTCTAAGTAGATAGTTTATGCCTTTTCTTCCTCAATATAGAGTTTATTTTCCTCAATATACTGTTCGACCTCTCTCGGTAAAAAATAGCGAATACTTCTCTTTTCTCTTCTTCTCTTTCGGATATCATTGGAAGAAATCTCCATATTTGGACTATTTAAAATAATAATCTTTACATTATCGTACTTATTATCCAGATATTCCACCTGACTTTGAAGGGCTGAGGAGGACATATCATTTCTACATGCCACGACAATGGTGGAGGTATTAAAAATCTTTTGTGGTGTTTTCCACGTATCCATATGAAAAAGGGAGTCTGCTCCCATTAAAAAGAAATAATCGGTATTTGGATTCTCCGTCTGAAGCTGTGATAATGTCTTTGCTGTATATGACCTCTCTTTTTTTTGAAGCTCCAAATCGGAAAATTCAAAATGAGGATTATCCGCAATCGCTAATTTTACCATATCAATTCTCGTCTGGTCAGTGATCTGTTTTGAAATTTTTTTATAATACGGATTTTTCGTCGGCATAATCAATACTTTATCGAGACCACATTGCTCGTAAGCTGCCTCTGCCAACAATAAATGCCCAAAATGGATGGGATTAAAGGTTCCTCCCATAATCCCTATTTTCTCTCGTTCCATTTATCTTTTCCCTTTTTCTTTTGGCAATTTCTCACCAGGCAGATAGATTCTCTTATTCTCCCTGGATTCTTTGTATAATACAATCTTCTTGCCAATGACTTGTACTACTTGTGACCTCGTTCTGTCAGCCAAAACATCTGCTATCTCTCTCGGGTCATCCATACAGTTTTTTAATACAGAAATTTTAATTAACTCTCTTGCGTCGATTGCCTCTCTGATAGCTGTAATAAATTCTGGAGTCAAAGAGGATTTCCCAACCTGAAAAATCGGGTCGATATTCATCGCAAGTCCTTTTAAATAAGCTCTTTCCTTACTTGTCATACTTATCCTTTCTTTTTTTATTTATAATAATCAAATTCGAGATTATACAGTCGCACGGTATCGCCGTCTTGAATACCGAGGTCTTCTAGTTGTTTTAAAATGCCGTTATCTTTTAAGAACTTCTGGAAGAAATCAAATCCCTTCTCTGATTCTAAGTTCGTATAGCCAAGCATTTTCTCGATTCTAGGTCCCTCGATATCATATACTTGGTCTTCCTCGTTAAAATACACAATAACAGGTTCTTCGACCTCCTCGATATCGTCAATCGTATATTCCGTCTCAAACTCAATTGGCTCTTCACTGTAATTTTTTAATAAGTCGTTCACATACCATAAAAGCTCCGAAAGTCCCTCGCCACTTACTGCAGAAATAGGAAAAACTTTCATCTTCTCTTCCTCTGGTTTTTTCGTCTCAAACTCCTCACGGAGTAATTCCAATACAAGCTCTCTATCTTCTTCTAAGAGAGCGTCCATCTTATTAGCTGCAATAACCTGTGGGCGTTTTAATATATTCGGGTCGTACTCTCTTAGTTCCTCCAAGATGGCATTGATATCCGCAATCGGGTCTCTTCCCTCGACAGAGGCTCCGTCAATCATATGAATCATGACTTTTGTGCGCTCGATATGGCGTAAAAACTCAAGTCCAAGTCCCACTCCCTTGGAGGCGCCCTCTATAATGCCAGGAATATCGGCGATGACAAACCCATTTCCCTCTGACAAATCCACGACACCGAGATTTGGCTGTAATGTTGTAAAATGATAGTTGGCAATCTTTGGCTTTGCATTTGTCACGCGGGATAAAAAGGTTGATTTTCCTACATTTGGGAATCCAACTAACCCGACATCTGCGATTACTTTAAGTTCTAGGATAACCCAGAGTTCTTGTGCTTTTTGACCTGGCTGTGCGTATTTTGGAGCTTGCATAACGGAGGTGGCGTAATGTTGATTGCCTTTTCCACCTCTTCCACCTCGAAGTAATACAACTGGTTCCGTTTTATTTGACATATCCAAAATAACTTTTCCTGTCTCTGCCTCTTTTATTATCGTTCCAGGCGGTACTTTTACAATCTTGTCCTCACCGCTGGCGCCAGCACATTTTCTCTTGCCGCCTTCTTTTCCGTCCTCGGCACAGTATTTTCTAATATGACGAAAATCTGTCAGCGTATTGAGACCCGGGTCTACGACAAAGATAAGGTCGCCGCCCTTGCCGCCGTCGCCGCCGTCTGGACCACCGTTTGGAACATAAAGTTCCCTTCTAAAACTCACATGTCCGTTTCCACCCTTTCCAGAGCGAATAAATATTTTTGCACGGTCTGCAAACATCTTTCTCACTTCCTTTCTGTTCTATTAAGATTTTGCTCTATTTTATGAAATTTTACTCAACAAAAAGAAACAGAGGTTGCCGATGGCATCCTCTGTCTTAACTTCTATCTGTACTACGCAACTGGATGTACAGAACACTGCTTTCTGCTTCTTCCTTTTCTCTCGTAGCGAACTACACCATCTACTAAAGCAAATAATGTATCATCACCGCCACGTCCAACGTTCTCACCTGGGTGAATCTTTGTTCCACGCTGTCTGTAAAGGATGTTACCAGCTTTTACAAATTGTCCGTCTGCTCTTTTCGCACCTAATCTCTTGGACTCGGAATCTCTACCGTTCTTTGTAGAACCAACTCCCTTTTTGTGAGCGAAAAATTGAAGGTTCATTTTCATCATGTCGTTACACCTCCTTAAAAGATACTTTTATATATCGAGAGCCGTAAGCTTCTTCAATTCCCTCTAACCCGAGCACGAAAGATTTCATCAATAACGTGCCCTCTTTGCTTACTGGACCTTCAAAGTAAAGTTCGATAAGACCACTCTCCTCATCGGATGTTACTTTGAACTTATCCTTCGTAAACTGTTCTAATGAATTGACTGTATTTATAGCCAGAACAGATATAGAAGCACAGACAATATCTTGTCCGTATTCGCCCTGTCCGGCGTGTCCCATCGTCTTAAAGCCTTTAAAATTATGATGGCTATCCCGATAGATGATAATGCTTGTCATACAATCACCAATTAAGCGTTAATCTTTTTAATCTCTACTTTTGTGAATGCTTGTCTATGACCTTGTTTCTTGTGGTAGCCTGTTTTTCTCTTGTACTTGTAAACGATAACTTTCTTACCTTTTACATCTCCAACAACAGAAGCTGTAACAGTAGCACCCTCAACTGTAGGGTTACCAATCTTTACCTCTTCTCCGCTTACCATAAGCACCTGGTCAAATGTATACTCAGCTCCAGCTTCTACGCCTAATTTCTCTACGTAGATCACATCGCCTTCGCTTACTTTATACTGCTTTCCACCTGTTGCAATAATAGCGTACATATTGCACCTCCTAATATATTCTCGCCAAACTACGGTGTCTCAATCAAACTGAGAACTTTCCTAAACCTCGCTGTGCGGCATCTTCTAAATATTATCATGAAATTTTTCACATGTCAATATTTTTGGAAAAATTTTTATAGGAATAGCGTATCAATAGAGGAAATCTGCTCATAAATCGGCTTTTTCACTTTTTTTCTTGTAATCTCAACAAGACCGAGCTTTGTCATATCAATCAAGTTCGCTTGAATTCTGTCTTGCTTTAATAAGAGACTGAATTCTTTTAAAAGAGTATCCCTGCTTTCTTCTTCCTCCATATCGATAAAGTCTACGATGATAATACCAGATAAGTTCCGAAGTCGAAGCTGTCTTGCGATTTCTTTTGCCGCCTCCAAATTGACACGGAGGAAATGTTTTTCGGCTTGCTTTTTTCCAATTGATTTTCCTGTGTTTACATCAATGACGACCATCGCCTCGGTCGGTTGAATGATAAGATAGGAGCCAGATTTTAGCCAAACCTTCTCGGACATCGCTTCCCTTATCTGCTTTTCTAATCCATATAATGTCCACAGGGAAACGGTTTCTGACTCGTACAATTCTAATTTCTTCAAATCCATTGGCTGATAAATCATCAAATGCTTTTTTAATTCCTCATAGATATCCTTATCGTCGGTAATTATCTTTTCTAACTGCTGCTCATTTTGGTCTCTAATATCCATCAGATAGGCAGCAGGCGCCTGATAGACACGGGAAAAGCAAGAAAGATACTTTGCTTTTTCAAATAATTGCTCCATCTGCTCCGATAAAACAAGTAATTCCTTCTTTAGCGTCTCTAGCGAAGCTTGCTCTGCGTTGGTTCGGACAATCACACCGTATTTATCGTCTTTATATTCTTGCATAATCTGTCTTAGCCGATTTCTCTCCTCGGTATTTCCTATTTTATTAGAAATACCAATTCTTTGATTTGCCGAGGTGAGAACAATATATTTTCCAGTCAGGTTGATATTCGAGGTCGCCGTCGGTGCCTTTTTTTTGATAGCCTCTTTGGATATCTGTACGAGAAGTTCATCTCCGACTGTGAGAGTCTGATTCTTCTTTGGATTTAAGAAATTATGAGTTTTATTCTCCAAAAGAGAATAATAACATAAAATTCCATCCGAAATCTCTAGAAACGCCGCATTGATATTTTTGACAATATTTTTCACCTTTGCGGTATAAATATCATTTAAAATAGATGCCTCATCTCTGAATGCAAAGGAAACTTCCGAAAGCTTCTCCTGCTCGCACATGGCAGTAATCATATATCCATTTTTCTTTGTAATCACTAACTTCCCATCGGATTTCATCATTTTTTCGGCCCAGACACTCGCAACTTTCGCCATGAGAAAAGAGCCTTCCTCCCTTCTATTAAGTTTGTTTATGCTCTTTGCTTCGTACGTATATACGTTTTTCCTTTTCTATCTTTCTTCTTCCACACTCGGATATAGTAAAGAGACATAGGAGTCTTCCACTTTCATATAAGTTTCTAATCGATGCACAAAAAACGCAATCTTCTCATACGGATAACCGAGATAATTACAAAAAGCGTTCATGACAAGCTCTGGCTTTAAATTATTGGCACTTCCAGATACTGTTTTTACAAAAATCGATTCTCCCATAGGTCGAAGTTCTAATAAAAGAGGTCGGATATTCTCTTCTTTTTGGGAGCGCTTTGTCTTTTTTAGGACAACCATCTCTTCTTGCCTAAAGAATTCATCACATCTTTGTAAAAAAACTTCCTTTGGATAATATCCTGGTCGAAAGGAGATTTGATAATCGGCTGCTGCCACAGAAGACATCGCATTTTTCGCCTTATCCTCCAATCTCTTCCAGTCCAAAACTGTGATTCCCTCATTCATCACCGCGTTTAATCGGTCAATTAATTCATCAAACGAAGAGACTTTTTCTTCATCCAGCTCGATATCTGCGTACTCTCCCTCGCTTGTCATGCCGATTCCAAGAGGGGAGGCAAAGGATAAGAGAGGATGAGGACTAAAGCCCTTGGAATAGAGAACTGGAATATCAGCTCTTCGAAATGCCTGCTGAAAATATCGCTGCACATCTAAATGTCCGATAAATCGAATATAACCAATCTTTTGAAACTTAATTCTTGTTTTCAACGCAGACTCCTCCCTTCCATATATTAGCACCACAGCCTGAACACTGCATCTTACAGTTTGGCGTCACTTCCTCCTTCATCGCCTTTTCCCACTCGCGTTTTAGGAAGTTTTTGGTCACGCCGATATCAATAAAATCCCATGGAAAAACTTCATCAAGACTTCTTGTTCTCGTCGTATAAAAGGCAGTGGAGAGATGATTTTCTTCCATCGCCTCCATCCATTTGTCAAAATCAAAAAACTCCGTCCAAGCGTCATAGATACATCCCTTTTGGTAGGCGTCATAAATCACCTTAGAAATCTTTCTATCGCCTCTTGCCAAGATTCCCTCTAAAACTGTCGTCTTCGCATCATGCCATTTAAAGCTGAGACTTTTTCGATTATGCTGTGCCTTCATCTGGTCATTTACAAAATGCGCTTTTTTATCGTAATCTTCCAATTCACACATCGGTGCCCACTGAAGAGGGGTGAAAGGCTTTGGAATAAAGAAAGAAGCACTCGCACCGACTGAAACTCTAGTCTTATTGCGATACTTGGCATCCATCTTATAGTAGGTCATCGCAATCTTCTCGCAAAGGCTCGCAATGGCAGCCATATCTTCCTCTGTCTCAGTCGGAAGTCCGAGCATAAAATAGAGTTTTACCTTCTTCCAGCCACCCTGAAAAGCCTCCTTGGCTCCATTTAAGATAACCTCCTCGGTCAATCCTTTATTAATTACATTTCTCATCCTCTGAGAGCCAGCTTCGGGTGCAAAGGTTAAGCTGCTCTTTTTGACGTCCTGTACTTTACTCATTACATCGAGAGAAAAAGCGTCAATACGAAGAGATGGGAGGGCGATATTAATCTTTTTCTCGCTACAGTGTTCCACTAAAAATTCAGTCAGTTCCTTTAGCTTAGAATAATCACTTGAGCTTAGAGAACTTAAGGAAATCTCGTCATATCCTGTGTTTTTCAACATATCGAGGGCATATTCCTTTAGCATAGAGAGTGGTCGCTCTCTCGTTGGGCGATAAATCATTCCAGCTTGGCAAAAACGACATCCTCTGATACATCCCCTTTGAATCTCTAACACAACTCTATCTTGTGTCACCTTCATAAAAGGAACAACAGGCTTCTTAGGATAATACGTATCTCCAAGATTCATCTCGACTTGTTTTTTAATCCTAGTTGGAATTCCCTCCTCGATTGGTTCAAACGTTTGGATAGTTCTATCTTCTTTATAAGTCACATCATACAAAGAAGGCACGTACATTCCCTCAATCTTTGCAGCCTCTTTTAAAAACTCTTTTCTCGAAGTTTTCTTTTTCTTATGCTCCTTATACAAGTCCATCAATTCAAAATATACCGTCTCGCCCTCTCCGATATAAAAAATATCAAAAAATTCCGCAAGTGGCTCTGGATTATACGTACAAGGACCACCGCCGATAACAATCGGTGCATCTTCCCTTCTATCTCTGGAAAAAATACCAATCTGTGCCAAATCTAAAATTTGCACAATATTCGTATAGCACATCTCATACTGGATGGTGATAGCTAAAAAATCAAATAGAAATAGCGGGTCTTGCGACTCCAATCCAAACAGAGGAATCTTTTCCTCTTTCATCTTTTGGTGTAAATCTATCCACGGAGAAAACACTCTCTCACAGTAAATATCTTCTCTTCTATTAAGCATATCATAGATAATTTTCATACCTAGATGAGACATCCCTATCTCATAGACATCAGGAAAACACATGGCAAAACGAACATCCACTTCGTCTGGATTTTTCACAACAGAGTTTACTTCACCGCCGATATATCTCGCTGGTTTTTCGATTTGCATGAGAATTTCATCTGTCAATGCCAATTCTCGCATTGTATTATTTATCATTTTTACCTCCTAATAAGAGCAGGTTCTGCTCCTTTTTCTAGAATTATAGATAGTCCTTTGCATCCTTGAGTAAAAGTAATAGATACTCATATACTCTGGCCACAGATAGAATGCGAAGTCTCTCCATCGGTGTGTGGATATCCAAAATATCTGGTCCGATGGAAATCACATCTAAATCCTTCATTTTCGATGTAAAAATGCCACATTCCAACCCAGCATGGATGGAAAGAACAGCCAACTCTTTGTTTGTCAGCTGTCTATATTTATCGACTGCCAAATTTCTTAATTGGGAGTTTTTCTTATACTCCCATGCTGGATAAGCTCCCCTTACATAGATTGTTCCGCCAAGAGCCTTGGTCAATGTTTTATATTTCTCAACGAGAAGGTCTCGAAGGCTCTCTTTTGAGCTTCTGGTGGCAAAACAAAAGCAAAGCCCTTCTTTTGTCGTCTTTAAGATTCCAAGATTGGAGGAGCTTTCCACGATTCCTGGCGTATCCATACTCATTGTATAAACGCCACAAAACGCATTGAGTAAAAAGGTAATCAGTTTTTGCTTGCAGTCATCACAAAATACATCGCAATCTTTCTTTTTTTCGCCCTTTCTTAAGGAAAAACAAAGAGTGGGCTCGATGGATTGATACTCGGCTTTGATTATTTGTTCAAACGAAGAAAGGCATTTGCTTAGTTTTTCTTCATTTTCCTCCTCTATCAAAAAGGTCAAACTTCCCTCTCTTGGAATCGCATTATCTTTTCCTCCACCTTCTATCGAGAGAATCGAGAAAGGAAGTTTCTTTCTCTCCAAGAAAGCGAGAAATCTTCCAAGTAATACGATGGCATTCGCCCGCTGTTTATCGATATCTGTGCCAGAATGACCGCCGTTTAATCCGTGGATAAGAAAGCCATATTCCACTCCATCCGCTTTTTGATAAGTAATAGGAATGGTAGAATCGACAGTAATTCCTCCTGCACAGGAGACTAAGACAGAGCCTTCCTCCTCGGAATCAATATTTATCATATATTTTCCAGAGAGCTTACTACAGTCTAGATTTTGAGCTCCATCCATTCCTGTCTCTTCCTCGGTTGTCATCACAACTTCCAGGGGAGGATGAGGAATCTTATCATCATCTAAGATTGCGAGTGCGTAGGCAATTGCGATACCGTCATCTCCGCCGAGCGTTGTACCCTTAGCATATATCTCATCCTTATCTACATCTACGACAAGAGAGAGAGAATCCTTTAAGAAATCATGCTCATATCCAGCTACTTTTTCACAGACCATATCGAGATGTCCTTGCAGGATAATCGTTGGGACATTCTCATAACCTTTGCTTGCCGCTTTTTTTATAATTACATTATTCCACTCGTCTTGATAATATTTTAGACCTCTTTCTTTCGCAAACTGGACACAGTAATCACTGATTTCTTTTGTATTGCCAGAACCGTGCGGAATTTTACATATTTCTTCAAAATAATAAAATACTTTTTCAGGTTTCAAATCTTTTAAAACTCGCTTCATAATCCATATCTCTTTCTATTATTCTAGTTTTTAAAGCTGTGAATTGGCGCTGGAATTCTTCCACCGCGGTTGACAAATGCCTCACAGCTAAAGGTATTGACTGGCATAATTGGTGCATATCCCAAAAGTCCGCCAAATTCCACTCTATCGCCGACACCTTTTCCGATGGCTGGAATAACACGAACAGCTGTTGTTTTTTGGTTAATCATACCAAGTGCCATCTCGTCGGCGATAATGCCAGAAATCGTCGATGCACTCGTATCTCCAGGAATGGCTATCATATCAAGTCCAACGGAACATACACAAGTCATCGCCTCTAATTTCTCAAGGGTCAATGCGCCTGCCTCCACAGCCTGAATCATTCTCTGGTCCTCACTGACTGGAATAAATGCGCCACTTAAGCCTCCGACATAGGAGGATGCCATGACACCGCCCTTTTTTACCTGGTCATTTAAGAGAGCAAGGGCAGCAGTTGTTCCCGGTGCACCGGCATACTCAAGTCCAATCTCTTCTAAAATTTCTCCCACGCTATCTCCCACTGCAGGAGTTGGTGCGAGAGAGAGGTCGATAATACCAAATGGAGTGTTTAATCTTTTGGAAGCTTCTTTTGCCACAAGCTGACCGACACGAGTTATCTTAAAAGCGGTCTTTTTGATTGTCTCACATAAAACTTCAAAATTTTCTCCTCGTACTTTTTCAATGGCACGCTTTACAACACCAGGTCCGCTGACTCCGACATTGATGACAACATCCGCCTCAGTTACACCGTGAAATGCTCCCGCCATAAATGGATTATCATCTGGCGCATTCGTAAATACGACGAACTTAGCACATCCAATGCATTCTCTTTCTTTTGTCAAAAGGGCAGTTTCTTTTATAATCTCTCCGATTAATTTGACTGCGTCCATATTGATGCCTGTCTTAGTGGAACCTACGTTGACAGAGCTACATACTCGTTCTGTCACGGCAAGTGCCTTTGGAATAGAGCGAATCAAATACTCGTCTGCCTTTGTCATCGCTTTATTTACGAGAGCAGAGTAGCCTCCGATAAAGTTTACACCGACTTCCTTGGCTGCCTCATCGAGTACTTTTGCAAGCTCCACAAAGTCATCACTGCTTTTACATACATTTCCGCCGATTAATGCAATCGGGGTGATAGAAATTCTCTTATTTACAATTGGAATACCAAATTCTGTCTCGATATCCTTTCCCACTTTTACGAGGTCTTTCGCCTTTGTCGTGATTTTTTGATAAATATTTTTCTTTACTTCATCGAGAGTCGAACCGACGCAATCGAGAAGACTAATTCCCATCGTAATCGTACGGACATCCAGATTCATCTCGTGAATCATCTGATTCGTCTCGATAACTTCATTTATGTTTAACATATCTTACTCCTTCACTAGATTCTATGCATCATATTAAAAATTTCTTCTCTTTGTGTGCGAATCGATACGCCAATCTCCTCGCCAATTTGCTCTAATTCACTTGCCATAACAGGAAAAGGCTTCGCCTCATCTTTTGGCTCCACTACCATCATCATATTAAAATATCCACCTGTAATTGTCTGAGAGATATCTAAAATATTGACATGATTATTCGCTAGATAAGTACATACTTTTGCGATGATTCCAACGGAATCTTTTCCTAATACTGTGATAATTATTTTTTTCATTATAATTTAGGCTCCATAAACTTGGGCCTTCCTCCTTTCTGCTGCCATCTTTTTCTTTCTATCCTTTTCTTAACTTAAGAAAGAACAGATACCATCTGAGATGGCGTATCCTTTTTTGCTACTTGTAAATGAATATTGGTATCTTCAATGCTCTTATTTTGCATGAATAATTCTAATTTCACTGTCTCATAGGCCAGTTGTTCGTAATTATTTTCCTTACTCAGATGACCGAGAAAGATATTTTTTAGATGGTCATTCATAAGCTCGGATAAAAGCTGTCCAGCTCTCTCATTGGATAAATGTCCCCTTTTTCCTAAAATTCGTCTCTTTAACTGATAGGGATAGGGTCCGACTTCCAGCATATGTATATCATGATTTGCCTCCAAAAAAAGAATATCTAGGTCCTTTAATTTATCAATGAGATATTCATCGTAATCTCCCATATCTGTGGCGATGGCCGCCTTTGTCTGATTATGGAAAAATGTATAACATACTGGGTCAACGGCATCATGCCAGGTAGCCGATGCCTCGACTTTTAAATCTCCGATATAAAAGGGGGAGTCCTTCTTAATAGAATGAAATAAGGACTTATCAAGCTTCCCAAGATTTTTCATATGGAGAATGGCATCGATAGTCTCCGCTGTAGCAAAAATAGGTAAATGATATCTTCTCGCCATGACACCAAGCCCACTGATATGGTCTAAATGTTCGTGCGTCACTAAAATTCCATCTATTTTTGCTGCATCTTTTTTGATACTTTTTAAACCTTGTTCGATTCTTTTTCCGCTAATTCCTGCGTCTACTAAGAGTGATGTTTTCTCACTTCCGACGTAGATACAGTTTCCGCTGCTTCCGCTTGCAATACTGACTAAGTCCATCTTTTTCTCTCCTCTATCCTTGTTGGTTGCTTTAGACATTATATACTAAAGTTTTTATAAATACAAGTTGTATTTCGACAGAAGCCTATCTAGTTCTTTTTTTGTCTCCTTAGTAGAGTAGCTATTATCTATTTTTTCGTCACATTTTGCCAAGAAGTCTTCCTCCGGTCTTTGGCTCTCAATCATAGAGATGGATTTTTCCCTTGTATATCCTCTTCCCTTCTTAAGTCTTTCTATTCTCACTTCTTTTTTTGCATAGATATACCATAGTTCATCATATAAATCATCGTACTCGTCCTCGATAAGAAGTGCGGCTTCCAAGGCGATGAATGCGTGTTTATTTTCTTGCTTTATTTTTTGAATTCGCTCTTTTAATTCTTTTATGATATTTGGGTGGGTAATAGCGTTTAACTGTCTTAATTTTTCCTCATCTTCAAAGACAATTGCCCCTAATTTTTGACGGTCAATGGAGCCATCTTCTTTTTTCACATCTGGAAATGCATGAATAATCGCTCTATAGTTGATACCGCCAACTTGCATAAGCTCGTGAGCGACATTGTCAGAAAAAATAAGATAGGCGTTATATTCCTCTTTTAATAAATTCATAACAACGCTTTTTCCACTTCCAACCCCACCTGTGATTCCAATTACTTTCATAAATGCTCCTTTTTTCTGTTTTTCAAGAAAATACGACACAGGCCTATAGAATGATGATACCAGGGTCCCAAGTTCAAAAATTCTTTTGACCCTGGTATCATAAAAATGGATAATAAGCTCGTATCGTCTATTTTTATATTGATAAATAATTTACTTTGCCTCGTACCAGTTTTCGCCCTCATTGATATCTACTTCTAGAGGAACTAAGAGAGAGGTAGCTCCCATCATTTCTTCTTTTAAAATCTGTTTGATTCTTTCTTTTTCTTCTTTTTTAGTTTCCACAAGCAATTCATCGTGGATTTGTAGAAGAAGTCTGGACTGTAATTTTTCTTTTTTTATCCTCTCATTGACACGTATCATTGCAATTTTTATAATATCGGCAGCAGCTCCCTGAATCGGGGAATTCATCGCAACTCGCTCTCCAAAATTCCTCTGCATAAAATTAGAAGATTTTAATTCTGGAATTGGACGGATGCGGTGAAAAATTGTCTCTACATATCCTTTTTCTTTCGCCGTTTTCACTACATCATCTAGAAATTGTTTGACTTGAGGATATGTCTGAAAGTATTTCTCGATATAGGATGCGGCCTCCGAGCGAGAAATCTTTAAATCTTCAGAGAGTCCAAAAGCACTGATGCCATATATAATACCAAAGTTTACTGCCTTGGCATTTCTCCTTTGTAAATCTGTCACTTCATCTAGTGGCGTATCAAATACTTCTGATGCAGTGATAGCGTGAATATCGCTTCCCTTTTGATATGCCTTGATTAAATTTTCATCCTTTGCTAAATGTGTGAGCACACGAAGCTCAATCTGGGAATAATCCGCATCTACAAATATATATCCATCTTCTGGCACAAAAACCTTTCGGATAGCCCTTCCAAGTGGCATACGAATCGGGATATTTTGAAGATTAGGGTCTGCGCTGCTTAATCTTCCTGTGGCAGTAATCGTCTGATGAAAGGTTCCGTGGATTCGCTGGTCATCTTCTCTTATAAAAACAGAGAGTCCGTCCGCATAAGTGGATTTTAATTTTGTCAGACGGCGATATTCCAAAATACAATCTGCGATTGGATAATCTGGTACTAGTTTTTCTAAGATGTCTACATTGGTAGAATATCCTGTCTTTGTCTTTTTGGCATAGGGGAGTTTTAGATGTTCAAATAATACGACTCCCAATTGCTTTGGGGAATTAATATTAAACTTTTCTCCAGCTAGCTTATAAATTTCTTGCTCTAGCTCCTCAATTCTGGATACAAGTTGTTCCCCGTACTCTTTTAATTCATTTTTATTTACCTTAATTCCTCTTTGTTCCATATCGTAGAGAGTATAGACCGTCGGCATCTCAATCTGATAAAAAAGGTCTGACATTTGATACTTCTCTAGTTGTTCTTTTAAGATATTGGTACATGCAAATGGAATATAGGATTGATAGGAGATATACTGCATTGCTATCTCCTCTTTTTCTATAAGTGCCTGTGATAGAGTAAGTTTCTCTAACATATCTTTTTTCGATGGCAAAATCTCTTTTAAGTAATCTCTTGAGAGAATATCGTACGTATAATTCTCTAATAGAGGATTGATTAAGTAGGCGGCAATCTTTGCATCAAACATTGATTTTGGTTTTTCTAGGTCATCGAATTTAAGAAAAGACAAGCATTCTTTTAATCCGATGGTAGAAATACAGTTTGCCTCATAGCAGAGTTTTCGCATCTTACCAGAGAGATAGTCTTCTGTGATAAATCCTTCTACTGGAATATAAACGATATTTCTTTTGTCGTAGCAAACTGTCACGCCTAAGCAGCTTTCGTTCTCCATAAGGCAAGAAAAACCGACTAATTCTTTTTTGACAGCTTCTTCAAAGATTTCTTCGACAGAGGTAAGGTCAGATATTGTTTTTATTTGTAAATCTATCTCTTCCTCCTCATCCATATCAGGAAAACGCTTTAAAATTGCACGAAATTGAAGACTTTTTAATAAGGTATACGCTTCTTTTGTAAATAAATTTGTAATCTTAGCGTCCTCAATCTGATAGTCTAAATCACAATCTAATTTGATGGTGGCAAGTTTTTTACTCAAGATTGCCTGGTCATAATATTCTTTTAGATTTGTCTGTGCTCTCTTTGGCTTAATCTCATCGATATGCGCATAAGCCTCCTCAATGCTCTTATATGATTGGATAATTTTGGCAGCAGTTTTCTCACCGATGCCTGGAACACCTGGAATATTATCGGAGGGGTCTCCCATCAGTCCCTTCATATCAATAAACTCTGTCGGTGTAACACCGTAGAGTTCTTCGACATCCTTTGCGAAATAAGATTCCGTCAAATGTTGTCCCTTTTTTGTCTTTGGAAGTTTAATCTGAATCTTATCAGTGGCTAACTGAAGTAAATCTCTATCTCCAGATACAATTGTGACATCAAAGCCCTCCAACTCGGCGTTATGAGAAATAGTACCTAAAATATCATCCGCCTCATATCCTGGCTTTTCTATAATGGGGATATCCATAGCTCTTAAAACATCCTTCATTAACGGTACTTGCTCATGAAGTTCATCTGGCATTGGTTTTCTCGTTCCTTTATACTCTTGGAACATCTTATGACGAAAAGTCGGGTCTTTTACATCAAATGCTATTAATAAATGGGTTGGTTCTTCCTCATCTATATATCGAAGCAGAATATTTAAAAATCCGAGAACAGCACCTGTATGTCTTCCGTCTGATGTCGTAAAATCAGGTAAGCCATAAAAAGCTCGATTTAAAATACTATGTCCATCTACTAGCATTATTTTTTTATTCATTTTTTTGTCCTCTTTCTATCTTATTATTTTTATTAGAAATCGTACTCGGGTCAATAAAATTATATCCATAATCATAATACATATATGGGTCAATTCTCTCAATCAAAAAATCCATCTTCTCTTCCTCAGAAATTTCTTTTTCTGGATAGAAAATAGGTGTGATAAGTTGAAGTAGGTCTAAAACCTGCCAACAGACTACCAAGAGAAAAGCAAAGCTGATTCCAAATGTCAGTTTTTTGAAGAAATATTCTTTTTTCCGAACTTCTTTTAACTGAGAATCTAATTTTTCATGCAATTCTTTTAAAAAGTCAGAAGTAATATTTCCACCTTCATCCATCTGCTTTGTTCCCACAATCAAGATATAGTGGAGCTCTAATTCTTCCATACAGTCTTTGCAGGACTTTACATGTAAAATAAAAGATTTTAACTCTTGGTCTTCTAAATTATCATCAATATATGCTATGATTTTGGACTGCGCCTCTAAACAATTCATGAATTATTAGCGCAAGTATTTGCGCTAACCTCCTTTCTATTTCAAATTTTAGATAGGAATTTTTATAACTTCGGCAATTTCTTGATACCAAGGTCAAAAGGTCTAAAATCCGATGCAAACTTGCTTGCAAGAAGATTTTTGAACTTTTGACCCCAGCATTATTTCTTATCGAAGTTATAAAGATTAATGAATATAAATGCTATAAGTTGCGTTCCACTCTTCATTGGAAGATACTGTCTGTATACCTGGCTTTTCACTTATCTCTCCTGTATATCCAGTATCGTCACATCTTCCAAACCATGGCTCTAGACATATAAAAGGGGCATTATTTTTCGCTGCCCAGATTCCATAATTAGGGAAATTGGCTGCCTCCACAGTGACATATGGTTGCTTGTCTGGAAGGCAAATACTTGCCTTTGTCACAGCATTATTTACAAAAATAAGCGCATCTGTCTCGAACATTCCCTCTGTCACTTGATAAAATCCATCTTCTAATGGAAGCTCAAATATTTTATCTACCATAGCAGTCCCTGTTTTCTCATTTAATAAATAATAAGAAACATTATCTTTATCTTCAAATTTTAAGTAATAATCGGTTTGTTTTGTTCCTTCTAAAACAGGAACGCGAAAGGCTGGATGTCCACCGATTGTAAAATACATTTGGTTTTCTCCGTTATTTTTTACCTTCCATCCAACTAAAATACGGTTTTCTTCCAGAGTATGTGTCACTTCTAATTCAAAATCAAATGGATAGTTTTCCTTTGTCTTTTTGTCTGCCTTTAAACAATGGACAATTTGATTCTCTGTCTGCTTCACAAAGGAGAAATCACAGTCTCTGGCAAATCCATGCTGAGAAGTTTTGTATTTCTTTCCATGATAGCGATACTCATTTAAATAATTTTTTCCAACATTTGGGAAAAGAATTGGGGCATGTCTAGCCCAGTATTTTGGGTCTGCATCCCATAACACTTCTCTCTCTTTCTTTTTATCATAAATACGGCAAAGTTCAGCACCATGGTCAGATATCTCTACAATTAAACTTTCATTTTCTATTCTTCTATTCTCGCTCATATCATTACTCCTTTTACTTTTCTGAAAAAATGAAATATTATTTAAATAATTCTTACTTTTTTCAGTATACACTATTTTGAAGTCAATGACTATCTAATTTTTTATTTTTCTTCACAAATAATAGTTTAGCCATAATAGCTTGAAGGAACTACTTTGTAGATGGCTGAACTGTTACACTAATATAAAAAAAATCCACCAGTATAATAATATGCATTATTTTTTTCTTGTTTTTCTAGTTGTATTTTCTTCTTTAAAATGAGGTTATCTTTTTTGTCGTTTAATATATAGTAGTATAAAGCTTCGTTCTCTAAAAGATAAATAGAGTTTGACATCTCATCTACTTCCATTTGCAAAATATTATGAGCGAGGGAAATTCGTTTGGATTCTTTTGTGTTAATATTTAAAATGGAGATATTATCTCCCTCTCCCGCGATTAAATCACTATGTAGAATGAGAAGATTATCTCCAAGTTTTTTTATCTGTTGTGGAAAGGATTCTTTGAGAGAGATTTCTTCTAAATTTTTCTGATTGTCTAGGGATAATACCATAAGAGAGTTATTTCCTCTCTCTTTTGAATCATATGGCAGACTAAAATATAATTCATCTTTTACACCACAGAAAAAAAGACCGCCCTGTCCGTATTTTGTAATTTCTTTTTTCCATAGTATCTTCATAGAATTGGGCTCTATCTGAAAGATATATTGTTTTGCATTCTCCTCCTTATGTTCTTTTCCAGTTGCATATAGAAATCCATTATAATAATAGACTGTATCATAGGAAATCTCATCGGATGAGATTCGAGATATTTTTTTCGTGTTTTTGTCAAATTTACTAATATATGAAATAAAATTAAGCTCATTAACTGTAAAGATAGCGTTTTTGGAAGCAGAAACTTGGAGTAAGCCTGGCATGCCTATCTGATATTCTTGATAAGAATGGGAGGATGGATGATAAGCAAGGATTAATTCTAGTTCTTTTTGGAAAGGAACTCCAGCTGGAATAAAATAAATAGAGTCTCGATAAGAAGCAGGTAAACTCATATAATCAGATAAAGCTCCATATGGAAGTTCTTCTGTTTTTATAAAATTTAGATTTTTATCGTAAAAATTTAGTATGGACTGATTCTCCTCTTGTGTCGTCGAAATAACAGCAAGTTTTGGAGAAGAAATATCTAAATTATTGTTTTCTTTTTGATGATTTATTTTTTTTAAAATATTCTTATTATTACAAATACAAAAAAGTATGATTGCAAATAAGAAAAAAGAGAATAGATGTAATTTTTTCACTGAAACCTCCTATTTATTTTTG
This sequence comes from Blautia sp., assembly GCA_030841965.1. Lineage (GTDB taxonomy): Bacteria > Bacillota > Clostridia > Lachnospirales > Lachnospiraceae > JAUUSJ01. Next base: position 18,957 of record JAUUSJ010000065.1, read on the forward strand.
CCCAGAACTATCAAATGGCAAGTAAAAAAGTAAAAGTAGTTCTGGGCATATGTTTAAGAATCTTTTGAAATTTGGAATTATTTTCTGTAAATAATCTTTGTCTTAGATGTATTGATTAATTCTACTGGGTGTATGGCATTTCCGAAGTAATACATATTTAAATCAATTTTATATAGGTCTTTAAAAGCTGCCCAAATTAACTGTGCGCAGTAGAATTTTTTTCTTGTGTTTACGTTAAGATAATTGTAATTATAAGGTTTTGATCTCTTTTTATAGCACCAATCTGCCGCCTTGGCATCTTGAGCTTTTGTCGTTGTTTTTACTGTCACACCGAAACAAGTTTTTCTCACTTGATTCCAATTATTCTTACCCTTTACAACTCCCTTAGAGGTCGCTTCGACTACATAATTCTTGCTATATATAATTGCAGAATGACCTGTGGGGAGTAGATTTTTATAGGAATCTTGAGTTACTAGAATAACTCCTTTTCTAGTTGGATATGTACCAGATCTGCGTCTATAGTCTTTGGAATAAGGTTTATTCTTATCGTTAAAAACATTGTAGCGATAGGCTTGTTCGTAGTACAGAGCTATCTTAGACTTTGAAAAGGGTGATGACTTAGACGATGGTGTGGCAGCAAATACTGGCATTGTTAGAAGAGAAAAAGATAGAAAAATTGAAAAAATAAAAAAAGATATGCCAGTACATCGTTTACTCTTTAGCATTGCAAAACCTCCTTACTTAAAATAGAATTGAAAAAAAGATATGCTGAGTTAAGAAATGATAGGGTTATGAAATTTTACATCTATGTTCTCCTTTCTCTGATTTTTATTTATTATACAACAGTTTTTCTCGTTTTACAAGAAGAAATTTCAAATTTTTTACATTTTTTCTATTTTTAGGTAGTATCATTTATTTTTTTGTTTATTTTGCGGAGCAAAGGTGGGTATTGTTATTTAATTTATTCATACTATAACTTTTGTTTCCATCTCGTGTCGTCTCGTGGAAACGTGGAAGGGAAATTTACAATTACAAAACTTCAAAAACAAAAAAGAAGTCACAACCTTCAAGCAAAAATCAGAAAAATTTCATCTTTTATGTTTATGTTCATTTTACTTTCGTAACTTTCGTATTTGATACTAAATTTTAGATGAAACTTTTCTGATTTTACTAATTTTATTATGCTATAATATCTATGATATTTTATTTTGCCAAAGTCAAAAGTTTTTGTTTTAGCTCATTTTCAATCTGGGTAAGCTCTCTCTCCGCTTCTCTTCTCTTTCGTCTTCCGTCTGCCTGGATTTGGAGTACTTCATCTAAAGTTGAGATAAGAGATTCATTCGTATGCTTTAGCGTCTCTATATCAACAATTCCTCTCTCTGCTTCTTTTGCAGTCTCTATCGTTGACATTTTTAATGTCTCTGCATTTCTTCTTAAAAGCTCATTCGTCATATTCGTTACTTCTCTCTGCGCTTTTACCGCCTTTTCTTGATGTGCCACTCCAAGTGCCAAAATCATCTGACTCTTCCATAAAGGAATCGTATTCACTATCGTTGACTGTATTTTTTCCGACATCAAAATATCATTATTTTGAATTAATCGAATCTGTGGCGCCATCTGGATAGAAATCATTCTTGTAAGCTCTAAATCATGTAATTTCTTCTCAAAACGAGAACACATATCGTTTAAGTCATTTACCGCCTGTGCGTCTTCTGGAAGGTTCGAGTTCGTAGCTTGCTCCATCAGCTTAGGAAGCTCTATATTCCTTGTCTTTTCTAGTTTCTGTTTTCCAGCTATAATATACATAGATAACTCTTTAAAATACGTTTTATTAAGCTCATACATTTTGTCAAGCATGGAAACATCTTTTAAGAGCTGTCTCTGATTCTCATCCAATACTTTACAAATTTTATTGATATTCATCTCCGCACTCGCATACTTTGTCTTTAAACTATCCATATCCTTTGTCTTCTTTTTCAGAAAACCGAAAATTCCCTTTTCTTTTTCTTCTTCCTGATTTGGCTGAAAATCTTTTAATTGGGTCACGACTCCTGTCAATAATTCTCCTACCTCCCCCAAATCTTTTGTCTTAACGCTATTTAAGGCAGTCTCTGAAAAATCTGCAATCTTTTTTTGTGCTCCCGCTCCGTACTGCAAAATCATCTTAGAATTATTTAAATCTATCTTAGCCGCAAAATCATCCACCATTTTTTGCTCTTGCGGACTTAATCTTGTCTGCTCGATATCTTTTTTTACTTCCTCTATCACTTCTGCATCTTTTACATCGACAGGTAACTCCTCCTCTTCCTCCATAAAATCAAATGTTAAAGTTGGAGATTCATCCTTTAAATCTATCTTATCTAAATCAATCGCCATTTTTCTTCCTCCTCTTAGTGTTTTATAATGCACAGTAGTCTACTAAGCTCGAAAATACCTCGCTAAGTATCCCTTGCGTACATGAAACATGCCAATCGTTCTTCGGCTTACGCTCGTTCTCTCGGTGTTTCATAGTGCACAGTAGTCTACTAAGCTCGAAAATACCTCGCTAAGTATCCCTTGCGTACAT
>JAUUSJ010000066.1 GCA_030841965.1 Blautia sp.
GCGCGAGTTTGCGGGAGGCGGCAAAAATCAGCGTATGTCGAAAAATCGTGGGAATGAACGTGTTTTTAAACTGCCTTCCACATTCGAGCGTCTCTTTCCATCCCCTCTACTTTAACTCTTTTCTTCCTCGTTTTTTTTCTCGTTCTTTTGAGGAGGAAACATTAGTTTTTTTACAAGATAGTCATATACTTCTGAACTGTTTTGCTTCCAGCCATCGCAGATAACGATAGCTTGGTCTTTAGAAGTAACATTTAATTTTAGCTCTAATAGGGTAGAAGCTTTTTCTTTTACGTAACAATGTACCATATATTCATGATTTTGAGTTGGATAATAATCTGCCAATGTCTGTACCTCGTTCTTCAATTGATATTTTTTATCGCGGAAAAATTCATGGATATCCTCAATAATCGCAGAGGGAATTTTGTTTTTAAACATAGAGATGGTCTCTCTTCCTCTGTCTGTAATATAAAAAAAAGTAGAGTTTCGTACCTGCTTTGGGTCGACGAGTAATGTCTCGTTTAAATCATGTAATGCTTTTTGCAATGTGAAATAATTCGTGTATTCTTTTCCCAAAATAAAGTCAGAAATCTGTGAGTGAGTTAGGGGAAACTCTAGCTTATCTAGCATATATAAAATAATTAATTTATATAAAGTGAGAGAATCAGATGCCATAATGACACTCCTTTCCTTGAAAGCTATCTCTTGCCTTCAATTCTTTTGTAATACTATTTAAAACAAGACGTTTTTGTAAAGTCCAAGTAGGTGCGAGAAGTTCCTCTCGTTTTCCGTCTCCAGTTACTCGGTGAATTACGATATCTTTTCTTAGATGTTCTATACAGCAAATAAGCCAGTCGATATATTCTTCTCTTGATAATAAGGAAAAAGGCTTTTTTTCGTATAATTTTCCAAGTTCTGTATTTTTTAGTATGTGAAGCATAGTAAACTTCACGCCGTCAATCGGGAGCGTGTTGATATAGTTCACAGTCTGAATGGCCATTTCTTTGGTCTCTGTCGGTAGTCCTAAGATAAGATGGGCGATTACTGGAATTGAGAGTGCCTGTAGTTGATGGACTGCGTCAGAGAATACTGGGGTTGGATATCCTCTTCTCATCCAGATTGCAGTTTTATCGTGCATTGTCTGAAGTCCAAGCTCCAAAAAAACAGGTTTTACCTTGTTTAGCTTAGACAAGAGCAGCAGAACTTCTTTTGGCAGACAGTCTGGTCTTGTGGCGATATCGAGTGCTACGATATCGTCTCGCGAGATGGCTTCCCAGAAAAGTTTTTCCATCTTTTCGATAGGACCGTATGTGTTTGTAAAAGCCTGAAAATAGGCGATAAACTTATTGCCAGTATACTTGGAAGAAATTTGTCTTTTGGCTTCCTCAATTTGCGCAGATAAAGGTAGCAGGGGGGAGGGACAAAAGTCTCCAGAGCCCCCTGCACTGCAAAAAATACAGCCACCATAGCCGATTTTTCCATCTCTATTAGGACAGGTAAAGCCGCCGTCTAGAGAGAGTTTATATACTTTTTCTCCAAATTTTTCTCTCGCAAACTGAGAAAAAGAATAATATCTCGTTTCCATCTATTTTTCAATATGCTCCATAACAGCTTTGCTTACTACGTCTGCGACACGTGGGTCAAATGCCTCTGGCATAATATTTACATCGGATAATTCCTCGTCGGATACGAGACTCGCAATTGCGAGTGCGGCGGCCAATTTCATTTCCTCTGTGATTTGTTTGGCGCCGCCCTCTAATGCACCTTTGAAAATACCAGGGAAGGCAACGACATTATTGATTTGATTTGGAAAATCAGAGCGGCCGGTTCCGATGACTCTTGCCCCTGCTTCTTTTGCTAAGTCTGGCATAATCTCAGGGACAGGATTTGCCATAGTAAATAAAATAGCATCCTTATTCATTGAAGCAACCATCTCTTTTGAGACGATACCAGGAGCAGATACTCCGACGAAGATATCGGCGCCTTTCATAGCGTCAGCTAAACTGCCGGAAGCGTTGGAGAGGTTTGTCACCTTTAGCATCTCTTTTTGCATCCAGTTCATATCAGGATATTCGCTGTTAATAATACCAAAACGGTCACAGAGAGTCAAATCCTTAAAACCATAGTTTAAAATCATTTTGGAGATTGCAATGCCTGCGGAGCCAGCACCGTTTACGACAACCTTACAATCTTCTTTCTTCTTTCCAGTTACTTTTAGGGCATTGATAATACCTGCTAAGACAACAATGGCAGTTCCGTGTTGGTCGTCATGGAAGACTGGAATATCGAGGCGTTTCTTTAGCTCCTCCTCGATTTCAAAACAGCGAGGGGCGGAGATATCTTCCAGATTGATTCCGCCAAAGGCTGGTGCGATGCGTACGACTGTCTCGATAATTTCGTTTGTATCTTGGGTATCAAGGCAGATAGGAACTGCATTGACGTCTCCAAATTCTTTGAATAAGACGGCTTTTCCTTCCATAACAGGCATAGCTGCGAGAGCACCGATATTTCCAAGACCGAGCACAGCGCTTCCGTCAGATACAACGGCGATGGTATTGGATTTCATTGTGTAGCGATATGCCTCCTTTGGATTTTTAGCGATGACCTTACAAGGTTCTGCGACACCTGGAGTGTAGGCGAGTGCCAAGTCTTCTCTGGATGCGACATGACATTTTGCAGTTGTCTCTATTTTTCCGTTCCATTTTTCATGTAGCTCTAATGCTTTTTCTGATATTGTCATTTTTCTCAAACCTTTCTATGCTTTTATTGTATGATGATACCAGGAGCACATTGTGCAAAGTAATCCAGTATCAAAGGGGTCAAAAGGTCTTTTGACCCAGACATTATTATATCTAAACCTTTCCTATCATAACATTTTCAAAAATATATGGCAATGTATTGAAAAAAATATTTTTAGAAATTTTTTGTCCATATCTTTGTTTGCACCTATTAGGTGGGTTTTTTTAAATTTTTATAATCTATTTTAGAAAAAACTTGAAATTCGTTTACATATGTGGTATGGTTTTTATGTAAGATTGGGATTTTATAATAAATCAGTCAGAGAACTCATAACCTTTCGGTCGTGGGTAGTTCACCTGTGTTGATGACATATTGACTCTAAAATGATAAGGCGAGAAAAAGAGAGTTTCCTTGGAGAAAATTTCTAATAATATCTTGTTTATATTTCTGAACTCTAGCTTAATAGATGTTTCGAGTGTTTTAATTCTAAAAACAAAAAGAAGAACCAAGATGAAAATGAACAAAAGGGGGTACCCTATGGATTTAAAAAAGATGTCCCTTATGGAATTGAGAGCAGTCGCAAAGGAAAATGGAATAAGGGGAATTAGTACATTAAAGAAAAAGGAATTGATGGAATTGCTTGAAAAAAGCTTGGACGATTCAAAGTTAGAAAAAAAAGAAAAGGATGAAAAAAAACAAAAGACTATGACTAAAACAACGGAAAAGAAGACAGAAGAGTCAGAGGAAAAAAGATTTATAAGAAGAGATTATCGAAGCGAAGAGGGAAAATTAAAAAATAGTGGTATGTATTCTAGCAGTCTTCATAATAATACAGCTGCGGCGAACCATACAACAGTTAATCATGCGACAGTCAATCATACTACTGCGGTCAATCATACTACTGCGGTCAATCATACTACTGCGGTCAATCATACTACGGATGTTTCTTCTTTTGACAGAGGAAAGGCTTTTTCGTCTTCGAATCAGATGACACAAAATATTACGAATATAAATCCAAATGATATTTCGAGTTTGGATAGTGGAGAGATGGCAAACGGTATTTTAGAGGTTATGCCAGATGGATACGGATTTATTCGTTGCGCAAATTATTTGCCGGGAGAGAATGATGTCTATGTATCTCCGGCACAGATTCGCCGATTTAATCTAAAAACAGGTGATATTTTATGTGGAAATACGAGAATTAAAACACAGGGAGAGAAGTTCAGCGCTCTTTTATTTGTCTCATCAGTCAATGGACATAAGCCGTTTGAGGCACAAAGAAGAAAGAATTTTGAGGATTTAACACCGATTTTTCCAAATGAGAGAATTAAGTTAGAGACAGAAAACTCAAGTATACCGATGAGAATGGTGGATTTATTATCTCCAATCGGAAAGGGACAAAGAGGAATGATTGTCTCGCCGCCAAAGACAGGTAAGACGACTTTATTAAAGCAAATCGCAAAGAGCATTAGTTCTACCTACAAGGATATGCATTTGATAGTATTGTTGATTGACGAGAGACCGGAGGAAGTGACGGATATCAGGGAGTCTATCGAGGGAAGTAATGTGGAAGTTATCTACTCGACCTTTGATGAATTGCCAGAGCATCATAAGAGAGTTTCAGAGATGGTACTAGAGCGAGCAAAGAGGCTTGTCGAGCATAAGGAAGATGTTGTTATCTTATTAGATAGTATCACAAGACTTGCAAGAGCCTATAACTTGACGGTTCCACCAAGTGGAAGAACTCTGACAGGTGGACTTGACCCAGCGGCTCTCCATATGCCAAAGCGATTTTTTGGCGCAGCGAGAAATATGAGAGAGGGCGGAAGTCTCACTATTTTGGCGACAGCTTTGGTAGATACGGGAAGTAAGATGGATGATGTTGTCTTTGAGGAGTTTAAGGGAACAGGTAATATGGAGCTTGTTCTCGATAGAAAGCTCTCGGAGAAGCGTATTTTCCCAGCTATCGATATCCAAAAGTCTGGCACAAGGAGAGATGACCTTCTTCTTAGCAAAGAAGAGCAGGAAGTTGTCTATGCGATTCACAAGGAAGTTGCAGGAGTGAGAGGGGAGGAGAGTACAGAGCAGATTTTAGATTTCTTCTTAAAAACAAAGGATAATAATGAGTTTGTTCAGGTGCTTCAAAAATCTCTTCTAAGACGATAAAAAAAACTTGCACAATAAAATTTAGTGTGTTATAATGAATGAGCTGTGTAAAAATGAATAACGAATTGATTTTAACACGATTGTATGTAACACAGAATGTGAATTTATTATATAGAGAGGTGAAAATTATGCGCGAAGGAATCCATCCAAAATACTATCAGGCAAAAGTAGTTTGTAACTGTGGTAACGAGTTTGTAACTGGCTCCACAAAGAAGGACATCCATGTGGAAATTTGTTCCAAATGTCATTCTTTTTATACGGGACAGCAGAAAGCTGCTCAGGCTCGTGGACGTATTGATAAATTCAATCGTAAATACGGTATTAATCAGGCAAAATAATCGTCTGATTATGCGAATGCTTCTGACATCTCTATTCGAGAAGAAGCTAGAAGAATCAAATAGTTCTCAAACTGAGGGGATGTTTCATATGCAGACTTTTGTCTGGGAACATCCCCTTTTACTATGAAACTCCAAGAGTTCGAGGCGTAAGCCGAAGAAAGATTGGTACGTTTCATGTACGCAAGGGACACTTAGCGAGGTATTTTCGAGCTTAGTGGACTACTGCGCACTATGAAAGCTCAGTCAAGCAGCTGTGCAGATGGGGAAGCTTGCTTCTACGGATGTACAGATATTTGGCGGGCTAAGCTTTCATATGTTCCATGTACACAAGGGATACTTAGCGAGGTGATGGATTGAAAAGAACAAGTATCGGCGGACAGGCAGTGATGGAGGGCGTTATGATGAAAAATCAAGATCAATATGCAGTCGCTGTCAGAAAACCGAATAAAGAGATAGAAGTTTTTGTGGACAAGTACGAAAGTTTTACAAAGAAAAATAAATTTTTTGCTCTTCCTCTCGTCCGAGGTGTTGTAAGTTTTGTGGAATCTATGGTTGTCGGGATGAAGACATTGACTTATTCTGCCAGTTTTTTTGAGGAAGAGGAGGAACCTTCCAAATTTGAAGATTGGCTACAAGAAAAGACGGGTGGAAAGACCGAGGATTTCTTGATGGGGGTTACGGTATGTATCTCTGTCTTGATGGCTATCGGGATTTTCATGCTTTTGCCGTTTTTTATATCATCCTTTTTAAAGAGATGGGTTTCTTCTTCCCTCATCCTGTCTTTGATAGAGGGAGTTATCCGAATCGCTATTTTCTTAGCGTATGTCATTCTTATCTCACAGATAGAGGATATTAAGCGAGTCTTTATGTATCACGGAGCGGAGCATAAGACGATTAACTGTTTTGAGAGTGGCGAGGAGCTTACGCCCGAAAATGTAAAAAAATACTCAAGGCTTCACAAAAGATGCGGAACAAGCTTTTTACTTATTGTTATGATTATTAGTATCTTGTTTTTTATGTGGATTCAGGTGGATAATCTTTTTTTAAAGGTTTTATGCCGAGTTTTGCTTGTGCCAGTGATTGCAGGTGTCTCTTATGAGTTTATTCGGTTGGCGGGAAAGTCAGATTCCAAGATAGTATGTATTTTGAGTAAGCCAGGCTTGCTACTACAAAATTTGACGACAAAAGAGCCAGACTTGGAGATGATAGAGGTGGCAATTCGCTCAGTCGATGCAGTGATTGATTGGCGAGCATATCAGAAGGCTCAAAGAGATGGAGAGCTGGAAGATTAGACGAGGGAATCATCTGATAATATTATGAAAGGAGAGAAAAATGTGAGTACAGTGAGAGCACTCTATGAAAAAGGCTGCCAGATTTTACAAAAAGCGAAGATAGAAAATGCACCGTACGATGCCAGAGTTTTATTGGAGTGGGTGTTAGGTTTTGAGCATGCCGATTTTATTTTAGAGGCGAACCGGGAAGTAGAGAAAAAAAGAGAAGAACAGTATATGAAATATATTAAAAAGAGAAGTACTCACTGTCCTCTCCAGTATATCATGAAACAGGCTTTCTTTATGGATTTTGAGTTTTTTGTGGACGAGGGAGTGCTAATTCCGAGGCAGGATACGGAAGTCTTGATAGAGACTATCTTAGAAAAGGAAGAGAATAGGAAGCAGGATATACTAGATATTTGCACGGGTTCTGGCTGTATTGCGATTAGCCTTAAGAAGTATTTAGACAAATCAAGCGTGACTGCGGTTGATATATCGAGGAAGGCACTTGAGATTGCGAGAATCAATAAAGAAAGGCTGGGAGTAGATGTCTTGTTTTTAGAGAGCAACCTTTTTGAGCAGGTGAGAGGTTCATACGATATGATTGTTTCCAATCCTCCCTATATCCGAACGGGGGAGATAGAAACTTTGATGGACGAAGTGAAGAGCTTTGAGCCAATGCTTGCCTTAGACGGCAGGGAAGATGGACTCTTTTTCTACGACAAAATTATAAAAGAGGGGAGCGCTTATCTAAAAAAAGGCGGCAGAATGTATTTTGAGATAGGATTTGACCAGGGAGAGGCAGTCGCTTCCCTTTTTCAAAAATATGGATATAAAGATATAAATATAAGAAAAGACTTAGCAGGACTTGACCGCGTTGTCTATGGTGTAGTAGACTAAGAAAAGAAAGTAATGGAGGAAAAACAAATGTTTGATAAATTAGATGATTTAGTGAAACGTTTGCAGATTGTAATGGAAGAGTTAAATGACCCGACCGTGGTAAACGATCAGGAGCGCTTTAAAAAGTTAATGAAGGAGCAAAATGATTTGACTCCAATTGTAGAAAAATATAACGAATATAAAGAAGCGAAGCAGACGATGGAAGAAAGCCTTGAGCTTTTAGAGGAAGAGAGCGATGAGGAGATGAGAGAGCTGGCAAAGGAAGAGTTGGCTCAGGCAAAGGAAGATATCGCTCGCCTTGAGAATGATTTAAAGATTTTATTATTGCCAAAGGACCCTAATGATGAGAAGAATGTTATCGTTGAGATTCGTGCGGGAGCGGGCGGAGATGAGGCTGCTCTTTTTGCGGCGGAGTTATTCCGTATGTACAAAAACTTTGCGGAGAGTAATCACTGGAAAGTAGAGACGATGAGCTTAAATGAGAGTGGAATCGGTGGATTTAAGGAGGCTGTCTTTATGATTAATGGTAAGGGAGCCTACTCCAGATTAAAATACGAGAGTGGAGTGCACCGTGTACAGAGGGTTCCGGCGACAGAGTCAGGCGGAAGAATTCACACATCCACAGCGACAGTTGCAATTATGCCAGAGGCTGAGGAGGTAGATGTCCAGATTGATATGAATGACTGTAAATTTGACGTATTTCGAGCATCTGGAAACGGCGGTCAATGTGTCAATACGACAGACTCAGCGGTGCGCCTTACCCATATTCCAACAGGTATTGTCATTTCTTGTCAGGATGAGAAATCTCAGCTGAAGAATAAGGATAAGGCATTGAAAGTTCTTCGCTCTCGTCTTTATGACTTGGAGCGTCAAAAAGCGCATGATGCCGAGGCAGAGGCGAGAAAGAGCCAGGTTGGAACGGGAGACCGCTCGGAGAAGATTCGTACTTATAATTTCCCACAGGGACGTGTGACAGACCACAGAATTAAGCTCACACTTCACAGGCTTGAGGGAATTTTAAACGGAGACTTGACGGAGATTATCGATAGCCTGACAGCTGCAGACCAAGCTGCCAAATTAAGTAAGCTTCAGGATGCATAAAAAAGATAGAAAGAGAGTGATACGATGTTAGCGAGAAAAATGGTAGAAATGTCCAATCAAAAATCTATCATCCGAGAGATTTATGAGTTTGGAATGCAAAGAGCAAAAGAAGTTGGAAAAGAGAATGTATTTGATTTCAGTATCGGCAATCCAAATGTTCCAGCGCCAGAGATTATAAAAGATGTCGCAATCGATATTTTGGAGAAACAAGACCCTGTTGTGACACATAGCTATCCAAGCAATGCGGGATTGCCTTCCACAAAGGCAGCGATAGCAAAGTCCTTGAATGAGCGTTTTGATATGGATTTTACAGAGAATCAGATTTTTATGGCCATCGGAGCAGCAGGAGCAATTATGGTTTGTTTTCGCGCTTTACTAGATAGCCCGGAAGATGAGATTGTCACATTTGCCCCATATTTTCCAGAATATAAGGCATTTGTCGAGGGAGCAGGAGGAAAATTAACTGTTGTTCCAGCGGATATCGATTCCTTCCAGATTAATTTTGAGGAGTTTGAAAAAGTCTTGAATCCAAATGTAAAAGGCGTTTTAATTAATTCTCCAAATAATCCAACTGGTATTGTGTACAGTGAGGAGACGATTCAAAAATTAGCCGCTATCTTGGAGGAAAAGCAAAAAGAATACGGACATTCCATTTATATTATCTCTGATGAGCCATATAGAGAGATTGCATTTTCCAATGTCTTTGTTCCATATGTTCCAAAATATTACGATAATACATTGGTTTGTTATTCCTATAGTAAGTCTCTTTCTATTCCTGGAGAGAGAATTGGATATGTGGCATTTTCTAAGAGAGCTGAGGATGCGGATATTTTACTTCCAGTTTTAGTTGCAGCTGCCAGGTCTCTCGCCTATGTGAGTGCACCTTCTCTCTATCAGATGGTCGTGGAAAGATGTGTGGATGAGACTGCGGACCTCTCTATCTATGAGAAGAATAAAGAGATTTTTTATAATGGATTAATCGAGATGGGATATACCTGCGTGGAGCCAGGCGGAGCTTTTTATTTATTCCCAAGAGCCTTAGAGGAAGATGCGAATGCATTTTGTGAGCGTGCGAAAAAGTATAACCTCTTATTAGTGCCAGGAGATAGCTTTGGATGCCCAGGACATGTGAGAATTTCTTACTGCGTTCCGACAGAAGTAATTGAGAGAGCATTGCCATTATTTAAAAAATTAGCTGATGAGTACAAATAATCTGTGGAAATGAGCTTCCTCATCTGCATAGCTGCTTGACGGAGCTTTTATAGCAAATAAAATTCAAGGGTGAAAGTTTAGAAATGCGATAAAAAAGAAACTGCTTTCGCCCTTTTGTCTATTCAGGAGAGAAGAAAATGAAAGTTTGGGAGAAAAATATAAGAAAGGTTGTACCCTATGTTCCAGGAGAGCAACCTAAAAAGGAAAAAATGATTAAATTGAATACAAATGAGAATCCATATCCTCCTTCAAAGAAGGTTATGGAGGCGCTAAGACAGGTTGATTTATTAAGACTTTATCCAGACCCTGCGGCGTCTGACTTGGTACATGCGATTGCGAAATATAATGGCTTGGAGGATAATCAGGTATTTGTCGGAGTGGGATCGGATGATGTGCTTGCCATGTCATTTTTGACATTTTTTAATTCCGATAGGCCAATTGTATTTCCAGATATCACCTATTCCTTTTATGATGTCTGGGCAGAGCTTTTCCAGATTCCATATAAGACGAGACCTCTCGATGCAAATTTGGAAATTCAAGTAGAAGATTATAGGGAAACAAATGGCGGTGTTATTTTTCCAAATCCGAACGCTCCGACAGGGGTTTTTATGGAGCTAGATAAGGTGGAGGAAATCATTCAGATGAATGAGGATGTCATCGTTATTATCGACGAGGCCTATATTGATTTTGGAGGTATCAGTGCCAAATCTCTTCTTGAGAAGTATGAGAACCTCTTAGTTGTACAGACATTTTCCAAGTCGCGCTCTATGGCGGGAATGAGAATTGGATATGCTATGGGGAATCCATCCTTGATAAAAGCATTAAATGACGTGAAGTATTCTTTTAACTCCTATACGATGAACCGACCATCGATTTTGGCGGGCGTCGCATCGATTGAGGATGATGTTTATTTTAGACAGATGAATGAGAAAATTATTGAGACAAGAGAGTGGTTTAAGGGCGAGATGAGAGAGCTTGGATTTGCTTTTCCAGATTCTAAGGCGAATTTTATTTTTGCCACTCACCCCAAAAAGAAAGCAAGGGATATCTTTTTGGCGGCGAGGGAGAGAGATATCTATGTTCGCTATTTCGATAAGCCAAATCTGGATAATTATCTCAGAATTACTATCGGAACGAGGGAGGAGATGGAGGTTTTCCTCACATTTTTGAGAGAATATCTGATGGATAATTAATATAGTCGGAGTCGATAAATTGATGGACAATCTTTCCAAGATAGTCAAAGTACGTCATTTTCTGTACGCCATAGGTGCTGCGAAGAGGGATGGTCTTGATAAGTTCGTTATTGACGTAGACATAGGCAAATCCAGCTAATTGTCCAGATTTTACGGGAGCGGTGAGCTTATCTGGATACTTGGTTTTAATTGTCACTTTATCTTTTGGGGATAGGAGGAGAGAGAGGCTTTTTTCTGGTGCGATGCAAACTTGGTCGGCGAGACCTCGCATAACAGGGAGAGAGCTTCTCTTTTTCGTTGATAAAACCTCCCTGTACTCATAGTTTGACACAGCGTAATTCATTAAGAGTTTTGTGTCACTCCATTTCCACTGTTTATTAGGTGGCCAGCCACTCGCGAGAACGACAGAGATAAAGCTTTTTTCTTCTCTTTTTACTGCCCCGACAAAACAATACCCAGCTTTTCCAGTAAAACCTGTTTTTACTCCGATGGCTCCGTCGAATTGGTGCAAAAAGGCGTCTTTATTTGTGAGAGAGTGGGGAGTCTGTTTTTTTTGCTCTCTGATTTCATAGGAGGGAGTATTTGTAATTTTTAGGAAATTCTCATTTTTGATGGCATAGCGGGCAATGAGAGCCAAATCTCTCGCGGTTGTATAGTGATTATCTGCGTCGAGACCGTTTGGCGTTTGAAAACAGGTATCTTTACATCCAAGGTCTCTCGCTTTTTTTGTCATCGCCTTGCAAAAATCTTCTACTGTTCCTCCGACATGTTCGGCGATGGCGACTGCCACATCATTATAAGATTCTAACATAAGAGCGTATAAAAGGTCACCGAGGCGGTACTCTTCACCGGCTTGCACGCCGAGACGAACCTTGGGTTGAGAAGCTGCGAGGGAGGAGATTGTCACCGTATCTTCGAGATTAGCAGTCTCTAATACATAGATACATGTCATAATCTTCGTAGTGCTCGCCATCGGTAATCTCGTATAGCCATTTTTTTCATACAGAACTCTTCCACTATCCGCATCCATCAAAAGAGCGGCCTTTGCGTGCAGACTGCTTTCCTCGATTTCGTTTTCTGTCTCGTTGGAGGAGGTTGCGAGGGAGGAGACGGGAAAGAGAGAAAAGCATATAAAAAAGCAGAAAGACCAAAATAAGGGGCGAAAAAGAGATTGAAAAAGACGCATAAAATCCTCCTAACTTTAAAATTCTTCATGTATCATTATCTATGCTAATGTCAGATACTAGTGGAATGCCTGATGGATGTTTCGCATATTTTCCATGGAATTTTCTGAGACTCTCATGGGAGAGCTTACGAGTCTTTCCATGCGAATGGATAACACTAGTTTTTATAAAGAGTATATGTAAAAAGAGGAAAAAAGATGTTTCTAAAATAGGCAAATAAATAAAATTAATAAAAATACAACATATTGTTAGTTGACAGGAGACAATAAACAAATTATAGTAGTCTATAGAGAGGAAAAAGGAGAAAGATGATGCTTACGATAGCACTTGACGTAAATAAAAAAGAACCTTTATATGAACAAATTTATACCTATATTCGAGAAGAGATTCGTATGGGGAATCTAGAATGCGGAAGCAAGCTTCCGTCTTGCAGAAGTTTGGCTGTCCATCTTGGGGTAAGCCGAAATACTGTGGATATGGCCTATGCACAGCTTTTGTCAGAGGGATATATTGAAAATATGCCAAGAAGAGGATATTTTGTCTCGAAGATAGAGGGGCTTGCGAATCTTCATATACATCAGGAGGAGAAAGTAGAGCGCAAAGAGCCAAGGCAGGAAAATATCTTGATTGATTTTTCGCCAAATGGAGTCGATATGAATGCATTTCCATATAATTGCTTTCGGAGACTTAATAAAGAAGTGATGATGGAAATTAATAGCGAACTTTTTCAGATAGGAGATGCACAGGGAGAGCTCTCTTTTCGCAGAGCGATTCGGCAGTATTTGCATGAGTCAAGAGGGGTAAATTGTCATGAGGACCAGATTATTATTGGGGCAGGAAATGATTATCTGATTTTACTTCTCGCACAGATTTTGGGTTTTCATCAAAGTATTGCGATGGAAAATCCAGCTTATCTAAAGCCATACGCTATTTTTCGGAAAATGGACTATGAGATTGAGGCAATTTCCGTCGATGAGCAGGGAATTTGTACGAAGGAGCTAGAGCAATCTAAGGCTCAGTTTTTATATGTGACGCCAGCGCATCAGTATCCGACAGGTTCTGTTATGCCAATTCAAAGGAGACTAAAAGTATTAGAGTGGGCAAGCAGCAGGGAGGGAAGATATATTATCGAGGACGACTATGACAGTGAATTTCGATATCAGGGAAAACCAATTCCGTCTCTTCAATCCATTGACACAAGGCAGAGAGTCATCTACTGCGGTACATTTTCTAAGGCGATTGCCCCGGCAATTCGTATTAGCTATTTAGTTCTTCCGTGGAAATTATACGAGCTTTATAAACAGCGAGTTGGTTTTTTATCGTGTACTGTCTCAAGGACAGACCAAAAGATTTTGGAGCGGTTTATGACAGAGGGATATTTTGAGCGACATTTGAATAAAATGCGAGGTGTCTATAAGAGTAAGCGAGATACGCTGCTAAAACTTTGTAGGCAGTTCGAGCCATGTATTCAAGTAAAGAATGCGAGCACAGGTCTCCATATCCTCTTAGAATGTCATACAAAAAAAGAAGAAAAGGAATTAATCCTGCTTGCGAGAGAGCATGGAGTGAAGGTGTACGGAATTAGCGAATATGCGATAAAAGAGCCAATTAGCTTTCCATATCCGATGCTTATATTAGGATTTGCAAAATTGCAGGAGGATGATATAAGAAGAGGAATATCATTTTTATCTCAGGCTTGGAAAAATATATAGCTTGATTAGGGGAAATCTGTTATACTAATAAAGTAAGAATTTTTGGCAGTTGAAAATAAGAGATTCTTTTATATTTAGAATGATATAGACAAAACGGGAAAGGAAAGAAATATGGATAAGATAGACGAGAAAGAGAAGACAAACAAAAAACAAGAGGTAGAAAAAAAAGAAAATCATACAGATTCTCACGATAAGTATGAGAAATACTGTTATCTCTGTAGAAGAAGTGAGAAACAAGCTGGAAAAATGATATCCATGCCAGGTAATATGAATATTTGCTCTGACTGTATGCAAAAAACTTTAGATAGTATGAATAATGGTCAATTCCGCTTTTTTGATATGAATTCCGCTGATTTTTCCAATATGGATTTTTCCAAAATGTTTGGAACACAACAGCCAAAACCCCAGAAGGTAAAGAAGAAAAAAGAGGAGAAAAAGGAGGAAGCTGTTTTTTCTCTTAAGAATCTTCCAGCCCCACATAAGATTAAGGGTATGTTAGATGAGTTTGTTATCGGACAAGACCATGCCAAAAAAGTAATCAGTGTCGCTGTCTATAATCACTATAAGAGAGTGGCGACGAATACGATGGATGAGATTGAGATTGACAAATCGAATATGTTGATGATTGGACCGACAGGAAGTGGAAAAACATATCTTGTAAAGACATTAGCTAGGCTCTTGGATGTGCCATTGGCGATTACAGATGCGACTTCACTGACCGAGGCTGGCTATATCGGCGACGACGTGGAGAGTGTATTATCCAAATTACTTGCGGCTGCCGATAATGATGTGGAAAAAGCCGAGAGAGGAATTGTATTTATCGACGAGATTGATAAAATTGCAAAAAAGAGGAATACGAATAGCAGAGATGTCAGTGGCGAGGCGGTGCAGCAGGGACTGCTCAAATTATTAGAAGGCAGCGAAGTGGAAGTTCCAGTCGGGGCTGCAAGCAAAAATGCGATGGTACCGATGACGACAATCAATACGAGAAATATTTTATTTATCTGTGGAGGAGCTTTCCCAGAGTTAGATGGAATTATTAAGAGGAGATTAACCAAACAGTCATCGATTGGATTTCAGGCAGATTTAAAGGATAAGTTTGACAATGAGAAAAACTTATTCCAGTATGTCACGATAGAGGATTTACGTGAATTTGGAATGATACCAGAGTTTATCGGAAGACTTCCAGTTATCTATTCTTTGCAGCCTCTTGATAAGGAGATGCTTGTTCGTATTTTACATGAACCTAAAAATGCAATCTTAAAGCAGTATGAAAAATTACTTGAGCTAGATGCAGTGCAGCTTTGCTTTGAAGAGGGAGCATTAGAGGCAATTGCAGAGAAAGCTTTAGAGAGAAAGACAGGGGCGAGAGCGCTTCGTTCTATCATCGAGGAGTTAATGCTCGATATTATGTATGAGATTCCAAAGGATGACAATATTGGTAGGGTGACAATTACGAGGGACTATATTTTAAACAAAGGCTTACCTCTTATCGAGATGAGAGGATACCTTCAGCTGGAACAACAGAAGAAAGAAAGCGAATCCTAGTGGCAAGGTCGCTTTCACGGCTATTTAAGGAAAATGGAATCAAGAAAAAGAAGAAACAGCTTTGCTGTTTTATAAAGGATAATAGGGGATAAAGGATAAAAATGGCAGTATTATGTACTATAAAATAAGAGAGAGGAGGCTGGCGTTTTTGCCAGACAAGGATAGTTAAGATGAGAAGAAAGAAAAAAGGAGAAGGAAAAATGAGTGAGCTAGAAATCAAATATTTGAAAAGTTTATCTGCACTTTATCCAGATATTGCCTCTGTATGCACGGAAATTATTAATTCGCAGGCAATTTTAAATTTGCCAAAAGGAACAGAGCATTTTGTGTCTGATATTCATGGAGAGTACGAGCAGTTTTTGCATGTGCTAAAAAATGGTTCTGGTGCAATTCGCTATAAGATAGAAGATGTATTTGGCAATACATTGAGTGCGAAAGACAAGAGAGCTTTGGCATCTTTGATTTATTATCCAGAAGAAAAACTGGAAGATATGATTCAGAGAGAGAAAAATGAGGAGGATTTGCTCGACTGGTATAAGATTACCCTAAATCGTCTTATCGCAGTTTGCAAAGAATCATCCAGCAAATATACGAGGTCTAAGCTTCGCAAATGCCTTCCAAAGGATTTTGCCTATATTATGGAGGAATTGCTCAGTGAAAATAACCGTGTTATGGATAAGGAGGCATATTATAACGAGATTTTTGCCACCATTATTCGTCTTGACCGAGCAAAAGAATTTATCACAGCGCTTGCCCATGTGATTCAGAGACTTGTCGTGGATCAGCTACATGTCATTGGAGATATTTTTGACAGAGGTCCTGGAGCTCATATTATTATGGACCGTCTGATGGAATATCACTCCGTTGATTTCCAATGGGGCAATCACGATATTGTATGGATGGGCGCGGCGTCTGGACATGAGGCTTGTATCGCCAATGTTATCAGACTCTCTGCCCGTTATAATAATTTAAATGTACTAGAGGAGGGCTATGGAATCAATTTAATTCCTCTCGCTCGATTTGCATTGGATATGTATGCGGACGACCCTTGTGAATGCTTCGATATTCATGCGGACGAGGACCAGCAGGAAAAATATGAGACTAGTCTTAATATGAAAATGCATAAGGCGATTGCGATTATTCAGTTTAAATTAGAAGGGCAGCTGATTGCGAGAAGACCTGAATTTAATATGGAGTCCAGAAGATTGCTTGATAAAATCAATTATGAGACGGGAACTATCACAATCGAGGGAAAAGAATATCCACTTCTTGACAAGAATTTCCCAACGATAGACCCAGAGGACCCATATAAGCTTTCTGAGGGTGAGGAAGCGTTGATGCATCGTCTCAAGAAAGCATTTAAAAACTGCGAGAAACTTCAAAAACATGTACGTTTCTTGTTCTCAAAGGGAAGTCTCTTCCTTGTTCACAACTCAAATTTACTCTACCATGGCTGTGTTCCTCTAAATGAGGACGGAACTTTCAGAGAAGTAAAGATTGGAAAGTATACATACTCGGGAAAAAGTCTCTATGAAGTATTAGAGTACTATGCGAGAAAGGGATATTATCAGCAAGAAAATCTAGAAGACTATTATTATGGTCAAGATATTATGTGGTATATTTGGTCGAATGAGAACTCGCCAGTATACGGAAAAGAAAAGATGGCTACCTTTGAGCGATACTTTATCGATGATAAACAGATTCAACAAGAAAAGAAGGACAATTATTATCAGTTAATTGAATCACCTGAGGTAGTGGACCGTATTATGATAGAATTTGGATTAGACCCATCTGAGGGACATATTATCAATGGACATATGCCAGTACAGCTTAAGAGAGGAGAATCCCCAATAAAATGCGGTGGAAGAGTCTTAATTATTGACGGTGGCTTCTCAAAAGCATATCAGACAAAGACAGGAATCGCTGGCTATACCTTAATCTATAATTCCAGGGGAATGCGCCTAGTATCTCACGAACCATTTACATCGACAAAAGATGTAATTATAAATGAGACAGATATCCACTCTTCCACACAGCTGATAGAGAGAAATCAAAACCGTGTTCTAGTAAATGATACCGATAACGGAAAAGCAATCCGAAATCGAATCGAAGATTTGGAAAAATTGCTTCACGCTTATCGAACTGGTTTACTTCAGGAGACAACCATCTAGTATAAAATGTTTTTCTAATCCATGCACGAGCAATGCAAGGATAGAGAAAATCGTCCAGTGTATACATCAGTTTCCTAATCAACGCACGGAAAATGCAGTGAGAAAGAAAACTGTCTAGTATACATATAAAATATAAAAGGCTGTCGCAAAATAAAATCTATAAAAAGAGTATATTTTGCGACAGCCTAAATTTATTTCCACTATCTCTAAATTACATAACGAACAAAAATTTTACGCTATCGAAGTTATTTGTGATATTTTTTTTATCGATTTCTTGTAGTGCCATCTGTTGTATTTGTATTAGCCGTATTATCGGTACCCTCAAGCATATCCTCTGCGCCATCGATCACATCATTTGCTGCATCTCCGATATCATCTATTACCCCTTCTCTTGTCGTTTTATTGGTATCAGAAGCAGTTGTCTCATTTCTATCTCCATTATTATTGAAATCTTCATCACTATTGGCTGTAGTATTCGTAGAATTTGCATCATTATTCATAGTAGTCCCTTCTTGGGTGTTAGCATTATCTCCATTGATATCAGTGGCAGTCTGTGAGGTGCCATTATCATTTTGGTTTGTGCCTCTATTTCCACATCCGTAGATGGAAAGGGAAAGGACAGATACTAAAAGAAAAAGTAAAAGAAAATGATTGTGTCTTTTATTCATAATAAAACCTCCATTAATAAAAATATATTTTCTATATCATTTAGTATTGATGATTTCGTTGAAAATATAGATGGAAATACTTGGAATCCCAGAAAAATAAAAAAGTGACTAATATATCGGAGGGAAATCCGAAAAAATGACAAAGAGAGATTTTATTCATAAACCGTTGACAATTTTTTTGAATATGGTATTATTAAAGACAAGAAATAAAATTAAATAAGGGAGAAGATAAGATGATGAAAAAGCTAAAAACAGTATTTTCTTTGCTTCTCGCATTCACTTTAGTTCTTTCACTTGCTAGTCAGGTGGATGCATCTGTAGGTGGCAAGGGGACAACTAAGGTACAACTCACGTATAATGGCAAGACATACGAATACGATTCTCCAGTTTTAGTAAAGAATGGGGATAAAGCAATTGACCTAAAGGATACACCAGGTGTTGTTATTGATAATTGTGTTATGATGCCTTGTAATCGTTTCCTAGTAAAAAGTGGATTAGGTGTTAAGAGAACTTATAATAAAGAGAAAAAGCGTATGACATTAAAGCTTGGCTCGAATAAATTAGTCTTAACATTGGGAGAAAAAACCGCTAAGTTAAATGGCAGAGAGGTAAGCCTTACTGTAGCCCCAAGAAGTGTTCTCTATAAGGATACAAAGGTAGAGCGTGTCTTAATTCCTGCAAAGGAAGTATGTGATTACTTGGGAATCAACTATAGTTATGATGAGAAGAACTCGATTGTAACTGTAAGTAATAAGGCGACTGTGAAGAATGAGAGTACTAGTAGTACGAGTTCAACACAGGTGAAAAAGAAAAGTGGGAAGACAAAGATAGTTGTTTTGGATGCAGGTCACGGTGGTGCTGATACAGGCGCAATCGGCAATGGCTTAAAGGAAAAGGATTTAACCTTACAGATTGTAAAAGCTGCCAAAACTTATTTTGATAAGGACCCTAATTTTAAGGTCTATTATACAAGATTGACAGATAAAACGTTGACATTATCAAGTCGTTCTGAGTTTGCCAATAATCGGAATGCAGATGTCTTTGTGAGTATACATATCAATTCCTTCACGAGTACTTCCGAGGGAACAGAGACATTGTATAATCCAAATCGCCCGAATAAAAAAGATGGTTTAACCTCTTATCAGCTTGCCTCTATCATGCAGGCAAAGATTAGGGCAGCCACAGGATTCCCTAACCGTGGTTTAGTTCAAAGAACAGGATTATCTGTATTAAATCGTACAACGATGCCAGCGTGTCTGGATGAGTTTGGATTTATTACGAATGCTTCCGAGGCAAAGAGCATGAGTGAGAACACAGATAAATACGGAGAGGCAGTATACGAAGCTATCGTTCAGGCAACAAAATAAAAGAATGAAAAGGTCGTCACACGAGTGAAGTTGTTCACAGTGGTTGACGACTTTTTTATGGGAAAATTGGGATGGGGATAGACGCGAAGAGAGACTGGAGATATGTCCTCAAAAAACACGTTCGTTCCCACGGTTTTTCGACATACGCTGATTTTTGCCGCCTCCCGCAAACTCGCAGCTACGCTGCTCAAACAGTGCTCCAGCGGCAAAGCTAAGTATATCGAAAAACCGCTCCACTCTCTATCGTTTTTTGAGGACATATCTCCAGTCTCTCTTCGCTGTGTACTGGCAAAACTTTATAAAATGAGGGCGTTGGGCGCCAGTGACGCTTGTTTAGCGCCGACCGGAGTGGAACGTAGATGCGGGAACACATTGTGCGGAGCAATCTGGTATCAAAGGGGGTAAAAGACCTTTTGACCCCAATATCATAAATTTTAAAATTTTTTTTACAGGGATAGATACTACATAGTTTCAATATGCGTTTTTCATGCGTTTCTCACTTTTTTACTAACAAAAATTTTACGCTATCCTTCAATATGATGATATATAAAAATGGCATATTTAAAAAAATAAGAAATAGATATGAAAAAAATGGAAATATGAATGGGGAGAGTAGAGAAATGAGGGGAAAATTATTTTTTCAGTTTATGATTCTATGCTTTTTCATAGCCACGTTCCTTTACTTAGAGAAAAAAACAATAGTAATGACGAGTTCTCAGACCGAGAAAAAGAATGAAAATCTTCCAATTTATTCTGTGGATACGGGCGAAAAGAAGTATATTAGCCTCACATTTGATGCGGCTTGGGGAACGGAAGATTTGGAGCAAATTTTGGATATCTTAGATAAAAATAAAGTAAAAGCCAGTTTCTTTGTCACGGGAGATTGGGTGTCTCGCTACCCTGAGGCGATAAAGGAGTTGGCAAAGAGAGGGCATGATATTGGTAATCATGGAGATAACCATAAGCATATGACACAGATAGGAAGAGAAGAGCAGATAGAGGAGATAAAAGGAGCTCATAATAAGATAAAAAGTTTATTAGGAAAAGAAATGAATCTATTTCGTGCTCCATATGGTGATTATAATGAGGAAGTGGTAAAGACTGCGAGGGAATGTGGGTATTATACGATTCAATGGGATGTAGATAGCCTAGATTGGAAGAATTATGGGGTGGATAATATCGTTCAGACTGTTGTGGAACATAAAAATTTACAAAATGGTTCAATTGTTCTGCTTCATAACGGGACGCAGTATACGAAAGATGCGTTGGAGACGATTATTGTGGAGTTGAAAAAGAAGGGGTATACGTTTGTTCCTGTGTCGAAGATGATTTATCGGGAGGGGTATAAGATGGATGTGACTGGTAGGCAGGTGAAGGGGTGAGGGGTTTTTGAGATAATGGAGAGAGGATGTTGAAAGGGCATATCTCTGTCTCCTCTATCAGCTGTGTATTGGCAAAACACAATATTTCATAAAATCGTGAAATTTTTCATTGCCTATTTGCTTTTGAGGAATAGTAGAGTCATTTATCCAAAGTGGTATTTGCATCTATTTTGTATAGTTATGCAAATATCCCTGATGATAGTTTGTCCAGTATTCCATTTCTACCCAATTCATTCACATTAGACAACGTTGCAAATAACACAATCACAATGATATCTCTTAATTTATAACGCATTTTTTTGAGGAGGATT
The DNA here is from genome assembly GCA_030841965.1 of Blautia sp. Classification (GTDB taxonomy): domain Bacteria; phylum Bacillota; class Clostridia; order Lachnospirales; family Lachnospiraceae; genus JAUUSJ01. The sequence continues at coordinate 21,261 of JAUUSJ010000066.1, forward strand.
TTCTAAGGAGAAAAAATGCAAAAAATGTGGAAAAAAATATTAAATTCATCTAAAGACGGAAAATACAATTAATAAAGATACAATAGCGAAATGATTTTATTACGTTTTGCCAATACACAGCGAAGAGAGTCCATAGATATGTCCTTTAAAAACGATAGAGAGTGGAGCGGTTTTTCGATATACTTAGCTT
>JAUUSJ010000296.1 GCA_030841965.1 Blautia sp.
ACAAATCTTAATTTGCTTGAGGGATACATTTCACTTTAAGACATATATTTTTGATGTGATGTTTTTACATTATTCTGATTTACCATCGCATACTGCATTGTTGTATCTATCTGAGAATGCCCTAAAATCTTTTGTACCTGCTCGATCGGCATTCCTTTATCGATTGCTCTCGTTGCCATCGTTCGTCGAAATTTATGGGGATGTATACGATCCAATTTCAGTTGTCTTCCTAACTGCCGCAATCGTATTTCGACTCCACTTATTTTCAAACGATCGTGCGGTGCATCCAACGTTACAAATAATGCTTCATTATTATCTTTTCTTTTTTCAATATATTCCTTCAGATGGACTTTTGCCTTCGCATCAAAATAAACGCGCCGTTCTTTATCTCCTTTTCCGTATACAATACATTCTCGCCCCTCTAAATCAATGTCTTCAATGTTCAGATTTACTAATTCTCCAACTCTGATTCCGGTCGAATACAGTAAATCAATTATTGCTAAATCACGTATTTCTGCACAATTATCGCGAAGTTTTTCTATTCCTTCATCTGTAATTACACTTTTGACGACTGTCTTTGTCTTTATTTTATGTATTCTTTTCATTGGGCTTTTCAAAATATAATCTTCCTCTTCTAGCCATGAAAAGAAACTGGATATATTTCGTCTGATATTATCAATCGTCACATTTGAACACCTGTTTATTTTCTGATAATCTGATAAATAAGTACGAATCTCTTCCGTGGTAATCCTCCTTACACTCTGATTCATTTTTGAAAATAAATGTTCCACAGTGACCCGATAATACTGTATTGTTCTTTCCGAACACCCTTCAATCCGCTTAGCATCCAAAAACATTTGCAAAAAATCATTATTTGATATTTCTTGTTTATCAGCTTCATTTTCCGAAAATGTTTTTAACACAACTTCCTGTAATTTTTTCATCTGTGCAATCGACAGATACTCTGACATCTCGTTCAATATAAGTACAATTTTTTCTTCCATGTTGATACTCCCCTTTCGACTTGTACCAACATCCTTCAACCAAAACTACGCAACCTAATGCCAGCGCAATGCATCTTTTATTCAATCACTCTATTTTCCAAATAACACTCCAGTAAGTAAGATGGATTTTCATAATACATACTACTATTATAATCATCTATCTTGGCACTTACAAAAGAATTATAAACATGAAACAGCGCGTCAATCACTCCTGTCTTTTCCCTATCAGCGACTCCTTTTATCAGCCTTTTATAAACTTTACCGATATCCCAATGCGACGGTATTGCATAACCACATGCTTTTACATTGTCAAAATTTCCTTCTTTCATTCCTGATTCCACTATGAAATCATCACTCACACGATCTATATTGTCACTATGGTACACATCTGCCAAATCATAAATTTTTTCAATACGTTTTTTCCCTAACGTATTTACAACATCCATTCTTGTATTTTTCGTTTTCCTTGCAATATAGTCGATCAGACTGCATGTAAAAAACAAATCGTTATCTTTTGAAGATTCTCTGCCAATATTATCCTGCATTACACAACCTCCTCAAACCCTCGGTATTCAAGACATTTTAATGCCTTTTCCGTACAAAAATTAATCTGATGTGTCGGATATTTGAATTTTGCCAAACTCCAAAATTGATCCCTTGTAATAACTCCCTCTATATAATCTGAAATATAATTATAAATCTGATCATCAGCCATCGCTCCAATTACAATATCATAACTAATCTTCTTGCTGACGACTCATCATAAATATGTGTTAAATCATTTCTGCTCTTTAACATTCCAAGCCAAATATCCTCATCAATAAAATCAAAAATCGTATATGCAGTTTTCAGAATCATTTTAGGAGAACCTGTCGCAGAGATAGATTGTCCTTCATAACTTAACAATTCCTTTAACACTTTCCAGCCCAACTCAAACTGCACAAAAAATTTATCAATAATACCACCCACAATAAATTCATTTGATAAGTCTTCATTTTCTGCTGTCACAAGCACTTTCAAGTTTGATTTAAAATGCTCAAATTTCTTCATATATTGTTTTCCCTTCTTTTTTGATAGAATCTCTTAATTCACTCTGTATTTCTTCGTCCAAATTAATAATATTAAAGCACAAAAGGGTACTCGTCTCCTCATTTACATCCAACATAAAATGCACGAAATTGCCGCCTTGCACAGCCAAATCAATATCGCTTTTTTCTTTAAAGCTTCCTCTTGCTCTTGAGCCAAACAGAATTACTTTTTTTACATTATACTTTTTGGCAAGATCACATATTTCCTCTATTACTATAGGCTTTATTCCTGTTTCTCCCATAATTTTCCTTCCCATCATCCAAAATACTCCTGCATTAAGCTATCAAATAATAATTGTGCTTCATCTAATGCTTTTTGCACTGCAACTTTTGATTTGTCGGTT
>JAUUSJ010000297.1 GCA_030841965.1 Blautia sp.
CGCTCCACTCTCTATCGTTTTCAGAGGAGATATCGACTGGCTCTTTCGGCTGTGTGTTGGCGAAATATTTTGATGTTTTATCAGTGCCAATGCATATGGAAAAGATTTTTGGCTGTGTGTTGGCGAGATATTTTGATGTTTTATCAGTGCCAATGCATATGGAAAAGATTTTCGGCTGTGTGTTGGTGAAATATTTCGATGTTTCACCAGTACCATTGTATATGGAAAAGGTTTTCGGTTGTATGTTGGAGAAATATTTTGGATTAGTTGAGCTTTAGGGTTTGCATTACATTTACTTTTCGGTTGTATTATATTGGCGAGATGCTTTGGGATAGTCAAATTTTAGGTTTTGTACTACATCCATCTTTGGGTTGTATGTTGGTGAAATACTAAGAAATATGGGAAAATATCGAGAAGTTTTGGAAAATAATGGTAAGTATTTGAAAACTGTTTTAAGATGGGGGATAGAGGAGAAATTTGATAAGAGTGAACTAGTTGGTAACAAGTTACTGGGAATTCTCGTTCAAAATCTTTAAATGATTTTGAAATTTATTGAAATGAGCAGTGAGATATTATATTATTATGACTAGTAGGAGTTGTTGAGAATTTGTATAAAATTGCCGAGATGGATGATTAATAAAGATAGGAAAAATAGAGAGGATGAGAGTGAAAAATGTTTAAAGATTTAGTGATAAAAAATAGAAGTTATCGAGGTTATGATGAAGCTAGAAGAGTAACGAAAGAGGAATTGAGAGAATTTGTGGATTGTGCGAGATTTGCTCCATCGAGTGTAAATGGACAGCCATTTCGATATTATCTTGCATGGGAAAAAGAAAAGGTTGATTTGATTCAATCTATGACAAAATGGGCGAGAGCTCTTCCAGATATGAATCTTCCTCACGAGGGAATGTGTCCTACGGGATTTATCGTTATCTGTCAGGATACGAATATCGGACCGAACCTCGCAAGATACCAAAAAGATGTAGGAATTGTGGCACAAACGATGCTTCTTGCCGCCACAGAAATAGGTCTCGGAGGGTGTATGATTGGAAACTTTCAGGCAAAAGAAGTGAAAGAAAAACTTGAACTTTCAGATAATCTTGAGCCAATGCTTATCGTCGCATTTGGCAAACCTGCTGAAAAAGTTGTGTTAGTTGAGATTAATGAGGGGGAGAGCACAAAGTATTATCGAGATGAAAAAGACATTCATTATGTTCCAAAGAGAAAGTTGGATGATATTATTGTAGGATAGGTATTAAGATTCAAAAGGATAGTGTCAAGTAATCTATGAAAATAGGTATTTTTTGACGCCGCACTTAAAAAGAGAGGAATTGTAAATGAAATTAAAGAGTATAAAGGCAGTTTACTATAGTGCAACTGGCAACACAAAATATATTATAAATGAAATTGCAAAATATATTGCAAAAAAATTAAACATATCATTTGAAGCATACGACTTCACATTACCTCAGAATCGGGAGAAAATACAATATTTTTCCAAAGACGAGTTAGTTATATTTGGAACTCCTGTCTATGCCGGAAGAATTCCTAATAAATTATTGCCCGCTGTACAGACTCTTTTTAAGGCAAATGGAGCCTTAGCAGTACCCGTCGTAACTTTTGGCAATAGAAGCTATGACAATGCATTAATCGAACTTCGCAACGAACTGGAAAATAACGGATTTCACACAATCGCCGCTGCAGCTTTTGTATCGGAACATGTCTTTTCAAGTAAAATTGCGTCAAATCGTCCAGATAAAGAAGACATAACAGACATACATAATTTTGCGAAAGCCCTGGCAACAAAAGTAGAACAAATGATAGAAATTCCAGAAAAAATTACAGTCAAAGGAATCGAGCCAATTCCTGCCTACTATACACCCCTTGGAATAGATGGAAAGCCCGCTGTCTTTCTTAAGGCAAAACCTAAAACAACAGACTTTTGCACAGACTGTAAAATTTGCGCAAAAGTCTGTCCTATGGGCTCCATCTCCTATGAAACTCCAACGAATATAAACGGAATCTGCATTAAATGCCAAGCCTGTGTGAAAGCTTGTCCAGAGAAAGCAAAATATTTCGACGATGTAGCATTTCTATCCCATGTGGCAATGCTAGAGAATAATTACACGAGAAGAGCCCAAAATGAAGTATTCATATAAACGTAAAAATACAATTATATTATACAGAAGAAAAAGCTCAGTAATCTATTGCTAAATAATCTACATAATCGCAATAGAATTTTGCTATATTTTATTATAGAAGTAAAAAAACTTGAAAAAATGCAAAAAACCTAAATAGGCAAAATAAATATTAAATTTTTTATTATCTCTAAAATGTTTCGCCAATACACAGCTGAAAGAGGCGGCAGGTATATGCCCAACAAACGATAGAGAGTGGAGCGATTTTTCGATATACTTAGCTTTGCCGCTCAATGT
>JAUUSJ010000067.1 GCA_030841965.1 Blautia sp.
ATATACCGCATCTTACCTCTACTGTGTACTGGTGAAACTTCTGTTGCTGTTTGGAGGGTATATATCGCATCTTACCTCTATTTTGTACTGGCGAAACTTGATGAAAAAAATACGTAATTGATTTCTTCTATATTTCTGTGGTGCTTTTTTCTGTTGTGTATTGTCTAATTATCTTTTCGTTTTTTTTATATTGTATTTTTGAATCCATTCTAATTGTTCTTTATCCGAATTTTTTCTACTTGCTGTTTTTTTGGAGGCAACTAGGAAACATACTATAACTCCAATTAAAAGAAAAATTATCATAATAATTATAAAAAAGAACATTTCAATACTCCCATAATTATGTGCATATATCGTCGTAGGAAACTATAATGCAGCAGTATAATAATGTGATAATATAAAATATGCTATAGATGAAATACTTATTTCACTATACCATCTATTATACTTTCTGCTTTTTTTAGTATTGATATTCTTATTTTTTTATTTTTATGATAATTGTCTTTACTATAGCACATTCACATAAGTATCATAACCTCATTATGCTATACTTTTCACGAACATGATTATCCTTCTTTTCTATCACCATATCACAAGAAATTAAGGGGCATTATCTGCCCCTATGTTTCTCTTTTCGTTTTTGCTGTTTTAAATCAAAGATTGTCTGTTTCTTGGCATCTCTTTGTTCTTTACTAGAATTTTTACGTTTCAGTTTATTTTCCTCTCTTTGTAATTGCAATGCCTGCTGAGCCTTTGTACCAACACCAATTTGCATTGTTTGTCTTCGTGCCTCTCTTTGCTGTTTCTTGGGATTAACAGACTTTTTCTTTAATGTTACAGAAACAGCTGGACTAAATTTCAAACGATAGTAATTCTCCAATGTAAATTTCCAAACCTCATACTCTTTTGGCTCTGCTCCAAATGTCACCTTGCAGACAGAAAGCTTTCCGTCTTCCATTCGCTCGAAAACGCCAACCCAGAACGGATTTTCAAAGAATACTGTCAAGTTTCCTACCATCTTGTTCATTCCATTGTCCATAACGAAACCCTCCTTAATTATATTATGAACAAAGAACGGACAACCCGGAGGGGCAGGTTACTTACCTCATTATCATAACTGAGACGGCTGGGCTACCTTCCAGCTCTAGCACATTTTTCAAAACATCTATATTTCCACAGGTGAACTACAGACCTTACACTCTGTATCATAAATGCACATTGCGTTTTTATCTTTGTTTTATACAAAACGAGAGCATTACTCTCGCTAAATAACTAGTTTACCAATCATCCATCCAAATGTCAAATCTTCAACAAAATAAATATCGTATTTAATATCAATCATTTGATAACAAATGATAATGCAAAATTTTTATTAGAAAAAAATAGGGAACTCACATTGAAACTGCGTAGTAGCTGTATAATGATTTTCTTCATAAAGTAAAAATAATTTTATAGGATTTTGCCAATACACAGCCAAGAGAGCAAGGAGATATCTGCCCCAAAAACGATAGAGAGTGGAGCGATTTTTCGATATGCTTAGCTTTGCCGCTGGAGCACTGTTTGAGCGCCGTAGGTGCGAGTTTGCGGGAAGCGGCAAAAATCAGCGCATGTCGAAAAATCGTGGGAACGAACGTGTTTTTGGGACAGATATCTCCTTGCTCTCTTAGCGTCTGTCCCCATCCTTTAACCTCCGTCCCCATTCTTCTTCTCTCCCCATGAATTCAAGTATTTTCTAATCCTAACCCTCCCCAATAGACAAACGCATAACAGGAAATGTAAAAAATTTACACTTCCCACTATGCGGTCTTCCCCCACTATCTTATCTTAAAACAAAAACGCTAATGCACTTGCAGTAACAACCCCAATTAATATAATCAATAACGGACCTCCAATTTTAACAAAATCCGAAAACTTATATCCCGCTGGTAAAATCTGCATATTAACAGCTGTTCCATAGGAAGTCGCAATTGCCAAGTTCGAGCAAGCTGCTATGACGATAACCCATGGAAGTGGGCTAATCCCAAGTGAGAGAGCCATTGCGATACAAATTGGACTTAACATCGCTGCTGTTGCATTGTTTGACATGAAATTTGTAAGTACACTTGTTAATACGGCAATAACAATTGTCAAAACCACAACTGATGCATTTTCTCCGCCAAAAAGATTTAATACCGCATTAGCAATTAAAGCTCCGCCACCTGATTTATCTAATCCCGCTCCGAGTCCACCGATACCACCTATCGTGATAAGTACATCCCAAGGAAGCTCTTCATAGGCTTTTTTAACTGGAATACATCTTGTTCCAAGAACAATGACTGCTCCTAACATACCGATAACGCCGATATTAAAATGTTGATTAAATGGTTCAAATCCGCTTATCACGAATAAAAAGATACAAAGGAGCATTGTAAAAGCTGCGATATTTCCTTTTCGCTTTGTAATTTTATCATCTTCTCTTTTTTCCTCTACAACAGGAGCATCTGCATACATATTTCCAACGTTAAAGTCTGGACTTTCTGGTTTTAATACTTTTTTTAGTAATGTATAGCCGATTGTTCCCCAGAAAATGACCTGAACAATGGCCGCTGGAAACATAACCTTAGTTGTATCAAACATGCCAAGACCTTCCTCGTATCCATCATATCCTTGAAGAACTGCATTTGCTGCTAACTGTGATGTCGAACCGACTAAGGTACAAGCTCCACCTATGATAGCTGCTGTTCCTGCTGGAAAGATAACCATTTTGGAGCGGATACGTCCATTTGAGCCAGCTGCTACGACTGCGATTAAAGGCATCCAGATGGCAACTGTTCCGTTATTGCTCATAAATGCTGACATCAGGCAGCATACTGCGCTGACTGTCACAATAAATCTGCGCTCAGTCTTTGCTAAGAATGAATTTCCAATTTTCTCACCTATTCTCTGTGCCACTCCTGTCTCAAAAAGAGCCGCACTTACGATACACATGCCGACTACCATTGCCCACCCAGGTGCACTGAATCCAGCATATACTTCTGAAAGCTCCATCTCCGGGATTAAAATTCCCATCGCCACAGAACTACCCATTGCCACAACGCTCATTGGCAACTTATTCCACATGAATAATACAATTGTAATCCCCGCAATTATAATTGCAATAATACTTGAACTCATAGTTTTTTCTCCGTTTCCCTATCATATTTCCCGTGAATCCGCCCTTTTGCCACTCCCCATACCAAAAGATTTTACTAGACCCACAAAGATACCTTATTTTTTCTATCTGATAAGCTCCTCGCTTATCTCTGAATCATTACTTTAATCTCAATATTTTTAGACTTCGGCCCACTTGGCATTTTTCCATTTTTCATGCTCATATACAGATTTATCTGCTACAAATGGCCATTTCTTTCCTTCTGCTACCGCAAGACATCCCTTCACACACATCTTTGCCATCTTGATAACCGCCTCCCTTGTCTGTGCTGCTGAATGTGGACTTACAATCAAGTTTGGACAGTTTAAAAGTATATCGTCACTCTTTGGCGGCTCATTGCAAAATACATCTGTTCCTGCCCCTGCGATTCTTCCCTCTTTTAATGCTTCCACTAAATCTACTTCATTGATAATTCCGCCACGACTACAATTAACAATCAACGCTGTCTTCTTCATCTGAGCAAGCTGTTTTTTGCCAATCATATTCCTCGTCTCATCCGTAAGGGGAACATGGATGGATACGATATCACTTACTCTTAACAGTTCTTCGTAATCCTCATAATACTTGGCTCCATAGTCTTCTACTTGTTTTTTAGATAAAAATGGGTCATAGGCTGCCACTTTCATTCCACAACCCTCACAGATTTTTGCTGTCTCACGTCCGATTGCCCCGAGTCCGAGAATTCCTACTGTCTTGCCCTCTAACTCAAAAGCTTTCTTCGCTCCGCGGATTTCCCAGTTTCCCTTACACATTTCTTGCTGTGCTTCGACTAAATTCTTAGAAAGCGCAAATATCATGGCAACTGCATGTTCTGCCACACTTCTATTATTGGCTCCTGGTGTGATAACTACTGGAATTCCATTCGCAGTCGCTGTCTTAACATCTACAGAATCATAGCCAACGCCAGTGCGACCAATGACTTTTAAATTTGGACTGTTTTCGATTACATGTCCATCGCATTTTGCAATTCTTACAATCAATGCATCTGCATCTTTCATCTCGTCTAAGTAATTATTCGGGTCTTGATTGTCTGCTATGTAAATGTCAGCAATACCTTCAAGCATCTTCAGACCTTCTTGGCATACTGCCTGCGTCATTACAAATTTCATAGCTAAACTCCTTTCTTTTTGTCTATATCATATTTAGCATTTATATCAATTTCGTCCTTATCCCTTTACTAATTCATGCCTTTATCCGCATTCTCCTTTAATACTTTATCAAGAGCTTCTACTCCCTCATCACATAGATAGTTAAAAGGTCTTCTACAGTCTCCAACTGGATATCCGAGCATTGCAACTGCTTTTTTTACTACTGTATTCGGATTACCATATTTGAATACAGCACGAAAACTTGCGATGGAATCTTGAGCTTTTTGAGCCTCCTCTAAATTTCCCTCTTTGAAGAAATTATAGATAGAAGATAGTACGTGTGGATATACATTAGAGCATCCTGCGATACCGCCAAATCCTCCTTCTTTTAATGCTGGAAGAATGAGAGAATCATTTCCTGACAATACATAAAAATCCTTCGCAAGCTCCTTTGTCTGATGGATATATGCTTTTAGGTTCTCCCAATCTCCACTAGAGTCTTTTGCCCCGACAATGATATCGACATCTTTGGCTAGTTTTGCAACTGTCTCTGGAAGAAGTTTATTTCCTGTTCGAGCTGGAATATTATAGAGTACAATCGGTGTATCCACATGTTTTGCTACTTCTACGTAATGGTCATATAACTCCTTTTGAGATGCAACTGCAAAACTTGGGGTAATAATAGAAAGAACATCTGCGCCAAGTTTTTCTGCTTCTTTACTCATGCGGATAGTATCTCTAGTAGAGATGCAACCCGAACCAGCATAGACTGGAACTCTTCCCTTAACCTGGTCAATGGTTGCTTCCAAAACTTCTATTTTCTCACTCTCACTTAAGATATATCCCTCTCCGTTCGTTCCAAATGGAAAAATACCATGTACACCGCCCTCGATAAGACGCTCAATTTGATGACGCAACTCTTTTGTATTAACACTCTCATCGGTATTCATTGGAGTTAAAATTGGTGTAATGATTCCTTTTAGTTCTACTTTTTTCATAATAATTCACTCTTCCTTTCATTTACTTCTTTTTATTACCTTTTCAGCAATTCTGCATAAAATATCTTCTGTTCCAAAACCACCTGATTTTGAAATTACCTGTACTGAGCGACCTCTACATTCAATTTTTGATACAACAACTCCCTGTTCAATTTCACATAAAGGCTCAATCTGTGTACAACCACTCTTCTTCATATATCCCATCAGCGTATCCCCGCCCGTCATAAGAATTGTCATATCCATTTCCTGTTTGACAAGCTCATTTACGATACAGCCGTGAGAATCTGAAATACGAAATCGAACAGAATCTATCGATATTGGATGTTCCTCCAAAAACTGTTCTTTTGTATCATCCATATCAAATGTATCAACAATCACTCTCTTTTTCATCCGACAAAGTTCTACTATCTCCTTTAGAAACTCCTTCCCTTGTTGGGTATCATAATACTCTGGCATTAATTTTTGTTCCATCGTCAAGTGAACCCTCTCAAATTTCCCATTTGTTTGCGCATATTCGACCTGCTTTTTCGTAATCTTATTCAGACTTCCACATGCAACATATATACCGTCTGTCTTTCTAAACTTCCTTTCTCCCTTGCGGTGAAAATTCAATTTCTTTGCCAGACAATCCGCCAATCCAGAGCAACCTGCCACTAGCTTTAAACAGTTCTTTTTCATCAATTCATCCAGCCTTTTATCGATATCATCGGTACAAATCGTGTCACAGACAATAATTTCTGACTGATTTTTCTCTCGCTTAGGCAATGCTTCCTCACTCTGAATACTTTGAACAAGTATATCACTCTGTTCTTTTATAATATCTGGTATATACGATAATTTTACTGGTTCAAATGGGTCTTTTCCAAACACAGTATTTTCCAATAATTCACCGTCGATATAATGCATCCCATTTTTCGTAATTCTGTGAATATCTGGATAACCTGGGAGGAAGAATATTCTTCCATTTTTTGCCGCATCCGTGACAGCTTTCAGTTCCGCTCCGATATTTCCGCGAAGTGCTGAATCCGTTTTTTTGAAAATAATTTCCACTCCCATAGAAATAGCCCAGCTTGTAATATTTCTCACTTTCCAGTACGCTTCTTCCTTCTTAAGAGGTCTTGACTCACTGTCTATTACAAGCACTTCCGTATCTGCTTTTATCTCATTCTTCTCTAAGCTAGTTTTGGTGAAAACCTGCGTGCCTATCCCACGTTTCTTAAATTGAATTCCTGTATCCAAAGCACCAGTAAAATCATCAGCTATAATCAACAGTTTTATCACATTTTTCTCCTCCTGCTATTGCTTATTTTGTGCAAGACGAATAGCATAATCAATCGAATTTACGAGGCTTAACTCATTGCATTCTCCTGTTCCTGCAAGCTCAAATCCTGTTCCGTGGTCCACAGATACTCGAATAATCGGAATTCCAAGTGTCACATTTACACCGGAAACAGCATCCCATTTTTTTAAATCCCTATTATATTTAAATCCCTCTACCTTCAAAGGAATATGTCCCTGGTCGTGATACATTGCAACCACAATATCATACCATCCTCCGATTGCCTTTGAAAAAATAGAATCTGGAGGAGTTGGCTTTTTCTCTGGAATATCAATTCCCTCCGCCATCGCCTCATCGATTGCTGGTTGAATTTCTTCTATCTCTTCCGTTCCAAATATTCCATTCTCTCCACAATGCGGATTTAATCCCGCCACACCAATCTTTGGTCGCTCTATTCCAAGAGCCTTGCAGGCATCATCGGCAATCCGAATTACCTCCAACACTCGCTCCTTCTTCACTTTATCACATGCCTGGCGAAGGGAGACATGTGTCGATACATGTACAACTCTTAAATCCTCATGTGCAAGCATCATTGTATACTTATCTGTATTGGTATATTCTGCATAAATCTCTGTATGTCCAGAATAATGATGCCCCGCCATATTAATCGCCTCTTTATTTAATGCATTCGTAACAGTCGCATCAATCTCCCCATTCATCGCAAGCTCAATTACCTTTATAACATACTGAAATGCTGCCTCACCACACATTTTGGATACTTTTCCATACATATGTCTTTTCATATCTACCTGCTTCAAATCATACACATCAATCGTCCCATACTGAAATAAGGCATCTTTCACATTTTCTACTGCGTGAACCTTTATCTCTTCGTCTTTGTGAAGAAGCTTAATTGCTTTTTCCATGCAGGCAGCATCTCCAATAATAATCGGCTTACATCTATCATAGACAGTAGCATCCGAAAGTGCCTTTACAGAAATCTCAGAACCATTTCCCGCTGGGTCACCCATCGTAATCCCTATTATCGGTTTTCCTTTCATTTTTATTATCCTTTCTTTATAAATTTTCCGTTCTACTTTTTTAAACTTCTATAAGAAATTCATTTTATCTCAATACTTTCAAATAAATGTTTCTAATATCATCCAACGATAATTCCTTCCTATTGTTTACCAACAATCTTTTTTGTGCACTGCCTGCCCTTCGCAAAGCAAAACAAAATGGATGTTCTCTCGCCCTTTGCGATATGGCTGGCTCCAAAGCCGCAAACAAACTGGGAATGAACTCCATTTTAATTTCCTCCGGCACAGAAAGCATTACATCTGCCATCGACGAAGCAGTCAAATTAGTTCGTTCTTCCAAACACGTACATAAGCAAAAAGACCTATTTCAAGCTCTATTAACAAATGAAGAGCGAGAATTCCTCATATTCAACCCATCCGGGAACCTCTGGTTCTCCAGTCTCTCCACAGACGAAGGGAATACCACATTAATGAATCTAGTTCAAACCTACCTAAAAGCATTCCTAAAAATTTCCAACCAGACTGTCACAAAACAAATTCGTGATAAAATCTATGTTCTCACAAATCGCCACCTATTTTATGAGAATCAAAAATACACGACTATTACAATTCAACAAAAAGAAGCCCTATTATCTGAGGAAGATATTGGTATCACAATCTATAACCGACTAGACCATGAACCGACAGATTTTATTAATGAATACAGCAGCTCACAAAAAGTTGGGAATACTGCAACAATCATCGAAGAATACTCCAAAAGCTCATTACCCGTATTAATTATAGGTGAACCTGGAACCGGAAAAGACAAAGTAGCAAAACTACTATACGAAAATGGAATTTATAACCACGCCCCTCTCTATATCATTAATTGTGAACTTATGAGTGATAAAAAATGGAATTCTATCATGAACAATGCAAATTCCCCTCTTACCACCACAAATTCCACAATATATATAAAAAACCCAGGAGCTCTATCCAAAAATCAGTTAGAAAATCTATTCTTCTACATAGAAAATTCTAACCTACTAAAACGCAACCGCCTAATTTTTTCACTAATTCTAAACTCCAAACAAAAGAACGAGAATAATATGTGTAGAAATTATCTAGAAAATAAAACTTCATGCCTAACCCTAAAACTTCCACCACTGCGTGAACGAATCCAAAACCTTCCAAGTATCGCCACGCTCTATATTCACCGAATGAATGTATCTACTGGAAAACAAATTATTGGATTTGAAGCCGAAGCGATGGAACTTATGACTGCCTTCTCCTGGCCAAATAACCTCGACCAACTACAACATATTATCAGAGAACTCGTCATCATAACAAAGACACCATATATCACTTATGATAATGTAAAAGAAGCCCTTGAAAAAGAGCCAAACGAAATAACTCCAACAGAATCCTCCAATCTAAACCTTACCAAAACCCTAGACGAAATCAACAGCCAGATTATTCAACTAGTTTTAAAAGAAGAAAATGGAAACAAAGAAAAAACCGCCAAAAGACTAGGAATCAGCCGAAGCACCCTATGGCGAATGCTAAAAAATCAAAAATAAAAATTAAAAAATCTCGCCAATACACAGCCAAGAGAGCAAGGAGATATCTGCCCCAAAAACGATAGAGAGTGGAGCGATTTTTCGATATGCTTAGCTTTGCCGCTGGAGCACTGTCTGAGCGCCGAAGGTGCGAGTTTGCGGGAAGCGGCAAAAATCAGCGCATGTCGAAAAATCGTGGGAACGAACGTGTTTTTGGGACAGATATCTCCTTGCTCTCTTAGCGTCTGTCCCCACCCTCTAATGCCTGTCCCCAAACAAAAAAGGGATACCAGCAAACAAATTTCATTTCATCTGCCAGTATCCCCAATCCTCAAATACTATCTCTGAAAATACTACCTCTGACCATAGTACGCATTCGCACCATGTTTTCTATAATAATGCTTATCCTGCAACTCCCTCGGAGCCGGCTGATTCTGTGGATTTATCATCTCACAGCGGGCAGCCATCTTAGCAACCTCCTCCAGCACTACCGCATTATGCACCGCCTCACTCGCATCTTTGCCCCATGCAAACGGTCCATGGTTCTTACACAGTACAGCTGGCGTCGCAATATAATCCAAGTTTAGACGCTCAAATTCATCTGCAATCAAAACACCTGTATTTTTCTCATACGCCTCATCAATCTCTTCTTTTGTAAGATTTCTCACACAAGGCACCTCCCCATACAAATAATCTGCATGAGTTGTCCCATAGCATGGAATTCCCCTTCCTGTCTGTGCCCAGCTCGTTGCCCAGGAAGAATGCGTATGTACAATGCCTCCAACCTCTGGAAAGCGGTTATACAAAACCATATGCGTCGCTGTGTCAGAAGAAGGATTATATCTTCCCTCTATCTTATTGCCATCCAAATCGACAACTACCATATCTTCTGGACTTAATTCATCATACTCCACACCGCTTGGCTTAATGACAAAAAGACCACTTTCTCTGTCGATACCACTCACATTTCCCCATGTAAATGTCACTAATCCATACTTTGGAAGGAGCATATTCGCCTCATATACTTCTTTTTTTAATTCTTCTAACATAATCTTACCTTCTATCTCTGTATGATATTTTAGCAAAGTCTCTTACGCTAAATTTTGTAAAGCTGCCTGCTCGATTTGAATGCCCTTCTTATATCTTTCGATAAATACTTCAAATCCTTCTACATCTCTTGGGTCTGGTTCCATCTTGCTTCCCTTATTGCCTGCAAATACCTTCTCTGACAAATAGGTCTCTAAGCTCTCATTTTCCTCTTTATTTAACATATAGGAAGCTAGGAGAGCCATACCCCAAGGGCCACCCTCTCCAGCTGTCTCCATCACAGATACAGGAGCATTGATTGCCGCTGCGAGAAGTCTCTGACCTACGCCCTTTGTCTTAAATAATCCGCCATGTCCCAAGATAGAAACGATTGCGACATTTTCCTCTTTTAGTAAGAGGTCCATTCCAACCTTAATCGCTCCGAGTGCTGTACAGAGATTTACACGCATAAAATTCGCCAAGTTGAAATTACTCTTTGGAGACCTCACAAATAATGGTCTTCCCTCAGCCACTCCTGTAATATTCTCTCCTGAGAGATATCCATAAGCTAATAAACCACCACAGTCTGCGTCGCCTTCTAATGCTTTATTATAAAGTGTTCCAAATAGCTTATTCATATCTACTTCTATGCCGAAACTCTCTGCAAATTCACGAAAGATTCCAACCCACGCATTCAAATCCGAAGTACAGTTATTGGCATGGACCATGGCAACTAAACTTCCGTCCGGCGTTGTCACAAGGTCGATTTCTGGGTATACTTTCTTCAATTCTTTTTCCAGTACAACCATGGCAAAGACACTTGTTCCAGCGGAGACATTACCTGTTCGTTTTGCAACGCTATTTGTCGCAGCCATACCTGTTCCGGCATCACCCTCCGGAGGACAAAGTGGAATTCCTGCCTGCAAATTTCCACTCTCATCTAATAAACGAGCACCTTCCTCCGTCAAGACTCCTGCATTTTCTCCTGCGACTAACGCCTTTGGCAAAATCTCCTTTAATGTCCAAGGATAATTTTTATCCGCTATGAGTTCATCGAATTTCTGAATCATATCTGCATCATAATCTTTTGTCTCCATATTAATTGGAAACATACCTGATGCATCGCCAACTCCTAATACTTTTTCTCCTGTCAGCTGCCAGTGGATATATCCCGCCAATGTAGTAAGATAAGAAATTTCTTTTACATGTTCTTCCTCATTTAAAATTGCCTGGTATAAATGTGCGATACTCCATCTTTGTGGGATATTATAGTGGAATAACTCGGTGAGCTTCTCTGCGGCTGGTCCAGTTATTCCGTTTCTCCATGTTCGAAATGGAACTAACAATCTTCCCTCTTTATCAAATGCCATATATCCATGCATCATTGCACTAAATCCGATAGCGCCAATCTTCGTAACTGTGACGCCATATTTTTCTTTTACATCTGCCGCCATTTTGGCATAGCTATCTCGAAGTCCCGTCCAAATATCACCCAAAGTATAGGTCCAAATACCGTTATCTAGGCGATTTTCCCATTCATGGTCTCCAGAAGCAATCGGATTATGAGATTCGTCAATCAAAACTGCCTTAATTCTCGTAGAGCCAAATTCAATTCCTAAAACTGTTTTTCCGTTTTCTATTTTCTCTCTTATATTACTCATATCTATTTTCCTCCTCATAGATATTATTTGCGGTAAGCAATACTATTCCAAAGCAATTCATTTTTAAACTGACGAATTGTCGTGTCTTTATCGATATAAACAGCCTCGATTCCCATACATGCTGCCCAGTCTCCCATCTGCTCTGCTGTCAAATCATAAGAAAATGCAGTATGGTGAGCACCGCCAGCTAAAATCCACGCCTCTGCACCAGTCTGAAGATTTGGCTCTGGTGTCCAAAATGCAGTTGCAACTGGAAGTTTTGGCATAGGCTTTTCTGTCTTCTTGCAATTTACATCGTTAATAATCAAACGGAATCTATCTCCCAAGTCAATTAAGGATGTCGCAACAGCTTTTCCCTCTTTTGCGGTAAATACAAGTCTTGCTGGGTCTTCTCTATCTCCCATAGAAAGTGGCTGTTCTTTCATAAAAATCTTGCCATCTGCGATGGTTGGGCAAACTTCCAACATATGAGCTTCCAAAATTCCCTCTTTTCCAGGAACTAAATTATAAGTATAATCTTCCATAAAGGAAGTTCCCTTGGCATCTTTCATTCCCTCTGTCATAATCTTCATGACTCTCACCATCGCTGCAGTTTTCCAGTCTCCCTCTGCGCCAAAGCCGTAGCCTTTTTGCATCAATCTCTGAATTGCAAGTCCTGGCAATTGTTTTAATCCACCGAGGTCGCCAAAATGTGTAACGATTGCGTGGTAATTCTTCTCTTCTAAGAATTTCTCAAATCCAATCTCAATTCCCGCCTGAACTGCCACATGCTCTCTAAATTCCTTCTCATCTCTTCCCTCTAAAAGAATCTCATATTTGTCATAATATTCTTCTACCAATGTATCAATCTCATTTTGAGGTACTGCGTTGACCGCCTCGACAATCTCATTGACTGGGTAGGCGTCTATCTCCCAGCCGAATTTAATCTGAGCCTCTACCTTATCTCCCTCTGTCACGGCAACATTTCTCATATTATCTGCGATACGCATGACACGAACATGACTGCTCTCAATGACTCCAACTGCTGTGCGCATCCAAGAGCCGATTCTCTTTTGAGTCGCCTCGTCAGCCCAGTATCCCATAATCACTTTTCGCTCCATACCTAGACGAGTGAAAATATGACCATACTCTCTGTCGCCATGTGCTGATTGATTCTCATTCATAAAATCCATGTCGATTGTGTCATATGGAATTTCCTGATTAAACTGTGTATGGAAATGAAGTAATGGCTTTCTATACTCTTGAAGTCCTAAAATCCAAGATTTCGATGGGGAAAATGTATGCATCCATGTAATAACACCCGCACAATTTTCATCGATATTAGCTTCATTGAAGGTTTTTCTAATTAACTCGTTTGTAATTAATGTTGGTTTCCACACTACCTCATATGGAAGATTTCCAGAAGCATTTAAAGCCTCTACCATCTTTTTAGAATGTTCTGCAACATTTGCTAAACACTCATCTCCATATAAATCCTGTGAACCTGTACAAAACCAAAATTGATATTTTTTTGCCTTTAACATTAATATTTCCTCCTTACTCGTTATAAAAGTCCTCATAGAATGCTAAATCAAACTGTACTTGTCTTCTTTCACTTCATACTTATATCGTACTTGTACATCAGATAAATAGGACTTTTATTATTATTTATATTTTTCGAATCGAATTACGAATCGTAGGTTTGGCATCAAAAAGATAATTTCCATCAATCGCTGGATTATCAATTATTTTTAAAAGATTTTCTGCTACTTTTTCTCCTAATTTTTCTTTTGGATGAGGAAATGAGGTAAACGGCACCTTACAAATCTCAGAAAGGTCAGAATCGTCAATGCTGACAACCGATAAATCCTCTGGAACACGGATTCCATATTTCAATGCAATATCAATCATCTGCATTGCGACCTCATCGTTATAGCATACAAGACCTGTACATCCCTCTATTCTCTTTATGAGATAACCTTCGAGTTTTTTTAAACCTCTCTGCATTGCTGTGTCAATCCAGACAACATAATTGGGATTTGTTCTTACCTCTATCTTTTCCATAGCATTTAAAAAGCCCAGATATCGCCGATGCCCCTGTCCATCATCCGCTTTAAATATAGCTGCAATCTTCTCATGCCCAGCATCAAGAAGCAATTGTGTCGCCTTCTTGGCAACCATCTGGTCATCCATTCTCACGCATGGAGCCTGGACGGCTGGATATATATCATTAAAAAATATAATTGGAATATGTCTATCTTGGATTTCTTTATAGTATTTTATATTAGGATTTGGCAACGCTCCCTTTGATGGTTCTATAATAATTCCATCAATATTATCCTTTTTCAAAATCATTTTTAAGACATTCGCCTCATTTTGTATCAGATTATCTGTAAAAGAAACCTGCATAGCATATCCACCTCTTGAAAGTGTTCTCTCAATTCCCTTTAAAATCGGAGGGAAAATATAGCTTTCATAAAATGTACTGACGACGGCAATATTCATATGTTTTTTCCCGCGTGCCTTTGAAGTCACCGCTCCGACATAAGTACCGCTTCCTTGAACACGCACTACTACTTTTTGCTCCACCAGCTCTTGCATCGCCCTCCGAATGGTCTGTCGGGATAGTCCAAATTCTTCACTCATTTTCTGTTCCGACATCAATCGTTGTCCTGGCTGCAATCTGCCAGCTTCTATTTCTTCCTTAATCCAGTCAATTACCTTTTGATATTTTAATTCTTGTTCTACCATCGTCATTCTTCTCCATATTCTTAATTATTCTTATGGAAAGTCCTCCCAAATGATGTTGGGGTCAAAAGGTCTTTTGACCCCTATGATACCGAATTGCTCCGCACAATGTGCTCCCGCAATTCTCAAAAACATTCATAATCCGCTCATTTTCCTCCGAAAAATGGCTACTTATTCATGTTTTTGGCGGGTTCCAAGTTCAAAAATCCTCTTGCAAGCAAGCTTGCATCGGATTTTTGACCTTTTGACCTTGGTATCATCAAATAGTAAACCAAAAATTTCAGGACTTTCCATTCTCACAATGTTTCTAATACGGACAGATTCTTATGCAAAACTACTTTCTATCTATTTAATAACCTGCAAAGATTTTCTGTCTGCAAATACTGCGACGAATACTAAGAATATGACACCTTCCACTAACTGCAACATCTGTGTGGAGACACCCATCATTGTAAGTCCACTGTTTAATACGATATATAATAAAGAACCAACAATAATATTTTCAAAGCGGACATTTGCTCCGCCCGAGATAGGCATTCCACCGAGAACTAATGCAATTAAAATCTGTGTCTCAAGCTGATTACCACCGGAAGAGGTAACGGAACCAACTTTAATAACATTGATAAATGCAGCAAATCCTGTAATGGCTCCTGCCAGAACATAGATTAAAAATTTCATTCTATCTGTGCGAATTCCTACGAATTTTGCTGCCTTTTCCCCTGCTCCTATCGCCTTAAGATACGTACCAAATTTTGTGTAACGGAATAGTACAAACCCTATCGCCAGTACAACAACCGTACAAATTAACTTTAATTCAACCGTATCGTAGTTAATTAACATAGCAGAACCAGCCACTGGTGCATTCGTCGTCAGGTATTTTATTATACCCCTAAACAAAAACATTGTACAGATAGTAACAATGAACGATTTTATTTTACGATTTACATAAAAATACCCATTAATTGCACCAATTGCCGCGCCAACGACAACTCCTCCAATAATTGCAAGAATCATATTTGTCTTAGAAAGCATACAAACTACAATCGATGCAATACCTAAGATAGACCCCTGTGAGAAATCCAGTCCACCCATTGACATGATGAAAAACACACCCATAGACGCAATCATCGTGACATATACCTGTGAGAGAACCAAATTCATATTGGAAATCATTCTCCCATCTGTCAAAATATTAAATAATATAAAGATGACGACCAGACCTACAATTGGAAGCATTCGACGTAACATAACCATTTTGGAAAACTTTTTCAGTTCTTCCTCTTTACTTACTGTTTTTGTATTTTCGTTAGCCATGACTTTCCTCCTTAAACCATCTTCGAAATCAAACTATTTTCATCCATATCTGGATTTCTCATCAGTTCGCCGTTGATTTGTCCATCTTTCATAATGATAATTCTGTCACACATTCCTATCAGCTCCATCAGCTCCTCTGAAATCATAATAATAGACTTACCATCTTTGCGCATTTGGTCCATTAACTGATAGATATCTTGTTTTACTTTGATATCAATTCCTCTGGTAGGAGAGTCGAGAACAATAATATCAGAATCTCTGCCAATCCAACGGGCAAGTACAACTTTCTGCTTATTACCACCAGATAGCTCCGATACAAACTGGTCAGTATTGACCATCTTAACGGAAATTTCTTTTGCATACTTATCCGCAAACTCATGAAGCTTTTTATCACTCAGAAGATGCAAAGGTCCAGAAGCCAACTTATCTAGAGATGGAAGACAAATATTATCTCCAATGCTCTGATTGATAACAACGGATTCATTATCTCTGTCTTTTGATGTATAAGCGATATCATGCTTAATCGCTGTTGGAATATCATTAATCGCAGTTCCATCGGCAAGTGTGACGGTTCCCTCTCGGTCAAAGGAGGCTCCAAAAACTGCTTTTCCAACCTCGTGCATACCTGACTCCGACAAACCACCAAATCCTAAGATTTCACCCTTATGAAGGTCAAAGCTGACATTCTCGATAAGACCTGGAACTGTCACATTCTTCGCAGATAAAACAACCTCTTTGGATATCTCCTCTCCGTAATCTACACGATAATACTTACCAGTCACCTCACGTCCTACCATCAGTTTCTTTAATTCATCTTCTGTGATATCTTTACTTTTTACTGTATCGATATATACGCCATCTCTCAGTACTGTGATAGTGTCGGATTTGGATAAAATTTCTGAGAAATCGTGAGAAATAAATATGATTGTATTTCCCTCTTCACGGATTCGGTCCATCTGCTTATAAAGTACCTCACGTCCCTCCTGCGAGAGTGCCGTGGTAGTCTCATCAATCACGACTATCTTTGGCTGAAAATACGTAGCCTTCACAATCTCAACTAATTTTCTATCCTCAAAATTATACTCATCTATCATATGCGACGCCTTAATACGGTCAAATCCATATTTTTGAAGCAGCTCATCCGCCTCCTTATTCATCGCATTTGTATTTTTAATTCCGTATTTTACAAATCTATCTTCATGTCCAAGAAAAATATTTTCCGCAACAGTCAATCCAGACAATGTACCTAGCTCCTGCACAATAATGGATACGCCCTCATTATTGGCCTCCACCTGATTTTTCGGATGAATCTCTTTGCCGTCTAAGATAAACTTTCCACTGTCTATCGTATAAATTCCTGTCAACATATTCGTCAAGGTAGATTTACCAGAACCATTTTCTCCGATTAGCGCATGTACCTCACCTTTATTAATATTAAATGATACATTTTGTACTGCCTTCGTAATTCCGAAGGACTTGCATACGTTTTGAACCTGTAATCTTACTTCACTACTCATTGTATGTCCCTCCTTCGATTATTTCACAATCTCACCCTTGTCAACTTTTGTTGTCAACGTAATGATAATCAATAATGCCAAACCTGTAATTACATCCTGAATTGCAGTAGGTGCTCCCAATGCGATAAATCCATAGAAAACAACATTAATGATAAACTCACCAATGATAATTGATTGAAGTGGAATACCGTATTTTCTAAACGCCATACCGAAGAAGCAACCCATCGTAGGTGTAAAGTTTCGGCTCATCGAAGACATACCTGTCACTGCAACCATAGAAGAACCATAGCTGATAGATAAGATTGCACTAATGCCAAAGAATGCACCACTGATAATAAAGGCTATTACTTTATACTTGTTTACATTAATACCCATATTTTTTGCCACAAACTCGTTAGAGCCAATAGCGTAAGTATAAGTTCCCACCTTCGTATAATTTAAAAATATATATGCCACAATAAACGATACTACTGCTAAAATGATATTACCTGGCATAGAGCCAAATGCACGAAGATTAGATGGCAATGTCTGTACGACTCCTCCTGCAATATAGTTTGCAAGTGCCTCATAAATAAGAGCAAGACCTGTCGTAACAATCATGGAAGGAATTCTAAGTTTTACATAAAATACACCGTTGAGAATTCCGACAATGGCTCCACATACAATACTTCCAATAATAAATCCTACATATCCCATTCCAAACCGTGTAGCCATAACGCAACCAACAATGGATGAGAGAATAATATTCGCTCCGATTGAGAAATCAAACATTCCCATAACCATTACAAAATAAAATCCCACAGCTCCTGTCGCTGCAATCAAACTCGCTTGAAAATACTGAAGTATCTGCTTTGGAGAACCAAAATTATGTGGTGTAATTATTTTAAAGATTGCCCAAGATACGACCAGCATGATTATTAAAATCAAATACCCTTTTGTCTTTCCGGACATCGTTTTCATTTCTGCTGTTTTTGTAGATGAACTCATATTGTATACCTCTTTTTTAAATCGAACCACCATTATCTTTGCTAAAAGAGCCAACTTTTCCGTGTGATGTCGACTCTTTTGATTTTCTAACCTAAAATATTATGATATTGGGGTCAAAAGGTCTTTTGACCCCTTTGATACCAGATTGCTCCGCACAATGTGCTCCCACATCTACGTTTCACTCCAGTCGGCGCTAACTAGGCGTCACTGGCGCCCAGCGCCCTCATAATATTTAGTTTCACACTATTTCGCACGAGACGCCGCATCTTCAATAGACAAGGACTGCGCTGTTTTCTTCAAATCTTCCATACTCTGATTAGAGATATCAACAAGCTCTTCTTTTGTATATGGAAGCTGGTCCACAAAATACTTCTCATAGTCTGCATATTCTTCTGGAGAAGATACATATAAGTAAGGGAACTCAACATCTTCAAATTTACCTGAGAAATCTTTATAATTTCCCTTGATTGCATTGTAAACCATCATAAAGGAAAATAATGGGTCACAGTAATGTCCGCCAGATTGACCAGCCATAGAACCGTTCTCCAAACGCTCACCGAGGTCTGGGAGAAAGTCTGTGGATACAATATCAATACTATCTACTTTATTTGCACGCTCTACTGCTGCGATTGCTCCCTGTAGAGGGTCTCCACCGCCACCTGCTGGAATCAATGCATCTAAGTTTGCATTTGCTGACATAAGAGCATCGGCTGCCTTAGAACCACCGTCAGAAGTTGTTCCTGCATACTGTGGCTCAGACAAAGTTGCCTGGTCATCAGGATGTTCTTTATTCCACTCTTCCACGCCTGCTTTATAACCTTCCCATCTTCCAAGCCATGTAGCGTCACCTTGCTCCCATCCAATTAAACCAATATTACGGTCTCCTTTGTCTAAGAGGATTTTCACAAGCTGTTTACCGTTTTCTACTTCATTTTCATGAACCGCACCGATATAATAAGCAGAATCCGTAGCTACCTTATAGATATCTGGGTTGCTCTTCTCGTCGATAACACGGAAGAACTGGGAGAGATATACTCCGTTATCGTTACAAGTCTTAATTGCGGAAGTCATCTCTGTATCAGATGAGTTACAGAGGATAATACCCTGACAGCCAGCGGCACAAAGCTGTTCAACCGAAGCTGTAACCTTCTCGGATACATGTCCCTGGTCAACATACTGAACTTGAACGCCGAGCGCATCTGCCGCTGCGTCAATTACCTTCTTACATTGAGAACCAAGAACGTCCGTAGAACTCCAGATAGAGACACCGATTTTAATTTTACTGTTATCTGTCTCCGTCTTCGTTCCTGATGAGCCAGAATCAGAAGCTCCACCGCAGCCTGTTAGGAGTGTACCAACCATTGACACACATACTGCCATACTGACAATTTTTTTCATAAGTTTGTTTTTCATAATTTACCTCCTTGTTATGAAATTTGTCTTGTATTTGTATTGTTTAAGAGTTACATCTTGAAAACATCCGTTCCTCTCTGTTTTCCGGTCTATTTTTATAAATTATGCTAATTTTTTTTAATTTTTGAGAGGAATTTTAGTTCCCTTTGATAGTTAATACTATACACCAGACCATACATTTTCGTCAATATGTAATATCATTTTCGTGATTACCTATAAATTAGTACTGCTCTTTCTGTTAATTTTCGCTCATTTAATACCGTATTAGTACGTACCATTTATTTTTCTGTTTTTTATTTATACGTCTATTTTATACAAAACAATATTTATTTTTTTGTTGAAATTATCTAAATATAGTATATTTTTGGGGTAAAAAAAAAGAAGCTAATTTTGGGGCTTCTCTTTGAATTGGGTATGGGAATTGGTATTGTTAGGGATTGGGGAAAGGAATACAAAAAAAGAGGAGAAAGGGAAGAGGAATTTTGGATGGAGACGCAAAAAGAGGAGACCGGTATCTACCCTTCAAACACGTTCGTTCCCACGATTTTTCGACATGCGCTGATTTTTGCCGCTTCCCGCAAACTCGCAGCTACGCTGCTCAAACAGTGCTCCAGCGTCAAAGCTAAGCATATCGAAAAATCGCTCCACTCTCTATCGTTTGTCGGGCAGATACCGGTCTCCTCTTTTCGCTGTGTATAGGCTAAATATAATGTATAATATATTAACTTTCGCTGTGTATTGGCTAAATATAATGTATAATATATTAACTTTCGCTGTGTGTTAGCTAGATATAATATATAATATACTAACTTTCGTTGTGTTGACTAAATATAATATATGACATACTAACTTCCGTTATGTTGGCTAAATATAATATATGACATACTAACTTTCGCCATGTTGGATAGATATAATATATGATATACTAACTTTCGTTATGTTGACTAAATATAATATATGGCATACTAACTTTCGCTGTGTTGGCTAGATATAATATATGACATACTAACTTTCGCTGTGTTGGATAGATATAATAGATATACTAACTTTCGCTGTATTGGCTAGATATAATATATGACATACTAACTTTCACTGTGTTGGATAGATATAATATATGATATACTAACTTTCGCTATGTTGACTAAACATAATATATGATATGCTAAACTAACTTTCGCTATGGTTTAATCAAATATAACTATTTATACTTACGATAGCGTAAAATTTTTGTAAGTAAAAAAAGCGGAGAACTTGTATTGAAACTATGTAGTAATTGTTCTTATAAATAAAAAGAATTGTGAACTACTCTGCAACAAGTTACCGAGCTTCCTGCTTCATCCACCGTTGCTTGATAAATACGAAAAACTGTATTTGCCAAGTCCTACCTAGTGTCCACAGGCGTGAATTCGGATAATTCCCACCCTAATTTCTTAAATTTTATAAAGTTTTGCCAGTACACAGCGAAGAGAGCCCATAGATATGTCCTCGAAAAACGATAGAGAGTGGAGCGGTTTTTCGATATACTT
>JAUUSJ010000298.1 GCA_030841965.1 Blautia sp.
CAAATACCACACCATCAGCTTCCAACACATTCCTTGCAAATGCAGAAAAAGCTCCTCCAGAACTACTAACAGTCCTGTCTTTCAAGCTCCAAACAGCAAAAACATTTGGCTTTGTTACATTTGTAATTATTGGTGTATTTAAAACTGGACATACTCTCATACAAAGTCCACATTCCACACATTTGTTACCATTTATGTGTGGAAAGATAAAACCTTCGGCATCTTCTGCCATAACAATTGCATTGTGAGAACAGCTATTCATACAAGCTGTACAACCTGTACATGATTCAAAAGGAGCCAGCTTAATCATTACATTCTTCTTTTAATCTATAATATTTCACATAATCTACTTTTATAGATTGCGGTAGAGAGTTATCAGCCAATCCACATGAACCAGCCCAAGTTCCACCATAAGACAAGGCTATCATAAGACGATAAGAAGTTTCGTCAAAAGGCCAATATTCTATATCTCCCTTTTTTACCTCATATACAACTTTACCATCAACTTTAAATACTAACTTTCCTCTTAGCATTTCCAAAGTATAAATATGATAATTTGAGATGTTAACTGCAACACTTCTAGGATACTGTTTATGATTATTTTTCTTACCTCCAAAAGTCCCCCAAAGATGTACATTCACATTCATCTTTTCCGCTTTCATGCAGCCTATATATTCCACTAAATCAATTTCTCCGACACATGCTGGTCCAGAATTTGCCTTAAACCATAAAGCCGGCCAAACACCAGCAGTAACAGGCAACTTTGCTTTTATTTCAAATTTACCATAACGAAAATATTGTTTTGTAAAAATTCTACCAGATGTATATAGATATTTACCAGAAGCACTATCTTTACGTATAGTCAATATAAGTTTCCCTTTTTTTACTTTTACGTTCTTCTCGTCAGCACCAGTATAAAATACCAATCCTCCCGATTTTTCTTTTTTAGATCCCCATAACTTATCATCAAGACCTCCTTTCTTATCAAAGTTTTCCACCCAATATGGCTTTTTTTCAAACTCAATATTCACTTCCTGCCCCAAAGTGACAAAATTAAAACACAGATATAATATTATTAGCAGAAATAAGTATCTCATAATATGAAACTATAAAATTGAGAACAGTTCTAAATATTTTTGTTTAAACATATCAAATGTAAACCGTGAAAGATAAATTTCTCGGCTTTTTGCACACATTGCCATATAATCATCTTTCGGAATATCTAGCAAGCTATTCAACACACAAACTAATTCATTCCAACTATTAGCTATAAAAGCATTTTCACCATCATGAGCTATTTCTAAATTTCCCCCGACATCATTACAAATTATAGGGCAACCACACATTGAAGCCTCAATAAGAGTGATAGGAAGTCCTTCTGTTGTAGAAAACAACATCATATAATTGCTTTTTTGCAATAAATCAAGTACATCATTTCTAAACCCCAAACATTCAAACTGACTATCTCCTGCTATTATTTTTCTTAATTCCTCATAGCAAGGTCCTGTCCCTACAAATTTAATTTTTATCTGCTCTTTAACTTTTCCCTTCAAGTGTTTATATACTTCTATTTGCCTTTTTATATTATTGATACGTGCGGGATAAATTATAGATATATAATCAGCTTGTGGACAATCATGAAAATGTGGATATAACTCCCTAACGCAATTGGATATTTTATGTATATGTCTTTTAGGAACTTTAAAATAATTCATCAAATTTTCCGTACACTTATCTGATATAGATACTACCGTAGTAGGCATTATAGACATCAACTTATGATTATGAAATATATTATGATGCACATATACCAATTTGATATGTTGAAAAAAGATATGATTTAGTATCCAAAATAATAAGAGGAATTTTCTTTCATGCAATACAACTATAGAATCATAAAACATAAAAGGATTTTTAAATTGCTTATATTCATCTTCAAATATTTGATGACTTTTATCAACCATGCCATAGGATACAGTCCCCACAATAATGGCGTCATAATCTTCTTTTACAGCATGGTGAATATCCATTAAAACCTTTTGAACTCCAGTTACTTTATATAATTCTGAATTAAAAGAAAAGACTTTCCGTCTTTTACACATATTTCCATTCGCTAAAGTATTCATCTTTAATATTTTGCAAAATAAATATTAATACTAAAATTAGAGTATACTTTTTACTTAGACACTTTTTCAAGTATTTAAGCATAAGGATATTAGATACAAATAATTTATTAACTATTAAAATGTTCTCTACGAATCACATCATCATGCCAATGTACAATGTAGCTACTAGATAGACAACTGGTATTTTCTATACCCAAGTGTACACAACCATCTATCTTTTTATCACGATACAAGTTATGTTAATACTCAATTTAGAGCGTACCCTTTTTATAAGGCATCAGAATGGATGCCT
>JAUUSJ010000068.1 GCA_030841965.1 Blautia sp.
ACTCTCTATCGTTTTTAGAGGACATATCTTCTGCCTCTCTTCGCTGTGTACTGGCGAAACGCAATAAAATGTTTTCTTCGTTATATACTAGTGTAATCTAATGAAATGTTCCTTTAATTATGTACGACGCAATCTGATAAAATGCTCCTTTGATTATGT
The DNA here is from genome assembly GCA_030841965.1 of Blautia sp. GTDB lineage: Bacteria > Bacillota > Clostridia > Lachnospirales > Lachnospiraceae > JAUUSJ01. Next base: position 160 of record JAUUSJ010000068.1, read on the forward strand.
ACGGCGTAATCTGATAAAATGTTTCCTTGATTATGTACGGCGTAATCTAATAAAATGTTTCCTTAGCTATACAATAGAAAATGAGCAGAAAATTGAATTCTTATCTAAAATTTCTGTTTTCTACTCATTTATATAGCTATAAATTATATTTTGCTCCGCATTTTATAAAATGATATCATTCTTTTATCTTACCTAAATATCTCGACTAATTTATCTCGTGTTTTTGACCAGATAGGTTATATGAAGCCCACCGTTTCCGAGATGTTTTACAGTTTTTAGGGTGAATTGTATGGGCTTTTCTGGGCTTTGAGATGGAAGCTGTGTGAAACTAGAGGCTTTGCCACTGTTTCCGTCAGTTACAGGAGATAATACTAGGCTTAATTCATCTACCATTCCAGCCTGCAAAAATGTCCAATCTGCTATACCGCCTCCGCAGATTAGTAGTTTTTCTATATGGAATAGCTGATATAGCTTTTCCATCGCTATTTTGCAGTTCAGTTCTGTTTTTCCTGCGAGGATATAGGATACGCCACGTTTTATCAGATAACTGCGGTAGGATAGGGGAGTCGCTTCTGTTAGGATTTCGATAACATGGGCTTCCTTTCGCCCTTTATTGGCAAATCTTCCAGATTGCCAACCAAGCTCGCCTTTGGTATCTAGGGCAACAAAATATGGCTTTGGTTTGTCATCGGCAACAAAATCTTTTGTCAAAATATTAGGATTTTCTTCTGAAGATAATTTGGAGAAGTTTAAAGGGCTCTCTTCTGAAGTATTCATCTCTTTGTCTAAGTTTTTATCTAAAATTGGTTCTTGAAAGTTTAAAAATTCTTTTACTGTTGTTGTTCCGTATAGCCATGCATCTGCATTCATCTTCGTGCGGATTTTTCCGTATTCTTCTCCGAGCGCTCTTGTCACCTCTGCTGTCATAAAGGGACCGTTAATTTTTCCGTCGAGAGAACTTAAAATATGGCATATTACATAGGGTCTATTCATGGTTTGTTTTCTCCTTCCTATTTTTAAATTAATTATTTTTTATACCGATAAATATTCTGTTCTTATTATAGAAGTCAAATTCCATTAGAGAACACAAACACATATCCTCATAAACTGAATATCAAATCAAAGTCGCAAGGCACTTGTTATCAACCGAAAAAACAAACGGTTTGGTGCAGGTGCTTTTTCTTTTTCAAAAAATCAGAACATCATGTGGAAAATTGGCTATCCTAAAGGGCTATTAGACGAGAGGTTAAAATCTCCCGTCTTTTTTTACGTCTTTTTGCACTTTGAAAACTTCACAGCAGCCGCCAGAGGGATACCTGCCGCAACGGACAGCAGAGCGATGATATGAGCCTGCCCGACGCTTAAACCATACACAGCATTGACAGAGAGAACGCCGCTTGAAAAAGCGTGGAACTGTATGGAATGGCTGTATGTACATATCTCCGCCTTTCTGGTGGGGATATAAAAATTTTAAGGAGGTCATATGCCTATGGTCAACTATGCAACAAAAACCAGACAGAACCGAAAGGAGGACGCCCATGCAGAAGTTACAGACAATAGACGCCGATGCCTTACTCTATGAGCCGCTTGAAAAGCCCCAGTTTGTCGTGGACGGTCTGATACCCACAGGGCTGATTTTATTCTGCGGCGCACAGAAAATCGGCAAGAGCTGGCTTATGTTAAAGCTCTGCCTCTGCGTGTCGCAGGGATTACCCTTATGGGAAATGCCGACAGCGCAGGGCGATGTTTTGTATCTCTGTCTGGAAGATACGTTCTCCCGCATACAGGACAGGCTTTTCCAAGTGACGGACGAAGCAAGCGGGCGGCTTCATTTTGCGGTGGCAAGTTGTAAATTAACGGACGGTCTTACTGTCCAGTTGGAGGATTATCTGAAAGACTATCCCGACAGTAAGATGATTGTCATTGATACCTTGCAGAAAGTACGCACAGCGTCAAAAGACAACGCCTATGCCAGTGATTACGGGGATATATCCCTACTGAAAGACTTTGCCGACAGACATTCCCTTGCGGTTATTGTGGTACACCACATCCGAAAACAGAAAGACAGCGATGTGTTCAACATGGTGTCGGGAACGACAGGGCTGACAGGCAGCGCAGACAGTACCTTTGTGTTGGAGAGGGAAAACAGGGCGTTGGATGCCGCAAGGCTGTATGTGACGGGCAGGGACACGCCCTATCAGGAGTTTGTCTTACGTTTCCACGATTGCACTTGGGAACTGGTGGAGCGAAAGACGCAGGAGCAGCTTGCGAAAGAAGCCATACCGAATGTTCTTTTTCGGGTGGTTGATTTTATGCAGGACAAAGAGAGATGGTCTGGGACAGCAACGGAACTGATAGCGGCTATGAGGGAAACAGAAACCGTCCCCACCGTCATAACCAAGTGGCTCAATGAATACCGCATCCCGTTCCTTAGTGAGAATGGCATTGGCTACCAGTACAGCCGCAGAAAAGAGGGCAGGCAGATTGCACTTACCAGACAGGCGGGTGACAGCGATGACAGCAATGACAGTGATGTTGGGATGCCCCCAGCTGCTGTCACTGTCATGTAAGCGTATGTGAGGAATGGCAGCTCTGCCCGCAAGGTGACAGTGATGACAGCGGTGACGGTAATGTTGGGATACCCCACCACTGTCACCCTACGGGAGAACACCCCGCAAACGCTAATTGCAGGCGTGGGCTTTATCCGCCTTTCTCGGCTTGTAAAGCCACCCCTGCGTCAGAAAAATCTTTCCGATTTTTCCGACAGCGTATGCAGGGTGTAACACACTACACCTTGCGAGCAAGGAGCGTGTGCCAGACGTTCCCTCTGGACTCCCTTATGGTGGCAGGGCTTCGCCCTGCGTATCCGCCGCTTTTCGCTTCGGATACAAGAATGGTGTCGGCGCAGCGGTGACAGTGACAGCCGCAGGGGGCATCCCAAAATTGCTGTCATCACTGTCACCGCTGTCATCTGCCGAAAGATTACCCGCCGAAAAAAGAAAGGAGAATGACCGAGTATGCCTTATGCAATCCTGCGTTTTCAGAAACGCAAGGCAGGCGGCATTGCGGCTTGTGAACGCCACAATGAGCGTAAGAAAGAAGCCTACAGGAGCAATCCCGATATTGATGTGGAACGCTCGAAAAACAATTATCATCTTGTGCCGCCGCCGAGGTACACCTACAAAAAAGAGATAAACCGCATGGTTGCTGAAGCAGGCTGTAAAGTGCGAAAGGATAGCGTGTTGATGGTGGAAACGCTCATTACCGCTTCGCCAGAGTTTATGAACAGCCTGCCGCCAGAGGAACAAAAAGAGTATTTCACGATGGCTCTGGACTTTCTTGCGGAGCGTGTCGGCAGACAAAATATTCCATCCGCAGTTGTCCACATGGACGAGAAAACGCCCCATATGCACCTTTGCTTTGTGCCGATTACACCCGATAACAGGCTGTCGGCAAAGGCATTTCTGGGAAACCAGAAATCATTATCCCAATGGCAGACTGACTACCATGAGCGTATGTCCGCACGTTGGAATGAACTGGAACGGGGGCAGTCCTCAATGGAAACCAAGCGGAAACACATCCCCGCATGGTTATTCAAGACAGCTACTCGACTGGATAAACAGTATGGGGAAATCGTGTCTGCCCTGTCTGAGATTAACGCTTTCAATGCAGGAAAGAAGCGTGACAAAGCACTGGAATTATTATCATCATGGCTGCCAGAGGTGGAGAAATTTTCAAAGGAAATCCAGAAACAGCAGTCTTATATCGACAGCTTAAAAGAAAAAATCGGGCAGGAAAGCGATTATGCGGGGCGTATGCGTGATGAAAAGTATGCGGAGGAACTGAAAGTGCAGAAAGCCAACCAGAGGATATTTGAGTTGCAGCGCACCAACGAACAGATGAAACGTCTGCTCTCCAAAATCCCGCCCGAAGTATTGGACGAGATACAGAAATCAAATAAAAACAAGACGAGAGAAAGGTAGAGATTGAATGAAGAAACAGGATTTTACCGTATTGAAGATAAAGGATTTACACCCATTTCCCGACAATCCGTTCCATGTGGGAACGGACGAAACGCTCATGGAATTATCGGAGAGCATCAAAGAGTTTGGTATCGTAACGCCAATTATCACACGCCCGAAAGAGGACGGGAACGGATACGAAGTCATCGCAGGACAGCGGCGAGTGAGAGCGTCAGAGCTTGCAGGGATAGATACCATTCCCGCCTTTGTCCTGCCTTTAGACCGTGACAGGGCGATTATTACCCTTGTGGACAGCAACCTACAGCGTGAAAATATCCTGCCGAGCGAACGTGCTTTTGCCTACAAAATGAAGTTGGAAGCCATGAAGCGGCAGGGCTTCCGTACCGATTTGACTTCGCCCCAAGTTGTGACGAAGTTGCGGGCAGACGATAAAGTGGCGCAGGGTTTTGGTGTCGGGAGGATGACAGTACAGCGGTTTATCCGCCTTACGGAACTGATACCGCCCATTTTGAAGATGGTGGACGAGGAGAAAATCGCTCTCACTCCTGCGGTGGAAGTATCCTTTTTGAAGAAAGACGAGCAGAAAAATCTGCTTATCACAATGGAGAGCGAAGAAGCAACACCCTCTTTATCACAGGCGCAGCGCATGAAGAAGTTGAGCCAGCAGGGGCGGCTTGATATGGATACTATCTTTGCGATTATGACCGAGGAAAAGGGTAACCAGAGAGAAACCGTGAAAATCGGCATGGAAAAGTTAAAAAAATACTTTCCGAGAGGTACGACACCAAAGCAGATGGAGGAGACGATTATCCGACTTCTGGAACGTGAATTACAGAGAAAACGGAACAGGGATAGTCGATAATCTTCTCTTTTCGGATGGTAAATACAGAACATGGACACAGAGAAAAAAGCAGAAACGGAGGCAGACAATGAAAGAAATCCAGTATGAGATTGTAAAGGAAATCGCTGTACTTTCCAAGAGCGACAGCGGCTACACGAAGGAAATCAACTTTATCACATGGAACGGGAACGCACCAAAGATTGATATTCGCAGCTTCTCCCCGAACAGGGAGAAGTGCGGCAAGGGGATTACGCTCACCGCAGAGGAAGCGGCGGCGCTCTTAGAAGCATTAAAAAAGGAACTGGATAACTGATGGTTTGCGGCGGCGTGGGAACGCCTGCGGACGATCCCGCCCCGCCTTTAAGGGAGGATATTTGCCTATGGCAAGAACAACGGAACGCCCGAAGATAACCGTACAGGCGGTCTATACGGGCAACGGGGATATGCGGGAGATGTTTGTTTCCCTGCTTGTCCATGCGGCAAGGCAGGGGAAAACCTCTGTCCGCACCTTTGAGATTGTAAAAGATACAGACTACAATCTATCCATAACAGACGAAAAGGAGGCGGAATGAATGGGTATTTTAAGGACAGGTCTATATTGTCGCTTATCGAAAGATGATATGCTGCAGGGGGACAGTGAGAGCATTAAAACGCAGAAAGCAATGCTGACACAGTATGCAAAGGAGCATGGTTTTCTGGTGGTAGAAATCTATGTGGACGATGGTTGGAGTGGCTTGAATTTTGACCGCCCAGACTTCAACCGTATGCTCGATGACATCGAAGCAGGAAAGATTGATGTGGTCATCACAAAGGATTTATCCAGACTGGGGCGTGACCATCTGAAAGTCGGACACTTCACGGAGATATATTTCCCCATGAAAAACGTGCGCTATATCGCTGTCAATGACGGTGTGGACACCGCCAACAAGAACAACGATATAGCCGCATTAAAGAACGTGATGAATGAATTTTACAGCAGGGATAATTCGAGGAAAATCCGTTCTTCCATACGGGCGAGGGCGAAAGCGGGGCTTTACCGTGCGTCATTCAACCCTATCGGCTATCGGAAATCTCCCGACAATCATAATAAACTGATTGTGGACGAGGAAACCGCATGGATTGTGAAACGTATCTTTTCCCTTGCCAACGCAGGCATAGGCGCACACAAAATCGCAAAGACATTCTATGAGGAACAAGTACCCTGCCCGTCATGGTGGCTTTATTCCCGTGGGGAAAAGGATTATTCCAAGCGGTTTGAAAATCCAGAAAACAAATATGTGTGGTCACACACCGTCATACGGGAGATTATCAGAAATCCCCTTTATTTAGGGCATACCGTCATGTGCAAGACGGAGGTTATCTTCAAAGTCGGGAGGTTTAAGAATGTTCCCGAATCGGAATGGATACAGGTGGACAATACCCATGAGCCGCTTGTTTCGCAGGAAATATTTGACGGGGCAAACGCAAAGATAGAGAGCCGCAGGCGTGATACAACCAATAATTTCGTATCGGTATTTTCTGGACTGGTAAAGTGCGGAACCTGCGGGAAAGCGTTGGGGCTGCGCTATTGGGGAAAGGACAGGCATCACATTTATGTGTGTACCACCTATGCCCGCAATACAAAAGCCTGCTCCGACCACCGCATTTTCTATGAGGATTTATATAACGCTGTCCTTGCCGACATTCAGTACCATGCCCGCCTTGCCTATGAGGACAGGGAGAAAGCGGTAGCTCTTGCAGTCAAAATGAACGAGAAAGCGGACGGGAACAAAGGAAAATCCAACGAAAGCAGGCTGAAACAGGCGAAGAAACGCTATGAGGAAGTGACGAGATTGTTTGACAGACTATACGAGGATTCCCTTTCGGGGCGCATCTCCAATGACAATTTTACCCGTCTGATTGATAAGTACCAGACGGAGCAGGAACAGCTTTTAGGGCAGATAGAAACCCTTGAAAATGCCATGCAGGAAGTCAAAGACAGTCAGAGCAACGCAATAAAATGGGCGGATTTAATGGCGCAGTATGCGGGCATAGAGGAACTGACAAAGGAAAACCTCAATCTTCTGGTGGAGAGGATTGAAGTATCTGACCGAACGGAAACAGACGGAGAAACCAAGCAGGTTATTAAAATCTGTTACCGCTTCGGCGGCTACATAGGGGAACGCCGCTTCAAGGCGAAGATGCTGAAAACGGTATGTAAACGGAAATGCCCTTTGAAAGAAAGGAAAGACGATGAAAAAATATCATTTGTATCTTGATGAAACGGAATGGCGGCTGATTGTCCTCTGTCTGAATGAGTTCCGCAATAAACTGATTGCGGAGGGCAGATATACGGATTGTGTGGACGAACTGATAATTAAAATGGCGCAAGTAAAGAAAACTAGAGTGAAAATACGATAACGGAGGAAATGAGAATGGCAAAGACGATTTTTGAACAGTTGGGCGGCAGATACGAAAGGCAGGGGGATTATCTTCTCCCCTGTCTGACCGTGCCAGAGGAAGAAGAACAGCCGATAGGCATATGTGGAGAGCATCACTTACGCTATCTCAAAGAGTGCCGCAGAGGTACATACATCAATCTTCTCACAAGCGGCAGGCTGAACGCTTACATTGCGGAGATTGATAAACAAGCGCAGGAACGCTTTGAAAGGCTCATAGAGGGCATGAAACAGGCACAGGGCATCACAGAGCAGCTAAAGGCTGAAAATGCCTTAGAATGGATAGGACGGATGAATAACATACGGGCGTGTGCGAGGGAGACTGTAGAAAAGGAAATCATTTTTACATAGGTAACATAGCGGCAGGGAACAAAATCCTTGCCGCTTTCTTTGCTCTTGACAATCAAATCTAACTATTATATACTGTACTTGTATCAGTAATACAGTACATAATAGCGCAAAACAGATTGGTGGTGGAATTTTGGAAATTGTTGTAAGCAACAAAGCAAGCCGACCTTTATACGAGCAAATTGCGACACAAATCAAGGCGGCAATTATGAGTGGTGAATTGAAAGCAGGAGAAGCTATTCCGTCCGTAAGGGCATTGGCAAAATCATTGCATATCAGTATTTTAACAGTACAAAAAGCGTATGCCACATTACAGGAAGATGGTTTTATAGAATCAACAGCAGGCAAAGGCTGTTATGTATCTGTACAAAATCAAGATTTTTATCTCGAAGAACAGCAAAAAAAGATAGAAGAACAATTTACGGAGGCAATCGAAATTGCAAGAGCAAGCGGAATATCGCTTGATAAACTAATCAATTTACTCACACTTTTATATCAGGAGGACGAATAAATGAATGAAAATATCTTAGAGATTAAAAATCTGACAAAAAATTATGGAGATTTTATTTTGAATAATATTAGTTTTTCCTTGCCTCGTGGCGTTATCATGGGACTGATTGGCGAAAACGGAGCGGGAAAATCAACTACCATTAACTGTATTCTTAATGAAACCCAAAAAGATAGCGGCGAAATTTCAATCTTTGGCAAAGACCATATACATGATGAAGTAGCCATCAAAGATAAATTAGGTGTTGTTTTTGACGAAAATCACTTACCAGACATTTTTACTCCTGCGGAAATTGGGCAATTCATGTCTGGCATTTACAGAGAATGGGAGCCGACTGTTTATTATAAATTCCTTGAAGAATTTGAACTTCCGAAAGATAAAAAAATCAAAGATTTTTCAAAGGGTATGAAAGTGAAACTTGCTTTTGCTGTTGCGCTCTCGCATAAAGCAGAACTTTTGATTTTAGATGAAGCCACAAGCGGACTTGACCCGATTATACGGGATGATGTATTAGATATGCTGATTGACTTTGTGCAGGAGGAAAATCATTCTGTGTTGGTATCTTCGCACATTATTAGTGATTTAGAGAAAGTTGCAGATTATATCACGTTTATTCACAAAGGAGAACTGATTTTCAGCCATGATAAAGATGATTTAGTTGATAATTATGGAATTGTAAGCTGTGGAGCTGCGGTTTTTGAAACGTTGGATAAAACGGAAATTATTTCGTACAGAAAAGAAGATTATCAATTTAAGGTGCTTGTAAAAAATCGTAATAAAGTTGAAAAAGTATATCCAAAGGCAATCGTCACGCCTGCTACGATTGAAGAAATCATGTTGTTCTATGTAAAGGGGGAATTGCAATGAAAGGCTTATTAGCAAAAGATTTTCTGACACTTAAAAAGAAATATGGGATATTTCGTTTAATTATGGATGTTGCGATTATCGCAGCCTTAATGATTGTATTAGGAGGGGCGGGAACTATATATATCAGTTTTTTAATGATACCTCTGGAAGTTGCGTCTATGATAATTTCATTAACGAGTTGTGACGAGCAATGGAAATGGGGAAAATATGTTGTTTCTATGCCCGTTTCTAAAAAAACGATTGTCAAAAGCCGATACGTTTTTGCTCTGATTATGGCGCTTATCGGTTTGTGTATAAGTCTAATAGTAAATATAATATCGTATTTTTGCTTTCCGTCTTACCGCTTTGGATTTTACCTGTTTATTACTGTGGCATCATTTTGTGTTGTTTTGCTTTTCTTAGCGTTTATTCTTCCGTCCAACTATTCATTAGGAGTAAATGCAGGATTTGCAGTGATGTTTGTTCTTATAATTCTTTTAATTATTTTAGGTATCTGGTCAAAGATAACTGGAAATGCCGTTATGGGATTTATCGTAAATAATTTTGATATGAGTATGATAGTCGGATTTATCGGTACGCTTGTGATTTTTTCGCTATCCTATATATTGTCTGTTGCTCTATTTAAAAGAAAGTATAGTTAAAAGGTATGGAGGTTATTTATGAGAAAATGTATTAGGTGCGGTGCGGTCTATGGTATTATAGTATCAATTTGCAGAAAAGATATTAAAAAACTTTCCTTTGAGAAAGGTAATTTATGCAATGAATGTTAAATGGATATATTGCCCTATTTGTGGTAACAAGACCCGTAACAGAATTAGGGAAGATACTATTTTAATCAACTATCCGCTGTATTGTCCAAAATGTAAGCAGGAAACATTGGTTGAAGTAAATAAATTTGAAGTAACAGCCATCAAAGAGCCAGACGCACAGACGCAGAGCCGATGAACTTGTGAGTAAACTCACAAATCATCGGCTCTATTCTTTTATATAGTATGGGCAGGACAAACCCACCGAATTAAAAAAAACGAGGTTCGGTGGGTAGTTTTGTTATGCCTTGATTTCCCTCTGACTTCGTTTTGAAGTTTGGAGGGATTTTTCATGTGTGGGCGTAAGCCTATCCCACTCTGCCGCCTGCTTTGGCGGGCGTTTATATACATAGTATCATGGATTAACGAGGATAGCCTGTTAAAAAAATCCTCACTTGTGCATGGTACTCTTTTACCCTAAAACCAGATGTCAAATATCTACAAAATAGAAGTATAATCCCCCATAACCGTAAAGGTGTGACAGCCTTTGCGGTTTTTCTTTTGTCGTTTTTTGTTTGTCAGCAGGACAAGCCTGCTTCGGGTATTAGGTGTCGTTCCCCACCTGTCAGTCTGAATTTTCACTTAAAAAATTCAGACTGGAGGTAAAGAACGTGGCATACAATCACGGACGGGAAGAAAGGAAATGGCGGCTCTGGAAAGAAGCCGAGGAAAAGATATTGCGTGAATGTGGTGTTGATGAAAGCACTATTGAAGAAATACGCATTTATGACAGGGCTGATTTTAATTCGAACAGGCGGTTTTATAGCCGAATGAATGACATTGTAGAGTATCTGGAAGAAATGGCGGATACAGAGCCGCAGGCAGAGGTACATTCTGTCGAAGATTTGTTAGACGAAATCGACAACGAAGTATTGTATCGGGCATTGCTTACAGTGGACAGGCGTACCCTGCTTATTCTTCTGCTGAAAATGGAGGGATACACTACAAAAGAGATTGCGCCGATTGTCAATCTGACAGAGGGAGCGATTTATGCGAGGTTAGACCACCTGCGGAGAAAACTGAAAAAGATTTTGTAACATCTAAGATAAAGTGCTTTCCTACGGGCTATTGGGTGAGAGGTCAAAATCCTCTCACTCAATTTTTATAGCAGGAGGAAAGCAGAATGGCATATCGAGTTAGGGCGTATACGCTGAAAGAAGAAATTACGGAGAACGGTACAAGCTACTTTATTGGTTTTAAAGACGGACAGGGAGAATATCACGAGTTGGAAGTATCTCCTGTTTTTTATGCAGAGTTTCGGCGGTTGGAACTGAATAACCGCAAATTAGAAAATTGGGACTGGCGGCACAGAGAATTTAACGAGGTATGGGATGAAACGCTGAACAAACGGGCAAGGAGATTACCAAAGAGTGTTGAAGAATTGATGATTGAAGCGGAACGCTCCGAACTTCTTCAACAGGCGATTGCCAATCTTCCAGAAATTCAGCGGCGGCGTTTCCTGCTCCATTATGAGTATGATTACAAACTTTGCGAGATTGGGAGAATGGAACATTGTGCCGCTTCTTCGGTAGGTAAATCTGTTTCCCTTGCAAGAGAAAAGATAAAGGCGCAGATGAAAAAATATCTTTGTGCATAATGATTTAACAGTACCCTTGTATCTTCGGACATGAGGGTATTTGTTTATATGTTCTCAAATGGAATTTTGCCGATGCAAAGAATCACCATTGCGAGGGTATTTTTTCGCAGAGTTATTTTTATTATATTTGTTTTTGCCAAAATGTGATTGCCTGGTTAATCCAGCCTTCTGCCACCGTGCCAGTTCCCAAACCGAAGCCATGGGAGAGTCCTGGATAGGAGTGAAATTCTGTGTCAATTCCCAATGATTTCATACCGTCAAGTCGTCGTTTCATCTCACGCCAGCTTGCAATCCAGTCATTTTCCCCAACTGTCACGAAAGTTGCGGGGTCGTTCTTACTGTATTCGCTTAATCCAGTATACTGCATAATAACTGCTGCGGGTTGTGGAAGCTCATCGGCTCCAAAGGCTGCTGTTCCGTAAGAACCAACCCATGCCGCCATTCTCGCTCCTGCGCTGCCACCCCATAGAGAGTATCCATCGGTGTTTACTTCTAATTCTTCGGCGTGTTCAAAAATAAATTGAACAGCACGTGCCAAGTCTTCACATGCAGTCTGAGCACCAGGTCTATAAATCAAAGAAAAGGCGTTATATCCCTGCTTGGACAACTCCAAAGCATGAGGAAAACTATCCTGCATGGCGCCCACATAGGCAAATGCCCCGCCAGCATTCAAGACTGCAAATCGTTCGCCTGGTGTTCCCTTAAAAAAGAATAACCCTGTATCTTCCTTTACCGGGTCTGCTGCCTTTTCTTCCTCTGTATAAATATCATAAAAAATAGTATCGCCGTTTTTTGCATGATTCTTCATATAATTTGCGATTTCCACAGTTTTATCAGAATCCATATTATTATACCAGGTTAGTTGCAATTCTCCTAGTGTATTTCCACTATAATAACTCGTATCTACTGGAAAAATCAATCTACCATAATCTCCGAAGACAGAGTCTCCTATTACATCAAATATCGCTGTATCGGCAGTATAAGAACCATTCATATCTACATTATTCACATTATCTGCATTATTCATAGTTGCCTCCTCAACTCCCATTTTTGCAGAGCCAGCAGAATCAGAGGAAATACCCTGTGCCCCTTGATTTTGCTCTGTTTTACCTGCTCCACAGGCACTTAATATTGTCATAAATAAAGTCATCAAAATTCCCATTACAATTGCCCGTCTCAAGACCTTCATCACTCCTACTCCAAAATTTTTACTGCTTCAATAATAAGCTAGATACTTATCTCTATATATCATATAATTACCCAGACTATCGTCTATAATATAATTACCTAAATAGTCATCTATAAATATAATTATCTAAATAATCTTCTATAATAAATATAAGTATCTAGATAGTCATTTATAATATAAACAAATCCAGACATTCACAGAAGTCTCAATTTGTTCATCAGTTTATACTTAAAAGTTATATCTACTGTGATGTTTCTTAAAAATGATGAATAATTTTAAAAATGAGACTAAAAGACGCTATACCAAAAAAGAAAGAAAAAGAATAAAAAAAACAAAGACATATCACCTTGGAAAACACATTTATTTCACGTTCCTTCGACACACACTAATATATGCTAACCCCCAAACCTCACCCACGATACAAAAACTGTACTACCGCAACAAAACAATAGTTTGAGCCATATAGCAAAATCAAGTTATTTATTTGAAACAATAAAAGGTATTATATTGTCTACAGTTATATTTAAATATTTGTGGAATTGTGACCGTAATTTTTTTGAACACTTACGGCTTATTTTGATATTTTAATATTTACAACCGTAACTATATCTGCATCTTACGGTGACTTTAGATTATTTTAAATTTTCAACTGCAATTACTCTTATCTTTTACGGTCATTTTTAATTATTTTGAATTTTCAACCGCATTTACTCTTATCTTTTGCGGTCATTTTTAATTATTTTGAATTTTCAACCGCATTTACTCTTATTTCTTTACGGTCATTTTTAATTATTTTGAATTTTCAACCGCATTTACTCTTATTTCTTTACGGTCATTTTTGATTATTTTAAACTTTCAACCATAATTACGCTTATCTTTTTACAGCGATTTTTGACTATTTTAAATTTTCAGCTGTGCTTATATAATTATACCAATACTAAACACCCCAAGCTTTCAGACATTTCAATATATTAATTTTTCAAAACACAGAGCTCCAGCGTCAGAACTAAGTATATCAAACAAACACTTCAATATACTAGTCTCAAAAGGCTTCGCCAGTACACAGCCGAGAGAGCAAGCAGGTATATGCCCCGAAAACGATAGAGAGTGGAGCGATTTTTCGATATACTTAGCTTTGACGCCGGAGCACTGTCTGAGCGCCAAAGGCGCGAGTTTGCGGGAGGCGGCATATATCAGCGTATGTCGAAAAATCGTGGGAACGAACGTGTTTACGGGACATATACCTGCTTGCTCTCTCGGCGTCTCTCTTGACACCTCTCTTGCCTCCCTTGTCTCCCTTGACACCTCCCTTGTCTCTCTTAGCGTCTCTCCTATCTCTCTTGGCACCTTCCTTGCCTCCCTTATCTCTTCCCATTCTCTCTCTATCCCCCTCCAATCCCATTTAAAAACATAAAAAGAACCACATATGCAACTACCTAATTAGGGGTTTTAAGTCGTCCCACTCCCCATCTAAAAACAAAAAAGAACCACATATGCGACTACCCAATTAGAAGTTTTAAATCGTCCCACTCCCCATCTAAAAACAAAAAAGAACCACATATGCGACTACCCAATTAAAAGTTTTAAATCGTCCCATTCCCCATCTAAAAACAAAAAAAAGAGCCACGGCAAAAACTCTTTTCACCGTGACTCTCATTATATATCTCTTATATATTTCCCATCATGCAAAACAATTAATTCTTGCTAGATTTCTTCGCCTCACAATACTGACAGCGATAAATCCTATTCTCCCTGTCCACAAGCTTAAAAATCTGGTCAATCTCTGGTTCCACCGACGTAATGCACCTTGGATTCTTACACTTGGCAATATTCACCAACTTCTCTGGAAGTCCCACCTTCCTCTTCTCCACAATCTTCCCATCTTGAATCACACATACCGTGACATCTGGGTCGATATATCCGAGCACATCCACATTCAAATCAAATTGGTCTGCAATCTTAATAATATCCTTCTTCCCCATCTTCTTACTTGGCACATTTTTAATAATCGCAACCGAACAATTCAAAGCATCAAGTCCCAAATCATTATAAAGTCTCATACTCTCCCCAGCAGTAATATGGTCTAACACAATTCCATTCTTAATACTATCTATCTTCATTTGGCTTCACCCCCAACATCGTCATAATCAACGCCATTCTAATATACTTTCCATTCAGCGCCTGCTCAAAATAACAAGCTCTCGGGTCCTTATCGACTTTCACAGAAATCTCATTCACCCTTGGAAGCGGATGCAAAATCGCTAAATCCTTCTTCGCTGTCTCTAATTTATCCAAATCCAAAATATACGTATCCTTTAAGCGAATATAATCCGCCTCATTGAAAAATCTCTCTTTTTGAACTCTCGTCATATACAAAATATCAAGCTCTGGCATAACTTCCTCCATAGAAGTAACCTCTCTATATGGAAGATTTTTCTTCTCAAATACATCTTTTTTCAAATATTCTGGAATCTGGAGTTCTTCCGGTGAAATCAAAATATACTCGATATCCTCATATCTGGAAAGTGCCTTAATCAACGAATGAACCGTACGTCCAAACTTTAAATCACCGCAAAATCCTACCTTTAGATTGCTAAGTCTACCTTTCTTTCTGCGAATCGTAAGTAAATCTGTCAAAGTCTGTGTCGGATGATTATGACCGCCGTCACCCGCATTAATAACAGGAATATTGACCGTATTCGCCGCCACAAAAGGTGCTCCCTCCTTTGGATGTCTCATAGCAATAATATCCGCATAACATTCCACAACCTTCACTGTATCCGCAACACTCTCTCCCTTCGCAGAAGAAGAAGAATCTGCCGAAGAAAAACCAAGTACATTACCTCCAAGCTCCATCATAGCAGCCTCAAAACTCAGACGAGTTCTCGTACTTGGTTCAAAAAATAAGGTAGCGAGTTTCTTGTTCTTGCATACCTCTCTATACTTCTCTTTATTCAAAATAATATCATCGGCTAAGTCAAGCATCTGATCAATTTCTTCTACAGATAAATCCATCGGATCAATTAAATGTCTCATGATAAACCTCCTACTAGCTTACTTTCTCAAAACTCTAAAAGTTCGTCCGGCAAGTATTTATTAAATAAAAAACAGTTTCGTCTCATCACTTGCCAGAAACTTTCTATCGAAACTTGTTTCCTTTTTGATATATTACCTTTTTTGTCTTATCCTGTCAATCATTTTCTCCATTCTAATTGCGTAAAATTTTTATAAGAAAAAAACTGAAGCGATATAAAATATCACTCCAGTCCTTCGTCTCTATATTCAACTTGCAATGGGTAATAAACTAGCTTCTGCCTTTAAAAAAGCCATACCTCTCTCCGCCATCATAACTGGTCGATAAGAGAGTTTCGCCTTTCTAAGACCTTCCTCCCCACAATCTTCCTCTCGGTTAATATAGCGATACTCACTCGCCTCATGCTCCGCAAACTGCTGATTAATCATAGGATAAGCTCCCTGAATGACACTAAATGCCTTCTCAAAATGAACAACAAAAGTGTCCTCGCTAATAGGCTCACCCATCGCAAAAGCAATAATCTTGCCTTCTGCGCGGATTGCTCCACCGACAAGACCTAACTGTTCCATATACATCAGCGCTGTCTTTGCTGCACATGCCTCTGCATTCTTCTCATCATCTTCTGCCTCTTCCTCGGTCTCACAGTTTGCCTTCTTCCAAACTTCTAACATCTCTAGACATTCCTGTCTATTCGCATCTGAGATGGATTCATAACTCCACTCATGATTTTCTTTAAATTTATTAATATGATTTCTCTTTCCATGGAATTTCTTTCCCTTTAAGGTAATCAAATCTTTTGATTCATAAATATAATCCTCATCATCTCTGCTATAGATGACTTCCGTCTCATCTGGATAAAACTCTTTTAGACAGGCCTCATTTTCCTTTGTGATATTGTGAAGACAAAATGGAATGCCCCTCTCCTTACAATACGCACGAATCTCATCCAGAGCTTTTTTCGCATCACCATGTCCGATTGGATAGCTAAAACTTACCACATCATGTTCCGACTTGATGACTAACATATCCTCCACAATAGCAAATTCTTCGTTATAATAGTCCTTCCATACGTAAGCCGCTGCAAAAGACTTATCACAAATTCTTGAAGTTACTTTACTAAAATAATAATCAAAAGTTTCTTTGTCACTTAATTGGATTTTCTGAAATCGCATAAATTCTCCTCTTCTCTAATCTATAAAACAAAGCGCACTCTGCCTTTTTTCACTTCTCACTCTAAATTTCCTCGGAAATAGCCAATACGAGATATCCAAGTATAGAGAAAAAATCTTTTTAAGAGGTCAGCTTATTTCCATAAACATCACAATAGATAAAATTTTGATTCCTTCTTATCGCTTGTAAAAACTACTCCAGCTACTCGACAAGAATAAGCTTAAAATCGATAAGCTGTCATATCGATAAGTTCTACATCCTTTGTGATGTATCCCTCTTTTATCGGCTGAGTCTTTGTATAATCTGTCGATAAATATTTCTTATTATCATCGGCAAATACAGTTACTATTGTACTATCTTTTCCAAGTTTATTCTGAGCCATAATACTTCCCACCAGATTGGCTCCGGAGGAAATGCCGACACCGACACCGAGTTTTTGTGAAATCATCTGAGCCATAATAATGGCATCTCCGTCGTCGACAGAGACAACCCCCGACATCTCATCCATATGTAAGATGGATGGAACAAATTCGTCTGAGATTCCCTCGATTCTATGCTTTCCAACCTTATATCCAGTGGAAATCGTTGGTGAATTAAGCGGCTCAAGTGGATAAACTTGACATTCTGGGTTACTATCTCTTAATCTTCTTCCAATGCCCATAATCGTTCCGCCTGTTCCGACGCCAGCGACAACCCCATCTGCCTTCTTGCCAATTGCGGCAAGTTGCTCTACAATCTCATCTCCCGTTGTGAGGTAATGAGTCATCGTATTATCCTCATTGGAAAATTGTCGTGGAAGAAAAACATCTCCTTTCTTTGCCAACTCCTCTGTCAGAGCGATGGAGCCTAAAAATCCTCCCTCTTCTCTTGAGACAAGCCTAACTTTAGCGCCATAGCTTTTCATAATATTGATTCTTTCCATGCTCATCCAGTCTGGAATATAGATAATAACCTCATGTCCCAGATAAGAGCCGAGTGCAGAAAAAGCAATTCCTGTATTACCGCTTGTCGCCTCCACAATCTTATCGGTCTCTTTTATGATTCCATCCTCGTAAGCTTTCTTTAAAATATAATAAGCTACTCTATCTTTAATGCTTCCTGATAAGTTATAATATTCCGCTTTCGCATAAATTACTCTTGGCTCCCCCTTATAAGTTAAATTTATCTCTAATAATGGAGTATGGGAAATCATCGGAGCAATCTTGGCAAATTTTTCTTTTACTGTCTGATTCACGATTTTTCTTCCTTTCTATTAGTTAGTAATCCCTAGCTATTTACTATAGCATAAAATAAATTTAAATACAACGGTAATTTTTGCTCTACCAAAAATAAAATAAGAGTTCAACATTTTCAAATAGATTCAAATTCAGATTTTGGCGACTTTTTGCATGACAAAACTATCACAAAATAAAAATGTTATCCAAAATTAAATCAGATAACATTTTTGTATTCACTATTTTATGATACCAGGGTCAAAAGGTCTAAAATCCGATGCGAGCTTGCTTGCAAGAGGATTTTTGAACTTGGGACCCGCCAAAAACATGAATAAGTAGCCATTTTTCGGAGAAAAATGGGCGGATTATGAATGTTTTTGAGGGCGCTGGGCGCCAGTGACGCCGACCGGAGTGGAACGTAGATGCGGGAGCACATTGTGCGGAGCAATCATCTCCACTTAAATAAGCTTCAAACTCATAAAGCTTCCATCATTCTAAGTTTCATAAGGCTCTAAATCTTTACCTTATCTGCCGTATCCTTATCTAATGCCAAGAACTTCCCATTGACACGGATAATCATATTCCCAAAATAAGAACTGACAACCTCAATCCATGTGCCCGGTCTTAATGCGACTGTTCCTGTCAGATTTTCACTACAGTAATCACTGAAATTCCACTTTACTGTATCAATTGTGCCTATGTTTGCCTGCGATAATGCCATCATACTAACATCCCCTTTTCCAATATCTTTACTGTCAATATAGATTTTTGCTAAAATCTCGTTCTCTTTCTTGTATTTATTATACCATAAAGGGGGTGTGGGGAGTCAATCATAACTTTCGTACAGTGTTCTAATCTTTCCTTGACTACTCTAATCTTTTCTATCATAAACTAATTCTTCGTTCAGACGGCTAATCTTCCATCGTGAATTCTAATTTCATTTTCAAATCTCTAACTCTTATTCTATATGGCAAAACTAAGCCACTCCCATCAAGCGAAAAGCAGAAAGCTTTCTCTGCCGTCTTATTGACCAACTAGATATAACAGCACATACTTCCTGGGCATAAAATATTACAGCATACTTGCATCATACAGCATTGAATACATCCACTACTTCCATGTGACGTCATACCGCCGTATGGATTTCCCCTCTGCGTATACCACGCCATACCATTTTGAAGCTGATTTTGAAACTGACGATAGAGCATATTATTGGGCTCTAACTCAACTGCTTTTTGTGCATGTTCATTCGCTATCACATTATTGCCTACGCCCATATTGGCTCTGGCACTTAAATAATACCAAAGAGCCGTTCGATTCGCAACCTGATTCAAGACATTTAACGCCTCGCTATAGTATCCACTATTGACATAATTCGTCGCCGCCTTATAATAATTTCCGTCTTTGTCGTCCTCGTATTCTCTCTGCGTATTTGAGTAGTTTTGACCAAATCCGCCCTGATAATATCCTCCATATCCTGTGCCCTGACTATCCGCATTTCCTGCGCCACTTCGGATTTTCATAATCGTCTCGTACGCCGCCTGCACCTCTTTAAATTTTCTCTCCGCCTCATCCTTATTTGGATTATTAATATTCGCATCTGGATGATATTTCTTGCTTAATCTTCGATATGCTTTTTTTACTTCCTCATCCGATGCATTCTCTGACACACCAAGTATTTTATATGGATCCATCTCTCTTTCTCATTCTTCCTTTCTAGCTCTATTTTTTACCTCTTCGTATTTTATCCAGACTCCCGCATAAAGTATATTTCTCAAAAGTTCTATATTCTCTATAATGGGCAACTGCTCAAACACTCTAGTGCATTCCGCCATCATCATAAGGAGAATCTTTCCAACCCTCTCATCGAAATTATCTTCCCTGCTCATCTCATAAAAGGGATTATAATTCCCCTTCTCTAAATCATCCAAAAAGTCGTCATAGGCATCCATCAAATAGATAAATTTCCCAAGAAAAAATCCCATTTTTCTTAAGCTCTTTTCCCACTCATCCTCTCGATAGACAAAGAGTTCCGCCATAATATTTCCAAAATATCCCGCCATCTCATCGATATTTTGACTATTCTTTCTCTCTCCCTCATCTATCCTCTTCATCCAATACGATATATTCCTCACTTTTTTTGGATACTTTCTTTTTAACTCTTTATTCTTCCCTCTGATAAGCTCCAACAGAGCCTTCGCCTTTATCTTTCTTTCATCCTTCCAATCATCCCGACATTTATAATAAATCATAAGTGTAGACATATCTGCAATATACTCTCCAATCTCATTTCTTCGAGTAAGCTGCTTTTTCGCTGGATTTAACCCACATCTTTCTAAATTTACTTCCGTCTTTGGCTCATATAAGGCTGTGAGTAAAATATAAATAAATGTCATATCGTAGGATAATAAAAGCCTCGAAAGATTTCCGCTATTCTTTTTTAATTCCTTGCATAAGCCACAGTAATAACTTCGATACATATCAAATTCCTTAAACTTTAATTCAGGCTTATTTAGTATAATATATCCAAACAAAATTTTTCTCCATTTCTTAATATTTTTTCTAGTATAGCATACCTTCTTGAAATTCCAATCATTTTTAGCCAATAATACAAAATTTTATAATATCTTGCCAGTACAAAATCAAAAAAGAATTTTACAGTGTCTTGCCAATACACAGCGAAGAGAGCCCATAGATATGTCCTCTAAAAACGATAGAGAGTGGAGCGGTTTTTCGATATACTTAGCT
>JAUUSJ010000069.1 GCA_030841965.1 Blautia sp.
CCTTCGGCGCTCAGACAGTGCTCCAGCGGCAAAGCTAAGTATATCGAAAAACCGCTCCACTCTCTATCGTTTTTAGAGAACATATCTCCTTACTCTCTTTGCTGTGTATTGAAAAAACTCTATAATTTCTCAACATTTCTGTCAGAAACGAAAAAGCGCACATTTTTGACTAAGATAACAAAAGACGAAAAAGCGAATATATTGCACTATTTCTGCCCCATAATTGCCCTTGCCCCGAAGAAAAAATTTGCAAAAAATATTGCAATTCCAAATTACATATACTATAATGCCAATAGGCAAAATGAAACAAGTAGTCCATACAGTTCGGCTACAACGAAAATCCCCAGTGTTCCAGCACTGGGGATTTTTTATTCCCTATTTTGAAATGAGAGGGCTTAAACCATAGGTTAGTTACATATTATCTCATACTCAAAAATAATATCTTTCCACATATCATTGCAAATTTTTTAGACACATATATTCCATCGCATTATCTGCATTTTTTGTAATTTCTTCTTTTGTAACTTCCCTAACTACTTTAGCTGGAGAGCCAAGAACGAGAGAACCACTCGGAATTTTCTTTCCGCTAGTCACAAGTGCTCCCGCACCGATAATACAATTCTCACCTATCTCTGCATCATCCAAAATAATTGCTCCCATACCAACTAGAACATTATTCCCTATCGTACAGCCATGTACAATCGCATTATGACCAATTGTAACACAATTTCCTATCGTCACTGGATGTCCCAAGTTTCCATGAATCACTGCGCCATCTTGTATATTACTTCCCTCTCCAATCGTAATCTCACAGACATCTCCTCTTACCACTGCTCGATACCATACCGAAGATTCCTCACCTATCGTCACATTTCCAATTACATCTGCCGTAGGCGCAATCCAAACAGAATCCTTTTTCTTAATATTTTTTACCATCTTTCTTCCTTTCTATTTATCAATCCAAAATACATATATCAATCAAAAAGAAACCACCACTTTTATCCAGTTTTGCCAGTACACAGCGGAAAGAGGAGGCAGATATATGCCCCGAAAACGATAGAGAGTGGAGCGATTTTTCGATATACTTAGCTTTGCCGCTGGAGCACTGTTTGAGCGCCGTAGGCGCGAGTTTGCGGGAAGCGGCAAAAATCGGCGTATGTCGAAAAATCGTGGGAACGAACGTGTTTTCGGGACATATATCTGCCTCCTCTTTCCGCGTCCCCCTCCATCCCCTTCCATCCCCCCTCAATTCTTATAGCTTACACAAAATGAAACGTCAACTGGTCCGACTCCGGCAAATCCGATAAAATCCCAAGCTCTACCATCTTATCCAAAATCGTCTTACTAACCTTCGTTCGATTTCTAAAATTCTCCAGAGAAGTAAAAGGACCATCCTTAGCCGCCTCCATCACTGCCTCAGCGGCTTTTTCTCCCATGCCGTCAATACTGCTAATAGACGGCATAATCTTCCCATCGACAATCTTACATCTCTTATCATTCGCCACAAAGACATCGATTGGCGTGAACTCATAACCTCTCGCATACATTTCCTGCGCAATTCTCATATCTCGAACAGTATCTTGGTCTTTCTTACTCAGATTATCCTTCCCCATTTTCAATAAATTTTGCAAATTCTGCTCTAATTTTTCCTTTCCCTGGCACATAAGCTCATAGGAGAACGCCGATGCACGGATACTAAAATAAGCCGTATAATAGGCTACTGGATAAAACACCTTAAAATACGCAATTCGCCACGCCATCATAACATATGCCGCCGCATGTGCTTTAGGAAACATATATTTAATCTTCTTACAAGACCAAATATACCACTCTGGAACCCCATGCTCCAGCATAAGAGGCTCCCACTCTGGCTTTCTAAGTCCCTTTCCCTTACGAACTGACTCCATAATATCAAAAGACTCTCCCTTATCAATTCCCTGATTAATCAAATATGTCATAATATCATCACGGGTACAAATGGCAGTCGAAATCTCTGCCTTTCCCTCCTGAATTAAAGTCTGTGCATTTCCAAGCCATACATCCGTTCCGTGAGATAGACCAGAGATACGAACCAAGTCTGAAAAGCTCTTTGGTTTCGTGTCAATCAACATCTGCATAACGAAGTCTGTTCCAAATTCTGGAATGCCGAGGGAGCCAAGCTGTATCCCCCCGATATCCTCCGGCTTAATCTTCAATACCTCGGTACCATGAAACAATGCCATAACAGAAGGGTCATCGAGTTTTACTGTCTTCGCATCAATCCCTGTCAAATCCTCCAGCATACGAATCATGGTCGGATCATCGTGTCCGAGTATATCGAGTTTTAATAAGTTATGGTCAATCGAGTGGTACTCAAAATGCGTTGTAATAATCGGCGTATTGACATCATTCGCCGGTCTTTGAATCGCCGTAAACTCATAAATCTCTCTATCGTGAGGCACGACAATAATTCCTCCTGGATGTTGCCCTGTCGTTCTCTTTACTCCAGTGCAGCCAAGCGCCATTCTCTCCATCTCACATCGCCTTTTTTGGATTCCTCTCTCCTCAAAATACTTATAGACGTATCCATACGCCGTTTTCTCAGCCATTGTACCGATTGTTCCTGCTCGGTACGCTTTTCCCTTTCCGAAAATGACTTCCACATAGGCATGGGCTTTCGCCTGATAGTCTCCAGAGAAATTAAGGTCGATATCTGGCTCTTTATTCCCCTTAAATCCAAGGAAGGTCTCGAATGGAATATCATGTCCCTCTTTATTGAGCGCATGTCCACATTTTGGACAGACAGCATCTGGCATATCGCATCCCGACATACCTCTTTTGGCGTAGTATTTTACCTGCTCTGAGTCAAAATCTACATAATAACAATTTGGACAAATATAATGTGCCTGTAGAGGATTCACCTCCGTGATACCTGCCATCGTGGCGGCAAAGGAAGAACCGACAGAACCTCTCGATCCAACCAGATATCCGTGGTCGTTGGAATCCCAAACTAGCTTTTGCGCAATAATATACATAACGGCAAATCCATTGGAGATAATAGAGTTTAACTCTCTTTCCAGTCTCTCCACAACAATTTCCGGAAGATTTGGTCCATAAATTTCATGTGCCCTATCGTAGCAAATCTTTCTAAGCGTCTCATCTGATTTTTCAATAACCGGTGGACATTTATCTGGAAGAACGGGCGAAATTTTCTCTATCTGGTCTGCTATTAGATTGGTATTTGTGATAACAACCTCTCTCGCCAAGTCACTTCCCAGATATTCAAACTCGTGAAGCATCTCCTCCGTTGTTCTAAAATAGAGTGGCGCCTGATTATCCGCATCTTTAAATCCCTTTCCTGCCATAATAATGGCTCGGTATTTCGCATCATCCGGGTCTAAAAAATGCACATCACAGGTTGCCACGACGGGTTTATGATACTGCCTTCCAAGCTCAATAATCTTTTTATTAATTTCTTGCAAATCTTCCTCGGAATTAATATCCTCAAACTTGTCATCTTCAATCATAAATGCATTATTGCCGATTGGCTGAATCTCCAGATAATCATAAAACTGAACAATTGCTGCGATATCTTCCTCGCTCTTTTTTGAGATAATTGCCTGATAAAGTTCTCCCGCCTCACAGGCTGAACCGAGAATCAATCCCTCTCTATACTTTTGAATTAGAGATTTTGGCATTCTCGGTCTTCGGTTAAAATACTCAATATGAGAGGCAGATACGAGACGATTTAAGTTTACTCTGCCTGTCTCATTTTTCACTAAGATGATTCCGTGATAGGCTCTATCTTTTAAAATCATCTCTTTTGAGACATTTCCCATCTCATTTAGTTCATCCAATGTATGGACATCCTTTTCTTCAAGCATCTGCACAAATCTCTCAAATATCTTTCCCGTCGCAGTTGCATCATCAATCGCTCTATGATGATTTTCAAGAGAAATTCCCAGATGTTTACAAATATTATTTAATTTAAACTTTGATATATCTGTCAAGAGAACCCTCGCCATTCCGAGTGTATCTACCGCTGTATAATCATATGGAAGTCCTAGATTCTTTGCATTTTGTTTGATAAAGCTCGTGTCAAAACTCGCATTATGTGCAACAAGAGCAGAACCCTCACAAAATTCAAAGAATTTCGGCAAAATAATATCTATCTCTGGCGCATCCTCCACCATGCTGTCATTGATTCCTGTCAGCTCCTCAATCCGAAACGGAATCGGCTCTTTTGGGTTGACAAACTCGCTAAAGCTATCGACAATCACTCCATCTTTCACTTTCACGGCGCCAATCTCAATAATTTTATTCGAGAATGGACTAAAACCTGTCGTCTCGATATCAAAGACAACATAGCTATCCCTAAGAGATTGATTTTTGGAGTTCACGGCAATCTGCTTTAAATCGTCCACAAAATATCCCTCTACTCCATAAATAATTTTAAATGGCTCTTCCTTTGAGATACAGTGGTTTGCGATTGGAAACGCCTGCAAAACGCCATGGTCCGTAATTGCCATCGCAGGATGTCCCCATTTTTTCGCTCGGTCTATTACCTTTTTAATATCCACAACGCTGTCCATATCACTCATGACAGTGTGTAAATGTAGCTCGACTCTCTTCTCAAGGCTTGTGTCCATCCTTATCGTCCGAAAATCCTTAATCGCTTTTATCCCCTTGATTGCGCCGATAGTAAGCTCCTTTTCAAAGGTATCAAAGCGAGCCTCTCCCTTAACGCGGTAAAATCCACCTTTTTGAAGCTGGTCTGTCACCTCGGAAAGCTGTTCATTTTTTACAAATATCTTTCCCTTAATCGTGTCAGTAAAATCTGTAATCGCAAAAGAAATCAATGTCTTTTCGGATCGCAGTTCTCGAAGCTCCATATTTAAAATCTGACCTCTTATGACAACTTCTCCAATCTCGTCCACGATATCTTCTATCTTCATCAGCTCTCCGTCACATTCTCTTCCATAAAATACATCAGGGTCAAAACCTGATTTTGGCTTTCTTCTCTGAAAATAAGCGTTTCGCTCTCTATTTTCAAAGAAACGAGCTGCCTGTTCTTTTTGTCTTTTCTTCGCCTCTTCTTTTTTCTTTTCTTTTTGTTTTTCTGGGTCTGGCTCCTCCTCATTTTCCCTTATCTGTTCCATAACAGAAGATACCTCAATCTTTAGCTTATGCTTATTCGCCGCATAAAAAGCTTCCTTTTGTTCCTCTGTATAATCAAAGCCTACCTTAATCTCTGCTCCAAACCGCTCTTTATATATCTTCTCTAAGAGTTCCTTAATCTGCACAGACTTTTGTCTTGCCAAAAAACTATCTTCTAGTAAAATCGTCATAATCTCATTCTCAAACGCCCAACTTGCATGGGACATCAGATTATACTCGACAAGGCTTTGCTCTCTTAACTCAAAAAGCAGACTGTCCCAGTACTCCTCCGTCAACTTTGTCAATGTATATTGGGAGGAGAGAGAAAATCTCTCAAAAACCGTCACTTGAATTCTCATATTTTTAAATAGAGAATCTTTTATTCTCTTCTCCAGCCAGCGAATCTGCCTTTTTGGGATCAAATATTCACTATACAAATATACGCAGAGTATGCGGGACTTTTTTTTCATAATTACCTTTTCCACACTCACCTTAGAAAATATCTTTCCCCAGTCTCCGCGTATATCCAAGTCAGGAAAAACATCATAGAAAAGACGAAATTTCACCTGTAATTCTGACATGTATTCTCCTCTTTTTCTATCATCACTCACCCCAGTGAATTAATTCTTGTCTCAACGTCTCTAGTAATTCTTCTTCCTTTACTTTTCTTATGACCTCACCTTTTTTGATGAGAAGACCCTCTCCCTTTCCTCCTGCGATTCCGATATCGGCCTCTCTCGCCTCTCCAGGTCCGTTAACCACACATCCCATGACGGCAACCTTAATATTAAGGTCTGGAAAATCTGCCACCATTCTCTCCACTGCGTTTGCAAGAGAAATCAAGTCGATATTCGTTCTTCCGCAAGTTGGACAAGATACAACCTCAATTCCTCCGCTTCTAAGACCCAATGTTTTTAGAATTAGTTTTGCGGACATAATCTCTTGAACAGGGTCCCCAGTCAGAGAAACACGGATGGTATCACCGATTCCCTCCCCTAATATCAGCGCAAGTCCTACGGATGACTTAATATTTCCACTGTAGACTGTGCCAGCTTCTGTGATTCCGACATGGAGAGGATAATTTGTCTTATCTGCAATCAGTTTATGTGCCTTCGCACACATTAAGACATTGGAAGATTTAATACTGATGACAAGATTATCATATCCCATATCCTCGATTAATTTCACCTTATCTAACGCACTCTCAACCAGTCCCTCCGCCGTCACCGAACCGTATTTCTCTATTAGATTTTTCTCCAAAGAACCGCTGTTTACGCCGACACGAATTGGAATATTCCTCTCTTTTGCCGCTTTTACAACCTCAAGGACTCTATCTTTGGAACCGATATTTCCAGGATTGATACGGATTTTATCCGCACCATTCTCAATCGCTGCAATTGCCATGCGATAGTCAAAATGAATATCTGCCACAAGCGGAATATGAATTCTTTTCTTTATCTTTGCAATCGCCTTCGCCGCCTCCAAAGTAGGAACTGTGGAGCGAATAATCTCACATCCCGCCTTCTCAAGCTGCAAAATCTGCGCCACAGTGGCCTCCACATCCTCCGTCTTTGTGTTCGTCATAGACTGAATCAAAATTGGATTTCCTCCGCCAATTTTCCTATCCCCGATTTGAACTACTTTTGTATTATCTCTGTACATAAATTCCCTCCTAAGTCAGACCAAACCTTCGCATTATCATCTAGAAAAAGATAGTCTTTATATCGTTAAACATAACAACAACCATAAGTCCAAGAAGCAAGACAAGCCCCACAAAATGCACCATACCTTCTTTTTCCTGGGAGACTCCCTTTCCTCTTATCGCCTCTAAGAACAAAAATACCAATCTTCCTCCATCTAAGGCCGGAAGTGGCAATAAATTCATAACACCTAAGTTTGCGCTAATCATAATCGCAATACTGAGCATGGATGCAATCATTGTCATAACTCCTTCGAGCATACTCTGCTCATAAGACTGCCCAATTACATTTACAATGCCGACTGGACCTGACAAATCATTTAACTGAAACTGCCCCTGTACAAGCATCTTAAGGCTAATCAGAGTCACCTTTATCTGACATCTTACTTCCAACGCACTATAATAAAGCGTTCCAGCGACTCCCATTTTCTTCAAATCAGACCTCACTACGCCTAATTTATAGGCTCCATTTTCATCCTTTTTGGGAGTGAGTGTCGTCACATTCGTCTTTCCATCTCTCTCATACGTAATTTGCATCGGATTATCATTCTTCTTAAATGCCATCGCATACGTAATCTCTCTAAAATTATAAATTCTAGATCCATCTATCTTTGTAATCTTATCTCCCGCCAAAAGTCCTGCCTCATAAGCCGGAGAATCATCCACGACACTGTCAATCACAGCTGGGTCTGCACCCTTCATTCCGATAACAAAAATACTTAGCACAAAAGCTAAAATGAAGTTAAAAATAGGTCCTGCCGCCACGACACTAATTCTCGCCCAGACAGATTTATTTACAAACGCTCTCGGGTCCTTTGAATCCTCATCCTCTCCGAGCATCACACAAGACCCTCCAAATGGAAGCAATTTTATCTCATACTTTGTCTCTCCCTTTTGGAATCCGACAATAGTCGGTCCAAGTCCCAACGTAAACTCCTGTACATAGATTCCATTTAATTTTGCGAGAGAAAAATGTCCCAACTCATGAATAATAATAATCAAACAAAAGATGAGAAGTGCCACAATAATCTTCAATCTACCACCTGCTTTCTATCTTTTCATATACTCCCTGTTCTATATCCAAGATTTCACTTAAACTTGGATTTTGTATTACTTTATGTTCTTCCATGCATTCTCTTATTATCTTTGCAATATCTAAAAACTTAATTTTCTTATCTAAAAATAAGCTGACAGCCTTTTCGTTCGCCGCATTTAATACAGTCGGCAAACTTCCTCCGACTCTTCCTGCCTCGTACGCCATCTTAAGTCCCTCAAATACCTCTAAATCAGGGACATCAAAGCTTAAACTTTTTATCGCTGTAAAATCCAATCTATCCCCTCTTAAATATCTTCTCTCCGGATAAAAGAGTGCATACTGAATCGGAAGTCTCATATCTGGCGTCCCAAGTTGCGCCATGACAGCTCCATCCTTTAACTCAATCATCGAGTGAATCACACTCTGTGGCTGTACCACAACCTGAATCTGGTCTACATCCACCCCAAAAAGCCATTTCGCCTCGATAACTTCTAATCCTTTATTCACCATCGTCGCAGAGTCAATCGTAATCTTTCTCCCCATCGACCAGTTTGGATGCTTTAGTGCATCCTCGACTGTGACATCCAAAAGTTCCTCCCTCTTTCTTCCTCTAAAAGGACCTCCGGAAGCTGTGAGCAAAATCTTGGAAAGCTCTGAGCGATTTTCTCCGTGCAACGCCTGAAAGATGGCAGAATGCTCACTGTCCACTGGAAGAATGGATACTCCCTTTTTCCTCGCCAGCGGCATAATAATATGTCCCGCAGTGACTAAAGTTTCCTTATTCGCCAAAGCGATATCTTTTCCAGCTTCAATCGCCGCGATAGTTGGTCGGATACCAATCATGCCGACAACTGCCGTCACAACAATATCTGCCTCCTCCATAGAGACAAGATCCAAAAGACCATCCATGCCAGCAAAAACTTTTATATTCAAATCCTTTATATTTTCTCTTAACTGCTCTGCCTTATCTTCATTCCAGACCGCCACAGCCTTTGGATGATATTTACGAATCTGTTCCTCAAGAAGTATAATATTACTCGCCGCTGCTAGGGCAACGACAGATAAATCTTCATTGGCATCGACAATATCAAGAGTCTGTGTTCCTATAGAACCTGTAGAGCCAAGAATTACTATTTCTTTCATCTTATTCCCTTTCTTTCTTTTTTATCTCTTCTACTACATATATAAAAGCCAATTACTCCGCACTAACGTGCTTCCCATCTGCATAACTGCTTAACAAAACTTTTATTGTAAGAAGAAATTTGTCAAATAAAAAATAACTGGTGCGGTAAAGATAATGCTGTCAAATCGGTCCAAAATACCTCCGTGACCTGGAATTAGATTACCATAATCCTTAATCCCATAATCTCTCTTAATCGCGGAGGCACCCAAATCTCCTACCATCGATAATAGAGCGCCAACGACACAGACAATACCACATAAAATCGGAGCCGATACATTTATATTTATCATATCCTTAAAAATAAATCCATACAAAAATCCTAATATTCCTGCACCTAAGACACCTCCGATGCCTCCCTCAATCGTCTTCTTTGGACTTAACTTCGGAGTCATCTTATGTTTTCCAAAAAGCATCCCCGTACAGTAGGCGAGTGTATCACTCCCCCATGAACTCAAAAATACGAGAACAACCAAGGCTCCACCTGAGTTCATAATGCGAATCTGATAGAGACAGCTTAACATCATAACGACATAGAAAAATCCAAAATAAGAGCTAAGAACCTGCAAAAACTTATATTTTGGGAAAGTAAAAACATAGATTGCCATCAAAACCATAAGGTATAAAATGGCCAGCATCATAATATATTGATTCAAGTCTAAAAGCAATAATAAATAATACACAATCGTAACTGTGTAAGCGGCGACTCCGAGCATTGTCTTCTCCGTGTGAAAAACGCGAAGCAGCTCATAATATCCTATCAGAGAAATACTACCTGTCACAAGAAGAGTCGGTATCCCTCCAAAGTATAAAGTCACCACTGCAATCAGCACAAGAATAATTCCACTGATTAATCTCTGCTTAAACATTATACTCGACCTCCAAATCTTCTCTCTCGTTTATTAAAATATAAAATTGCCTTTTCCAACTCTTCCTTATTAAAGTCTGGCCATAATACATCCGTAAAATAAAACTCTGTATAGGCAAGCTGCCAGAGCATGAAATTAGAAAGACGGAGTTCTCCACTTGTGCGAATCATCAAATCAGGGTCTGGCAAATCTTTCGTATCCAAGTATTGATTTATCGTACCTTCATTAATATCCTCTGCATTTATCTTTCCCGCCTCGCAGTCCAAAGCAATCTTTTTCATCGCTCTTACTATCTCATCTCTGCTTCCGTAATTTAATGCAATCGTAAAATTAAGCCCTGTATTTTTAGAAGAAATTTCCTCAAGCTCTAAAATCTTTTTTTGCATATCAGGGGCGAGACCAGAAATCTCTCCGATAACGCGGACTCTCATATTATTCTTCGTCGTTCTCTCAATACAATCTATCAAATACTTGCGAAGAAGCTTCATAAGAGCACCGACCTCATCCTCTGAGCGCTTCCAATTCTCTGTAGAAAAAGCGTATACTGTCAAATATTTAATGCCAAGATTATGGGCATCCTCACAGATCTGCTCGACAACCTTTGCTCCCTGAGCATGTCCAGCATTTCTTGGAAGATGATGCTTTTTTGCCCATCTTCCATTGCCATCTAGTATAATCGCTACATGTGACGGAATTGTTAACTGTTCCATTTTATCTCCTCCTATATACCGCAAATGCCAACTGACCTGTTTTGTCAGATCACCTGGCATTTGCTGCTCTTTATATTCTCTTATACAGTAAGTATTTCTTTTGATTTTGCCTCGATTACCTTATCAAGCTCCTTGATGTATTTATCTGTCATCTTTTGAACTTTTGTCTCGTTATCCTTTACTTCATCCTCACTAATCTCATTGGCCTTTCCTTTTTTCTTCAAAAAGTCATTGGCCTCTCTTCTGATATTGCGGATGGCAACCTTTGCCTTCTCGCCCTTTTTCTTTACATCCTTTACTAATTCTTTTCTTCGCTCCTCTGTAAGTTCTGGGAATACAAGACGAACTACCTTTCCATCATTGGAAGGATTGATTCCGATATCAGAATTTTGGATTGCCTTCTCAATCGCCTTAATTAAACTCGTATCCCATGGTTGAATGACAAGCATTCTAGCCTCTGGAACATTGATATTTCCAACCTGCTGAATTGGAGTTGGAACTCCATAATAATCCACCTTAATTCTATCTAGAATATGTGGGTTCGCTCTTCCCGCACGGATTGTCTGATATTCTCTCTCCAAGCTCGCAATTGTCTTCTCCATCTTCTCTTCAAATTGTGTTAACATTTTCATACATCCTTTCACTCTAATTTATTCGTCATCGCCTTATAAAAAGCATATAATATGTCTGCATCTTGCCTGCAGTTATGATTCGTCTTAAAATCTGTCTACGCCGTCACATAGGTTCCATTAAAGGAGCCATTAAACGTGTTAATAATACTATTCTCCTCATTCAGACCAAATACAACCATCGGCATCTTATTCTCAAGACACATGATGGTGGCTGTCAAGTCAACTACTGCCAACTTCTGCGCTAATACTTCATCTAAGCTAATCGTATCGTATTT
Organism: Blautia sp.; assembly: GCA_030841965.1. Lineage (GTDB taxonomy): Bacteria > Bacillota > Clostridia > Lachnospirales > Lachnospiraceae > JAUUSJ01. The sequence goes on from JAUUSJ010000069.1 coordinate 11,538, forward strand.
CTTTGCGTCTGGATTCACCTTAGGGTCACTGTCATACACACCATCAATCGCCTTGGCAAGCAAGATAGCATCCGCCTCAATCTCAATCGCTCGAAGTGCTGTAGCAGTATCTGTAGAAAAATACGGATGTCCTGTGCCACCGGCAAAAAATGTAATCACTCCATCATCCAAACTCTTGATTGCCTCATCCTTAGAGAAAGTCTCTGCAAATGTTCCACATACAAATGGAGTGAATACTCTTGTCTTTAATCCGACAGCTCGAAACATCTCCGACACATAAATACAGTTCATCACCGTCGCCAACATACCAATCTGGTCTGCCTTCGTGCGGTCCATATTCTCACTCGTTCTTCCTCGCCAGAAATTACCGCCACCGATAACAACGGCAATCTGAAGTCCCTGGTCGGCAACTGCCTTCACCTGATTTGCCACTTCTAAAACTGTCGCCTCATCGAATCCTGTCTTTTTCTCTCCTGCAAGTGCCTCCCCACTAAGCTTTAGGAGCACTCGCTTCATGTTTTTTATCTCTTTCATACGTTTTGTCAGGCATTCTCGGAATCTACAAATGCCCTTCCCCTTTCTAAATGATATATCACAATATAATGATACCAGGGTCAAAAGGTCAGAAATCCACACGTTTGCTTATGAGAGGATTTTGAGCTTTTGCCCCCAACATCATGTAATTCACACTCCAACGCCAAAAAGACGCTGGTTTTTAAATTACATAAATTTCCAAATATGCTCGAAAATACGATACCGACTTATGCAAACACCTGTCGTTTCAAGGCTCATTATATCACAAATAACATCCTATTTCCATATATTCTTAATAAAATTTCCAACTTCCTCCCACGCCTTCTTCGACTCTGGCAGAAGGTTTCCAGCCATCTGAAAATCGTGAAACATTCCCTCATATACAGTAAGTTCCACTTCCACCTCACACTCTCTCGCCCTCTTTGCGGCACTTAGGCTATCGCTTAGAAGCATCTCAATGCCGCCAACTTGAAACAGAATCGGTGAAAATCCCTTAAAATCCCCAAACAACGGCGAAATATATGGATTTTGAGGGTCATCGTCTTCTTTTAAGTATTCCCTCTCATATAACATACTTTCTTTTGTATTTCCAAAAAGTGGGTCTTTCTCAAAATTTTCCTCATAACTTGTCCCCGATAAGGTCAAATCCGTCCACGGAGACATACATACAAATGCCGCTGGCATTTCTATTTGATTATCTTTGAGATAATGTCCAAGGCAAAGGGCAAGCCCTCCGCCGGCGGAATCTCCCGCCACGATAATTTCCTCTCCTCTATAACCATACTCTAAAAGCCACCGATATGCCGCCACAGCATCTTCTAGCGCAGCAGGGAACGGATTCTCTGGCGCAACTCTATAATCAATGGTCAAAACACTCGCTCCTAAACTCTCCTCACTGTATCGGACAGCAAATCGATAATAAGCGTTCTTCATCGGTCCGATATAGCCACCTCCATGTAGCTGCAAAATAACCTTATCCTTATTCGGAAATTTATCTGTCTTCGTAATCATTCGCTTTAAGGTTCTCTCTAACTTTGTCTCCTCTTCCTCGTCTTTTTGCGATAAAAATTCCATCGAAAAGTTTTCCATCTCAATCTTTTCATTGCGAAAAACAGGAGGACAACTCCACTCAGGCTCTATCGGATGTTTTCTAAACTCTCCTGTCTGAATTGGTTTTCCCAGTACTGTCGTATTAATATCTGCAATAATCTTTCGCATCAATGCACTTCTTAGGCTCACGTCTTCTTTTTGTTTCATCGATGAAATCTCCTTTCTAGTTCGTGCAAAAATGTTTTTCTCGTCATAATAATACTTCCAACGAAACTTCCTATAGATGAAAAAATCGCCAATATGACAAATGTCGTCACTCGTATTTTTGAAATGAAAAATATAATAAGTAATCCTAAATTAAAAATTGTCCAAAAAAATAATCGAATAAAAGATTCCTTTCGTTTTTGCGCCCTCATTATGATGCAAAATAAAACAGCGAAGTTTACACTCACAATAACAGAGGGAACCATATACTGAAGTGACCATCCCCAGACAATACTCTCTGTCATCCAGTCAAACGCAATACTCGCTATAATAATAACAACCCCATGAAGGATAATTTTCGCCTCCCAATCGACATAGGTTTTTAGGCAAAAATTCGTCATAAGCCAAAAATAAAAAATGACAATAACAACAGGAAGCGACCAGTAAACACCTCTAAAATAAAAATAATTCACTCCAACTAATAAAACTGCCAAAATAAAAAGACATAAGAAAAAGGTATTTTTTAAAATTAAAACTCTTTTTATATCAAAAGGAATCTTCGGATACCCGATATACTCTACTTCTGTCATTTTTTCTCTGGATTCTTCTATCTCTACTAATTTCTCATGACAAAGCGGACAATACTCCTCCTTATCTAATACCTCCACTCCGCATTTTTTGCATATTCTCATCCTGAAACCCCATTACTTTCTATTAAAATAGTAACTCCCAACCTCGATAGCTCTCGAAAAAACGCTCTCTGCAAATCTGTCTCCTTCCATATCGAAGAAAATGTAAACATGACCTTATCTCCAAAAGAAATCGCATTACATTTTAGAGGCTGTGTCTTTCCCACTCCCATCGATACACAGAAACTAGAAACCTGGTCTTCATATTCCTTATCGAGCTTTACAACTCCCAAATTAGAGAATGTCATCGTATAAGAATGGATTGACCTTGAATAGACAATTTTCGTCGCCCATTTTTTAAGAAAAAGCGGAACAAAACAAATGAGGGAATTATTCTCAAACTTCATATTATAGGCAATAATCTCCTCCATCTTATCTTTTGTAATCTTTTCTTTCATCTGTTTTTTTACCTCAGTCAAGATTTCGTCAAAACTATGCCCTCTTCCTCTTGAGAGAAAAGAAATATTCGTCACCGCAAAAAAATTCATCATCGTATCGGAATCAAAAATATTTCTAAGATTAATCGGAAGATTAAGAGCAATTGGCGCCTTGCTCGGCTCTTCCTTCAAATACTCCTTATAGATGCAGTAAATCAAAAGTGCCGCAATAAACTGCGTCATGCTTGCCTCTTTTTCTCTGCATATTTTCTTTAGAGAGGCCAAATCTGCATATCCCTCAATCATGCTATATTTTCCAAGGGCATAGCTCTCTCCTCTTATCTGGTAAGCTCGCTTTGTCGTATAGCTCTCCCATTTTCTCTTTTTATAATTCTTCTTATAGCTATCCTCCGAGTCAAAAATATGCTCTTCTCTTGATACCCTATGTTTTCCTGCCCTTAATGCCAGATAACAACAAGTTAATTCTTTTAAAAAATTTACCGCCCCAAGCCCGTCTGTGATAGCGTGAAAAACTTCGAGATTGATTCTCTTTCGGTAATAACTTACTCGAAATAAATGCTGCGTTCCTCCATGTGGATCAATATATCGGCATGGATAAGATAATTCCTCCTCTATCAAAGGTGTATTCGTATTATCCTCAAAATAATACCAGAATAATCCTCTCCTAAGCTTCACGCCAAAAGTCTCAAATGAAGGTAAGGTCTCCTCCAACGCCTTTTGTAAAAGTGCTGGTTTTATCTCTTCTTTTAATATAACGGAAATACGAAATACATTCGTCATCTTTTCATTTGCAGTGATTGGAAAAATTTTTGCTGTGCTGTCCAATCTTCTCCATTTAATCTGCTTCTTTTCTTTTTTGTTCATTGTATTAGCCCTATCATCTCAACTCAATTCTCAATATATTACTAGCCAATCTGTATCCTTACTATATCTTATCATACAAACACTATGTTAAATGAAAGTCCAATGCTCCCAAAAAATTTTCATAAAACTCATTATGACTCGCAAGCTCCACAAAACCTGCCTTATTTGATAATTCTAACGCTCTTTCTTGTATCTTCTCTGAAGTCAATGCCCATACCGCTCCCATACTGGCTGTATTTCCTATTATCTTTATCTTATCTAATGAAAGATTTGGAAATAATCCAATACTTCTGGCCGCTTTTTTATCTAGATAACTTCCAAATGCTCCTGCGACTAAAAGCCCATCTATCTCTTCCCATCTTATATTCTTCTCTCCTAAGAGAGTTTTCATACCAGCCTTGATTGCTCCCTTTGCCAACTGAATTTCCCTTATATCTTCCTGTGTAATAAAGACCTGTCCCTCCACAAGACAAAAAGCCCTTTTCTTCGCTTCTATCGATATTCTGTCGCAAAATTTTTCATTTATCCCGGCTTCTCTCGCTTCCTCTCTAGACAGCATATATCCATCTTCTTTTATCATGCCAATCTTCAAAAGCTCCGAAACTGCCTCGATAATGCCAGAACCACAAATTCCAATTGCTGGTTTTCCTCCTATCGTTCTTACCAAAACCTCTCCATTTTTGGAAAATCTCACACTCTCAATCGCTCCATCCGATGCGCGCATTCCGTTCTCGATGCTCGCACCCTCAAAGACAGGACCTGCCGCCGCAGAACAGACCGTACATTCTCCATCTTGTATCAATGCCATCTCCGCATTAGTACCTATGTCAATAAAAAGAAAATTCCCCTTCTTCTCTAAGACACCTGATGCGAGAAGTCCCATCGTGATATCAGAGCCAATCTGTCCTCCAATATTTGGAAGTATGATTACTTCCATATCATCACTCTTTTTTTTACAGTTTAAATTTGGAGTCAAAATTGCTGTTTTCAAATCTTTTCCAAATCTTCTCACCATACCAAAAAACTGCTGCGAAAAGGGAGCTCTAGCCAAGGATGAGGGAGAATATCCTAAAAAAATATGACTCATCGTCGGATTTCCCACAACTGTCACTCTTTCTATTTTCTCTATTCTTCTCTCATTTTTAAAATTCTCTATCATCTTCTCGCAGCAATCCAAAATTAAACTTTGAAGAAAACAGAGATTCTCTCTGCTTTCTTCTGTATACTGAATCCTTGAGATAATATCCGCTCCAGCGATTGTCTGAGGATTTTTCACCGCCTCAATCGAAAGACTTGTCCCATCCTCCAAATTAACGAGACTTCCGACAACTGTGGTCGTCCCTATATCAAACGCGACACCATATTGTATTCCTTCCTTTTGTTCTCTTGCCTCAACTTCTGACTTTCGCTGACTTATCTTTACCTTCTTATCCGAAGCATCTCTCTCCTCATACGGAATAATCACTTCCATATCTTCCTCTACTCGAACCTGGCAGGCGAGGCATTCTTCCCAGTCGACAATGACCTTACATTTTTTACAAGTTCCTCTTCCATTACAAGTTTCTCCGAGAGAAATCCCCGCTCTCTTGCAAATATCAAGTAGGCTTTCTCCCTTTTTCGCCGATACTTCTCTCTTTTGTGGCAAAAATAATACTTTCATATATTATTTTTCCTTTCCAGCCAAATTTAAGATAAACTGTTGCGCTGTTCTTCCCGAAATTCCACCGTGACTTAACTCCCATTTTGTGGCACTCGCATAAAGCTCTTCTTTGCTCATCGTGATAGACGGATAATCCTTCGCAAGCTCCTCCACAATATGATAATATTCCTTTTGGGAAGGACGGGAATAATTAATTGTCACACCAAATCTCGCCACAAGAGATAACTTCTCCTGCATCGTATCCGAGCGGTGTAGCTCATCTTTTGACATATCAGAGCGGTCCGACCATGTCTCTCGAATTAAGTGACGACGATTGGATGTCGCATAAATCAGAACATTATCTGGCTTCGTCTCCAATCCTCCCTCGATAACCGCCTTTAGATACTTATACTCAATCTCAAACTCCTCAAACGACAAATCATCCATATAAATAATAAACTTATAGTTTCGATTCTTCACCTGTGCAATAACAGAAGATAAATCCTTAAACTCATGCTTATAAACTTCAATCATACGAAGTCCCTGTGGATAGTATTCATTCAAAACCGCCTTAATACTCGTAGACTTTCCGGTTCCACTATCTCCGTAAAGCAGACAATTATTCGCCTGTCTTCCCGACACAAAAGCTTCTGTATTCTCAATTAGCTTCTGCTTTTGAAGCTCGTATCCAACTAAATGATTCAGACGAACATCATCTGTATTCTTAATTGGCTCCAAAACGACCTCGTCTTTCTTATGATTAATCCGAAATGCCTTATTCAGACCAAACTTTCCGACACCATATTGACGGTAGAACTCTGTCACAATATCAAATACTTCCTTTTCATTTGAGGAGGCAGCAATTTTCTTGCTCAATTCCTTTACCTTGTCACTCACATTCTTATTATAGCGCTGCTCTTGCTTCTCAATCGAATGATAATTCGATATCGTAGAAAAACAATCAATCGAGAGAGCTTCCTCTAATTTACTAAAATCATAAAAAAATAAATCTCTAAAAATTTTAAAATCAGATAATGCAAAAGCATTCACCGAGCCATCTTGTACTCCCATTTTTTCCATTGTGATACTAAAAGGATTCTCATTTGTCGCAAGCACATACGCCAAATAGCAATGCCATAAATTATAGTCAAATCCATACTGCGTAGATATATCTAATAATTTATGTATCTGCTCATAAATATCATTAACCAATTCATCTTTATCATACGTTTCCTTATCAAACTTCTCACAAATACGGGACATACAAGATAATATACTATCCTTTGGAATATCTCGATATATTACTAATTTTGAAATCTGTCTATACATAATCTCTTCTCCTTTTTCTTCTAAAATTAATTACTGAGCAACAGTACTTGAAGAAGTGCTTGTCTTTGTTGAACTCGTCGCAGTCGTGCTCGAGGAACTACTTGCTGTCGTTGTCTGGGAGCTATCCTCCGATGAAGTCTCACTGCTATCGCTGCTGCTTCTTGACTTTCTCATCGCCTTAATTCCCGCACTCAAATACTTCTTCCAGTTTGATGAACTCTCAAATCCACTTCCTCTTGTATTTTTATTGTAGATAAGACCGTCGCTGTCCACCCACTGAATCAAAGTTCCATTATTATAGTAATACTGCTCGCCCATTCCATCTCCGTCTGCATTCCATATGGAGGCGTAAATCAGTTCATTTCCCTGATAATAATACTCCTCGTAAGATTTCCCATCCACCGAATCTTCCGGCTGATACAAGACTTTCGCCACATCGCCGTTGGCATCTATGTACTGGATTCCAGATTTCCCCTTTTCTCTGAGCTCATAATTATCTTTCTCCAGCTCAATCACATCCTTTTGCTGTGAAATCCAATCTACGCTATTCCCATCTTGGTTCGTCTCTGGACCATATATAGTGGAAATTTCTGCCTGCGTTGTCGCCTCCGTCGTGGCAGTCGTCCTTCTTGTCTGTCTTGACGTGCCAGTAGAGCTCGTATCCTCCTTCTGCCTTGTGGATGTTGTTGTTTTCTTCCTTGTACTTGTCGTTTTCTTTTGGTCGTCACTCGTCTGGGTCGTACTGTCTTGCTTTATCTTTGTTGACTCCTCTGTCGCCACTTCATTCCTGGCGGTGGAGTGAGTGGAGGTCTTTACGATAGACCTCCCAATAATATATACAATAATCACCAAGCATAATAGAGATATCCCCTGTACAAGCACTCCCATGCTTTTCTTGAATAAATCTTCTCTCCTTCGTCGTCTCAATTGTCTTCCTCCTAAATACTATCAACTTTCATTTATCATTATCTGCGTCAACAGATATGTACTTTACTCTCTTTTTCTCTCTTCTCCCTATTCTACCAATGATTGTTTTAGATTACAATAAGAATTTCGTGAAAAATTTGCAAATAATCAGTCTCAAAAATTTTTCCTCCTATTTTACAAGCATAGGATAAATTTTGACATCCAATCCTCTATCTTCTCTCTCACTATTATTTTGCCATATTTTACAATCCCATTTTTCAGCCTCTCTCACTGGGTCAAGCGACTGTATCCATATCCCAACTCTTACATTTTCTATACGATTTCTATAAATACTAGACTGAGAAAGTGACGATAAAATCATCGCCTCTCTCTTACAAGAAGAAAACGTATTATTATGAATTGACACATTTTTATAGACTTTAGAATCTGGTATATAGTCAAATCCAATTCCCTGAAAAACATCCCAAAATTTATTATTTTTTATTAAAATATTATTACAACTAAGCTCTTTTTCAACCTTTCCATCACTAGAGAGAAGCTTCATTACGCCAAATTTTAATGCCTCTCTCCTGTCAGAGTTTTTTATCGTTTGATTTGTGCAGTATTTATCAAATATACAGTCTCGGATAATAATATTATCGACGCCCTTCATCTCTATATAATGACCGCCTATATTATTACTGACTTTCACTCCAATCAACTGAATATCTTTCGCATATGCGAAATAAAGATTGCTAAATGATGTCGTCACTGCCCGATAAAGTTCATCAAAACAATTTCCGTCAAAGGTTCCACCCTGTATTACAATATTACTTTCTTGCTCTATATACGGCGAGTCTTCCATATAACTGCCACTCATAAGCATAGGACCTTCCTGAAAATCACGCACAAAAACTACATCCTCTATAAATAAGGAAGTATTACTATAAATATGAAGCGTGCTAGATAAATAATAAGTTCCCTTTGGTATAATAATCTTATATGGGATTTTTTTGGTTGCCTTCATTCTGGCCAGAGCCAATGCCGCCTGTAACTGGATAGTAATATTATCTCCGTCTTTCACATCCAATACTACCTCCATATAAGTTCCCTTATTCGTGAGATACTGACTTTTGGATGCTAACCGCTCATTGCGCTCCTCCTCACTTTCTTCTATCTCTTCCTGTGAGGATGTATTTTGCTCTAAATCAGAATCCTTCTCACTCTCATCTTCTATCCGCAAACTCTTATCTGACTTTTCCTCTTCTTCTGTACTTGAAACTGCTCTCGATATGTAATATATATTTTCGTTCATTACCCAAAAGCTTAAGACGAAAAATAGAATATATAAAAGAATTTTTTTCATAATTAGGTATAAAACCTCTCTTTCTTTCCACTTTATTTTACCTATTTTTATCTTTCATTTTACTCTACTTTTAAACAAAATACAATATTTTATTATTGAATGATAGCGTAAAATTTTGGGTTATTAGATAGAGATGGGGAGTTGGGGTCAGACGCGAAGAGAGGCAAGAGATATGTTCTCGAAAAACACGTTCGTTCCCACGGTTTTTCGACATACGCTGATTTTTGCCGCC
>JAUUSJ010000299.1 GCA_030841965.1 Blautia sp.
CGGGAGCACATTGTGCGGAGCAATTCGGTATCATAGGGGTCAAAAGGTCTTTTGAACCCAACATCATTATATTGATTTTGTGATATTCTTAATATATTGCCTTGAATATTACATAAGCAAATTTCCCCTACCGTATTATGAATATCGTTAAGTAAATTTTATATTATTTTTTAAGAAAAATCAATCATTTTTTAATAAACAAGTGTTTTTAAATCTTCAATGAGTGAGAGAGGTTTCACTTATATTTTGTGGAACAACGAAGGGAATAGAAGTTTTAAGTACAGTAAATGATATATACAAACTCATCTCTTTCGTGTAAATTTTTGGATATTTTTATTATGGCACTAAGAGATTGAGTTTGTATTTTTGTTTTTTCAAAACATGAAAAAACTGTAAAATTATGTGATAATATAAAATTCTTTAATCTAAATTTTTTTAATTTAAATTTTTCTGAAAGTCAGATAATAATTTTTCTATATCATGTAAAAGTTCTTGATTGCTCTCTTTATCATCTACAAGATTAGAACAATAATTTAGCAGACCAGTCTGGACATTCGGACTATCGACAAGTGTCTGCATGATTTTCTTTTGCTCATCATAGTCTTCTTTTCTGATGATAGGTTTATAGGCGCGACCTGTCCGGGTTGCTGTTTTGACGATAGAATCTACAGTCAGGTATCCTTTTTGTTCCAATGTGATAACTCCTTTGGCTAAGGTATTACGCTTTAGCTCTGGATTCGCTTTTAAAATATCTGATATGACGCATGGACGTCCGATATCCCAGATAGTATACATAATTTCTTCTTCTTTTGGATGAAGTAATTCCATAAGATCATCTCCTTTTAATCATTTTTAGTTGAAATTTTATTTCTATAAATGGTAGTTATTTATATCCTATAAGTCTATACTCGTATCCATTTTCCAATCCATTTTTTTCTAGTATAGTTATACAGTCTCTTATATAGTTTTCCTTTTTTTCTCTTATATCTCCACTTTATGGCATTGCTTTGAGGTTGAGGAGTAGTAGCTGTTTTTTTTGCTGTTAGCTTTATTTCGGTACGGATATTTGGAGTTGTCTTTGCAAAAGCAGGACAAGGGATAAAGCTAATGCTAAGTATAAATAGGAAAGATATGATTGCTTTTTTCATTTGTATGCCTCCTCTAGGTTTTGATAGATTGGAAAACTTCCTATTATGTCATCTTTTTTAAAACTGGTAATATTGCCTATCGATACACCGTCAATATAGCATTCGTAACTTCCGTCACTATTCTGAATAAGAAAGTTTTTCCCATTTTCTTCTATGGTAAAGGTATCCGCTTCGTCCTCGGGCAAGATAGACCAACCTTCAAATACGAAGGATAGAGAAAATAAAAATAATATAAGGAAGAGAAAAACCACATTTTTGGATATCTTCTTTAGTTGAGGTTGTGTGATAAAAAATAATCTCTGCATCAAATTTACATTTGGGCTAATACTGCAAAAAGAATATAGAAAATCTGGCTTTTTGCAGTGTAAGTTTACAGAATATGCCACGGTACGTTTAATTCCGTTGAGATAAGGAAGTCTCTCGGTAATAGGCAAGGATTTGCTGATATCGTAGTCGACATATAATTCTTGAAGCTGTTTTATCAAGGACGGAAAAAGTCGAGAGACGAACGGATTCCACCAATAAACAACAGATAAAATGTCACAGAAAATCTTTAAAATAAAATCATGATGTTTTATATGTAAAAGCTCATGAAGAAAAATATAGTATAATTCTTCTTCGGTATAAGCAATATTAGGAAATAAAATAATAGGATGCCTTTGTCCAAATACTACTGGGGTTGGCAAATCGTCTAAGATGATGATTTTGCAGTTTTTCCCTTTTTTTGGGAAGATAGCATATGACGCTTTCCTATAAATCTTTTCTACTTGAGAACAAGTGAAACTAGATGTCTTTTTCAATGTTCTATAGTATGAGAGATAACCTCTTATCTTTTTGATGCCAAGATAGCAGGCAATAGCTATCCATACAAATAAAATAAAATCTATTACAGAAATATTTTTTTCTCCATTTACGATAACTGGCATTGCATAGATATCTTGGATGGTAGGTATTATTTTCGTTGAAAAATATGTTTTTGTCAAATGAATTTTATAAAAATCAAATGGAAGATATCCACGGACAAGAATCAAAAGGGCGAAAATATAAGTATTAACAATACCGAGTCTTTCTAATCGTGAATTTTTCTTTAGAACCCAAAAAAGAATTATGGTAAAAACAGTCATAGAAAGAGTGCAGCTAAAAATAGCTGTGAGAGATAAAACCATATGATGAACGTCTCCTTTCATAATAAATTATTTTAGGCGTTTGCGAAACGCCAGAACCCGCATAAATACGGGATTCTTTTTGTCA
>JAUUSJ010000070.1 GCA_030841965.1 Blautia sp.
ATTACGGTTAAAAAGTCTAAATAGTGGAAAACACCTGCAAAATATCTGTATTATTACGGTTAAAAAGTTTAAATAATAGAAAACGCTCGTAAAATATCTGTACCATTACGGTTAAAAAGTCTAAACAATGGAAAACGCCCACAAAAACATATTTATAATATAATATCTATAGTTATGATGATAGCTTAACACTCCCCATAATCAAAGCAAGAGGTTTTAGGAGCTTCTTTGATAAAATTTTTGTAAATAAAAAACCAGAAAACCAGGGAACTCACATTGAAACTATATAGTCTATGTATTAGTTGCTCTTATAAAAATAAAAAGAATTTCCCATCTTTGACCTCAACATCATTGATATTATCTGATTTATCAGATAAAATGAAAACAGAATAGATAAATCGACTGGAGGTGAGACAAGATGAAAAAAGAATTAGAATATTTCTGGATTGGAGAATCTTACGGCGGGAATCAGGAATGGTTCACTACATTTATGATGAGAATCGGCGGATGTGCGGCAGAGACGGCATGTGATAGTTGTGTTTATTTCGCCAAAATATTAGGTAAAAAGCACCTATACCCATATAACCTAACAGAAATTAAAAAAGAAGAATACGTGGCTTTTTCCAATATTATGAAGCCCTTTTTAACTCCGAGGCTTGGCGGAGTGAGTCGCTTGGAACTATATACAGAAGGTTTTGAAAAATACTTAGACTCAGTACAAGAAAAAACTATCTCACTTGAGACTTTATCGGGACATCGCCCCTTGGAAGAGGCAAAAAAGGAAATCAAAAGTCAGATAGATAAGAATATTCCGATACCCTGTCTTTTATTAAAACATAAAAATCCAAAACTACAAGACTATACATGGCATTGGTTTTTACTAATTGGATATGATGATTCCGCAAAGGAAAAAAGACTAATGGTGAAGACAGTAACTTACAGCAAAGCAGAGTGGATTTGCCTTGATGAGCTTTGGGATACAGGATATGCTCAAAGAGGCGGTTTAATTTTATATCGTCTGGCTAGTGAAACACTATATTTTCAAAATGATAACCACCATTTTTAATATATTCTTCTTACTATAACTCGTTGTGCTAGTTAATCGATCTTCTTTAATTTACAAGACTTTTTCGGTGGAAATTTGTATCATACTCCAAGCAACAGACCTATTTTATGGGCAATTTATATTTTAACTAGCACAACGGGTTAATATAATAAAAAAGAATTTTAAAGAATTCTAAAGTGTTTTTCCAATACACAGCCAAGAGAGTAAGTAGAGATATGCGCCGAAAACGATAGAGAGTGGAGCGATTTTTCGACATACTTAGCTTTGCCGCTGGAGCACTGTTTGAGTGCCGTAGGCGCGAGTTTGCGGGAGGCGGCAAAAATCAGCGTATGTCGAAAAATCGTGGGAACGAACGTGTTTACGGCGCATATCTCTACTTACTCTCTTAGCGTCTGCCCCCAATCTCCCCTCCTAGCGGTCATGAAAAAAGGGGATGCTAAATCATATTTCCCTTGTCGGGTGTCAAATTTGTGTTTATTTTGCCAAAATACTAGACAAAAAGTAGCTATAGCATAGTAACGATTGTTGTTTTTTCTTCTATAAGTTTTATAAACTAGTTTGGGGAAATTTTAATGGCAATCGGTAATGATTGTTTAAGAAAGGTAAAAATACTATATTTTATCGAATTACTGTTTATGATATTCTGTATAAAATATCATAATGAGGAGGAAAGAAAATGAGACAAAGATATCGAACCTTGATTTCAGTAATTATGAGTATCTGCATGGTTACGACTCTTTTGGCAGTTTCAGGTGTAGAAAAAGTGGAGGCTGCAAGCGATGGCACAGAAGTAGTTGAAAGTACTTATAAGAGAATCCAGTGTCATAATGTAGATGTAGATTATTTTATGGCAGTAAATGAGGAGGATACTTCTATTCCATGGGCGGCAACAGATGCAGAGTATGGACTTGATAATACTGTATGGGTGGAAGAAGAGATAAGGAGTGATGGAGAGGAAAGAATCGTTAGATTGAAAAACTATGCTACTGACACATACATAGGTGTAGAAAATGGCGAATTGAAAATGATGCCAAATGACGGGAGTAATGCGGTAGAATGGGCAGTAGAAGTAAAATGGGATGATGAAGGGGCATGGACTGGTAGACATGATTTTCCTTGGAACAGATACCGAACATTGGCGAATGATGATAAGCAGTATCTATGTACACAGAATTTGGGAAATTCGGGAGGAAAACTGGAACTTGTTACCCCTGATAACGATTCATGGTGGAGCAATGAGTGGAAATATGTAGATGTAAAGGAAGAGGATTTGGTGACGATTCCAGGAGAAAAGGCATCAGACAGTAAAAGGGAAGAGCTGAACCAGACGATTCTAGAGGCAGAACAGCTTATCGCTGGGGAGGCGGAAGAAGAATATCGAACAGAGTCTCTTAGTAATTTTAAATCGGTTTTAGGATTGGCACAAAGAGTTGCCGCTTCTGGAAATTATTCTGAACTGACGGCAGATGCGCAGATTGGAGCCGTAAAAGAGGCGATAGCAAGCCTTGAGAGAGCAGTGGATTCTCAGTTATACGAGCCAGGGAATATGGCAATCGCAGGGACCGATACGATAGGAGATGACGGGGAATATTATTTGGATTTGCAGGAAGAATTTGATGGAGATAGTTTAAATTCAGATATTTGGTTAGATGAATACCTTCCTCACTGGACATCTGATGAGTCTAAATCTGTTGCAAGATATGAAATCAGAGATGGAAAACTTGTGCTTAAGGTGGATGAAAATGATGGTCCTTGGTCAGAAAACGATGGAAACGTAGTTGTATCTGGAATAACTACGTATAATCGAAATTACCTTCATAATTTTAGTGGACATAATACATTATATGAACATCCAGACAGTGTGAAAACAGATAATAATTTTTTTGACGGATATACGACACAATATGGCTATATTGAAATGCGCGCCAAACTTCATTATGACGGCGGCGGAGGTCATCAGGCACTCTGGCTAGTTGGAACTCAGGACGATACAGGTGACTGGGCAAACTCAAAGCAGACCGCAGAGATTGATATGCTTGAGACGTCATTTTATAATACATATAATACATGGCGTCATTGTGTAACAGGATGGAGGGATGATAGTTTCCTAGGATATGGCTGGAATACGAAAGAACAGAGAATACAGGGGGATGCATCAAAAGAGTTTCACACCTATGGTATGGAATGGACACCAAATGCACTTTATTTCTATTATGATGGGCAACTTATGGATACGGTTAATAATGCTCCTCAGTATGCGATGGGCTTTATATTAAGTATCTATGTAAATGCGGGATGGTCTTATAATGGAGGTCCAGTTGACGGTACAAAAGAGTTTGAAGTAGATTATCTCAGAGTGTATAAACCAATCGGTGGATATGAAGGCGGATATGTAGATTTGACAGCATTAGAGCGACTTGTTCAGAAAGCAGAGTCAGAATCCAATAGGCAAGATGTATATACTGAGGAATCGATTCAGCATTTAAAAGATGAAATTAGTGTTGCGAAAGCATGTTTAAAAGCAGAGAATACGACAAAAGAAGATGTCGAGAAAGAAACATCGAACTTACAAACAGCGTTGAATCAGTTGCAGGAGATTACAGTGCATGAGCATACATGGAAGACAGAGTGGTCAAGTGATGAGCAAAATCACTGGCATGTATGCGAGGGCTGTGATGAGAAGAAAGATTTAGAAGCTCATATACCTGGACCAGAGGCGACAGAGACAACACCTCAGACTTGTACCGTATGTGGATATATTATAAATCCAGTCAAGGAGTTAAAGGATGTCAATGACCTCTCATATGCCAAAGTAAAAGGATATACATATACTGGAAAGGCGATTGAGCCAGCGATTGAAGTAAGTGACGGAGATTATAAACTAGAATTGGGGACAGATTATACGGTCGCTTATGAGAATAATACAGAAGTAGGAACTGCAAATATAAAAGTAAAAGGTATCGGAAACTATAAATCCGAGAAGGTTCTTAGTTTCAATATTTTACAAAAGAATATCAATGCGCCGAATATGAGTATCTCCGATATTGGAACTCTAGTTTATACAGGAAAAGAAATAAAACCTTCTATCACACTCAAACATGACGATAAAGCATTGGAGCTTGGAAAAGACTATACGATAACTTATAAGAATAATAAGAGTATGGGAAGAGCCTCTGCTACAATAGAGGGGATTGGAAATTATAAATCCAAGAAGACAAAGACCTTTGCCATTATTCCAAAGCAGGTATTGAAGACAAAGGCAATTGTCTCTAGCTATAATAGTATTACGCTAACTTGGAGTAAGCTTAGCAATGTGACAGGATATAGAATATATCGCTCCACAAACGGAAAGAGTTTTAGCTGCATTGTGACATTAAAAGGCAGTGATGTATTAAGATATACAGATAAGAGTTTGACAACGGGAAAGAATTATTATTATAAGGTTCGCGCTTATTTTGATGATACGAATATAGACAAACGTTATTACGGTGCCATGAGTGATATCGTGAAAGAAAAACCATTGCCAGGCAAAGTAACGATAAAGTCTGTCGTAAATTCTTCTGCGAAGAAGGCAACTCTTAGTTGGAGTAAAGTGACTGGTGCAAGTGGTTATGAAATCTATCAGTCCGACAGCAAAAACGGAACTTATATAAGGGTTAAGACTGTGACAAGTGGAAGTACATTAAGTTTTACAAAGGCAAATCTGAAAGTAGGTAAGACGTATTATTATAAGATGAGAGCGTATAAAACAGTGGATGGAAGCAAGAAATACGGTTCTTATTCTGATATTAAGAGTGTTAAAGTGAAAAAATAATAGCAATAAGAAAACTCCTCTGGATATAAAATTCAGAGGAGTTTTCTTATGATAGATACTATTCAATTTTTAATTCTGGCTGTTTGGCTGATAAATGATAGGTAATTCCATTATGAGTAAATATCATATTATCCCCATATTCTAATGTATATATCGTTCCAGATTGGGTGATTCTGATATGCAGAGAATTTCCGCGATATTTTATGCGGAATGCATATTCATTCCAGTTATCTGGCAAATAAGGTGAAAAATGCAGTTTTCCGTCGGTTGTATTCATTCCTGCAAGACCGTAAGTTAGAGTCATCCATGTTCCTGCCATATTTGCCGCATGGATTCCAGCAGATACGTTTTGATAGTAATCATCCAAATCTGTTCGGGCAGTTGTGATAAAATTATTATATGCCGATTCGTATTTGCCGAGGAGACTTTCTATAATACCGAAGATGCATAGTGATAATGAAGAAAGGTTTAATGTTCTCGGCTCATAAAATTCATAATTTCTTTGTATCTCATCTTTTGAAAATAGATGGTTATAAAGAAGCAATCCCAATGGAGTGTCTGCCTGTTTGCACATTTGATGTCTGAATACATAAAGTGGATGAAAATTCAGGTATAGGTGTTTTTGCTTTTTTTCTTTGTCAGTGGTGGAATCCCAAGGCTTTTTTTGCATAAATGTGTCATCTTGTGTATAGATTCCAAGTTTCTCATCACGGCCAAAGTACATATTTTCAATGATGCGTTCCCATAAACTTTTTTCTTCCAAAGTAAGAGCAATCTTCTCCACGAGAGCAGTATATTTTTCGGGTTTTTCTATTTCCATTTGATTTAGCCAGTACAAAGTGGATTTCAAAGTTTCTCTCGCTCCAAGATTTGTATAGAAATTATTGTCGACAAGGGCAGTATATTCGTCTGGACCTGTCACACAGTTAATAACATATTTTCCTCCTCTCCATTCGCTAAAATGTCCTACATCGGCAAAAATGCGGGATATTTCGCATAGCATTTCTAATCCATAATCATACATAAAATCGGTGTCACCAGATATCATTCCATATTGATTTAATGCGTATGCAATATCACAGTTAATATGATACTGGGCAGAGCCGAGAAGGAAATATGCGGAGGCATCATTTCCGTTTATTGTGCGCCATGGATAAAGAGCGCCTTTTTTGTGACCGAGGAGGAAAGCTTGATGTCTTGCCTCATCAAGATAATGGTAGCGGTACATTAAGAGATTGCGGGAAAGTTCTGGGTAAGTATGCGTGTAGAAAGGAATGATATACATTTCTGTATCCCAGAAACAATGTCCCTCATATCCTTCTCCGCTTAGACCCTTTGCTCCTACACTTGTGATACCGTCTCTTCCTGTCGCCTGTAGTACATGGAAAAGGTTAAATCGAAGCCCTTGCTGGGCACTCTCATCACCGTTGATTTCTACATCTGTTTTCTCCCAAAATGCATCTAGAAATTGTCTTTGTTTTTCTTTGAGAAAATCAAAAGAGAGATTCTCTGCTTTTGATAAAAGAGTATTGCCTTCTCTTTTGCATATATCTTTAGAGTTTTCATGTGTCGTATAGATAATTTGTTTTGTCATCATAGCGGTTCTTCCTTGTTCCACATCTAGGTCGTAACCAAGAGTTAGGAGATGACTGGAAGTATCTTGTATTACAGTTTTGTATTTTGTTTGCGTATCAAAAATATGCAGACAGCCGGTAAATAGCCAGAATTGATTATTTTTCACTTGGGATAGTGAAGTTAATCGAGAACTATCCTCGGAAATCACAGATTCTTTCGTAAAAAGGGATTTGCCATATGGACCATAATCAATCAGAGGATTTGCCTTGGCCGTGTGGTTGCATACATCGGTTTCAATTTGTGAAATGAGTTGGATTGTCCCAGAAAAATTCAGAGGCTCCACCTGATATCGGATGGAAACCAAATGCTTATAATCAAAAGAAACGAGACGCTCGATACAAATTCGCATACGTTTTCCCGAGGAGGTTTCCCAGATACATTCTCGGGAAAGGATTCCTTCTTTTAAAGAAAGAGTACGGCGATAGTTTGTTGTTTTTTCGTCGGTAATCTGGAATTCTTCCTGGTCGACAAATAGATGTATGATTTTTGCATTTGTCACATTGAGCATAGTCTGGCTCTTTTTTGGAAATCCGTAGTTGAATTCCCCATAATGAATCGGTTCGCTTTCATAAAATCCATTTATGAAATTTCCTTCCATTCCGTTTGACTTACCAAAATGATAATTTTCTTCAAAAGTTCCCCGTGTACCGATATAACCGTTCCCGAGAGCGAATATAGTTTCATTTTTAGCATTCTCTTCTCTGGAAAAAACGTTCTCAGTAATTTCCCACGGACTGCATAACAAATTATTTTTTTGCATTTTTATTACCTCCTTGCTTTATTAAAGATAGAATAGTATAGTCTGATATTTATTCTAGAATATTGTACCTGTCAGAAGCAGAAGTTTCATTATAGTATTATGCCATTTGTTTAAATATCTTCAAACAGCGTGAGAATGTTATGTTTTTGTGGGTCTCAAGTTCAAAAATTCTCTTGCAAGCAAGCTTACATCGGATTTTAGACTTTTTGACCTTGGTATCATGTCATGATACTTTAAGAAAATGATAGAAAAAATAAAAATAAGATAATACAAGGAGTTAAGAAATAAAAAGAAACTTTAATGAAAGGAAGCTGGTATAAAGGTAAAATAATCTCAACAAAAACAAATAAAGAAAAAGCAGGAGGAAGTTAGAAATGCGAAAAAAAATGAAAACATTTATGTCATTAGGTCTTGCGGCAGTATTGAGTATGGGACTGCTCGCAGGTTGTGGAAACTCTGAAAATGCCAACTCAGGTGCAAAATCAGGAGATGGCACAGTACTTACCGTTGGTTTTTGGGGTTCGTCGGGAGAAGACAAAGCGGTAGAAGCGTCTTTGGAGGGCGTTGAGGATGCTGTCGAGGGGGTATCAGAAGTAAAGCTCGAGCAGTATTCTACAGTAAATGATTTTTATGACAAACTTCCAGGGCAAATTGCCGCTGGAACAGCACCGGATATCATTATTGCGACAAATGAACAGCATCTGCAATTGATTGCTGACGGAGCTCTTGAAGCTTTGGATGAATATGATTTTGATTTATCAGGATACGCATCAAATGCAGTAGAGGCATGGCAGTATGAAGGAAAACTGTACGGAATTCCAATTACAGCGGCACCGTCTACTTTTGCAATCAATGTAGATATGTGGAAAGAGGCAGGACTTGATGAATATCCGACAACATGGGAAGAAGTATATGAAGCAGCCAAGAAATTGACTAAGGATGGTGTCACAGGTCTTTGTATTGATATAGGAAATATTTATCATCCGACACAGTATATGAATTCCTTTGGAGGCGGATGGAAAGACGGAACAGCGATTAACTCAAAGGAGAATATTGCAGGTTTGGAGTATATTTTCAAGATGTTTGACGAAGGTCTCGCAGTAAGTGCAAAAGATGTAGGTATGACGTGGGATGGAGAGGTGTTCGCTGGTGAGAAATGTGCGATGTCAACAGGCGGTACATGGTATGTAAATACGATGAAAGAGTCAGCACCAGATGTGAATTACACATTTGTTCCAATGCCAGGCGGTAACAAAAATGTAGGCTCAACATTGCATACATATGGAGTTGCTGTAGTAAGTGGTACAGAAGATAAAGAACTTGCAGCAAATGTTGCATACTATATGTCGAGACAGGAAGCACAGGAGGCACGTGCAGAGATGATTGGCGACCGCCCATCTATTGAAGCTGCCCTTCCAGCTTTCCGTGAGGTGAATCCACAGCTTAATGTAATTGATGAGTATATTGATACGGCTACAAGTTTTGGATATCCAGCAAATCAGGAATTCAAGACAGACTTTACAACAGCACTTGAAAACCATATTTATAATGGCGATACGACTAGCGCAGCAGACATTTTAAATACACTCGCAAAAAATTATGGAATTCAGTAGTTGGTAATAAGGATGAGGTGAGCAGCAATGGAGAAAAAGATAAAAAGAAAGGAGACCGTTTCACTTGATGAAAAGCGGGCAGGTCTCCTCCTCATGCTCCCGGCAGCAGTATGCTGGGTACTGTGGTTTTTGGTACCATTTCTACAGTCGATTTATCTGAGTTTTTTTGATTATTCCTATATTAAGCCAGATGAGAAGTTATTTATTGGACTCGGAAACTATATAGAGATGTTTCAAGACCCTAAGTTTTTATTGGCTTTAAAAAATACATTACTTTTTGTGGTTGTCACCGTACCAGTTATGACGGTGATATCATTAGGGCTTGCAGCTATTTTGAATACGAAATTCAGAGGAAGAAGTATTTTTAGAACTATTTTCTTTATCCCGTATACGATAGCGGGAGTGGCAATTGCTACAATGTTTATGTATCTGTTTGTAAAAGGTGGATTTGTAGAAAAGTTCCTGACATTGTTCGGATTCCCAGATACAACATGGTATGCAGACGTGGACTTGGCTATGCCGTTTATCGGAATTATGTTTGTATGGCAGCTAGTTGGATTTTATATGATTTATTACCTTTCTGGTATGCAGACAATTTCTGAAAATGTATATGAAGCTGCAAAGATTGATGGTGCAAATGGATGGCAAACGTTCCGCTATGTAACGCTTCCACTTTTAAAACCTACGACATACTTGGTTGTAGTTTACTCTATTATTCAGGCTTTCCAGCTTTATGACCAGATTGCGGCGGTGACAAGTGCGAGCGGTGGTCTTGGGTCACCAGCAGGTGCAACGAATACGTTGCTGACTTATTTTTATCTGAATAGTTTTAAATATTATAAAGTTGGATATGGATGTGCGATTGCCGTTGTTTTGTTTATCATTATATTGCTTGTATCATTAATTCAGAAAAAGTTAACGAATGCGGACGAAGCGGATGCATAGGGAGGAGAGGTAAAATGAAGAAAAAAATAACAAGAGTATTATTTTGGATTTTAATCCTTTTTTTAGCATTAATTTTTCTTATACCTATGGTTTATGCAGTATATAATTCACTTCTTCCATTGGATAAGGTAAATAAATTGGTATCTCCAGCATACTTTACTTTACAAAATTATGTGGACCTTTTTACAGAATATCCGATTTTCACATGGTTTAAAAATACAGTAATTGTAGCTGGCCTGACACTTTTATTCCAACTTTTTACAGCGCTGACAGCGGGATATGCACTTGCAAAATTGCGCTTTCCAGGGAAAAAAATATCATTTATGATTGTGCTTATTACATTGATGATACCATTTCAAGTACTGTTGACACCACTTTATATTATGATTTCAAGGTTGGGATGGAATGATACATTAACAGGATTGATTGTTCCTTTTATGCTGAATATGCTATATGTATTTATGGCAAGACAGTATTACTTGACTATACCAAGTGAATTAGTCGAGGCAGCCAAAATAGATGGATTAGGATATCTGGGAAGTTTTGTAAAAATTATTTTGCCAATGTCAAAACCGATTATAGCGACCATTTCTATTTTCAATTTAGTACAGTCGTGGAATGCATATTTAGTACCATCTACTTTTGTCAGCAGTCAGGATAAATTTACACTTGTAGTAGGATTAAATACTTTGAAAGATACATATTTTAATAGACTAAACTTATCCATGGCAGGAGTCGTGGTAATATGTATCCCTATCCTTATCGTATTTCTCTTACTGCAAAAACAGTTAGTACAAGGAATTGCGTCCGATGGTATTAAGGGCTAAATGGAGGAAAAAATGAAAATTAAGGCAATTATATTTGACCTAGATGGTGTATTGACAGATACAGCAGAATATCATTATCTGGCTTGGAAAGCTTTGGCTGATAGATTGAACTTAAAATTTGACCGACAAGATAATGAGCGACTCAAAGGCGTGAGCCGATTACAGTCATTGGAAATTATCCTTGAAATGAACGGGAAAGAACAGGAATTTTCTTTGGATGAGAAAGAAAAAATAGCAGAAGAAAAGAATAGAGAGTATGTGGCTTTGATTAGCCAAGTGACACCGAGAGATATTCTGCCAGGTATAGAAAAATTTCTCAAAGACGCCAAAGAAAAAAATCTTCTTCTAGCAGTGGCGTCAGCAAGTAAAAATGCACAGACGGTTCTAAATGGACTTAAGATTACAGAAAAGTTTGATTATATTGCAGATGCAAAAAAAATAAAAAAAACAAAACCAGACCCAGAAGTGTTTTTGGACTGTGCCTCAAGTCTTGGTGTAAAACCGTGCGAATGTGTGGGTGTGGAGGATGCGCAGGCAGGAATTGAGGCAATTAAGGCAGCTGGTATGTTTGCAGTAGGGATTCATGTAAATACAGATAAGATTAGACCAGATATGGAACTTATGTCCACGAAGGAACTGAATATTGACCGGATTTTGACTGCGGCAGAAGAATAGAGAGAAATAGAAGTCGGGAAGTTTCAAGGAAGAGACTTCCCGACTGTTTATGCTTAAATAGTATTTGTAGGGTACTGGAAAAAATGTCAAAATTCGTGTATAATTATGAAAAATGATTATGAGGAAAGGGGGAGGAAAAATGCGCCTAAAGACACGAATAAAGATTATAACAGTTTCTCTAACTCTTCTGGTACTCTTATTGAATACCGTTATTATTCTTCCTTATATTTTCGGACAACTTAAGAATAATTCAGAGCAGTATATGGAGTCTATTAATATTCAAAAGCTTGCAACAGCCGAAAATCTGATGGATACCATTGTTACAATGACACAAAAACCGCTATTGGATACCGAGATACTGACAATTCTAAGAGAAGATTATTCTGACTATCCAAAAGAGAGCAGAAAGTATGAAATGTATCAAGATATCGATATTATGAATGATAAGTTATATACAGAGATGTTTTATCAGAATGAATATGTGTATGCCGTGACTTTGATAACAGAAGATGGAGAGTCTGTATATTCTAAGCAGCGTTCGGGAAGAGGTGTTTTGAATATTAATTTTAAAGAACTTGACTGGTATCGGCGCCTTCATGAAACAGATGGAAAAGATGCAGTGCTCTTTCCACTGATGAGGGAAGATTTGTACCGGGGAGAAGAACCGATTATCGCTTGGGGAAAATTATTAATGGACCCACGGACGAATCAACCATTGGGGATAATCCGTATTGATATTGCGGTGAAAGATTTGGAGAATGTATGGGGAGCAAATGAATTTGGAGATGATGCAGAGATTCTCTTTCGGGATGAGGATGGAGAACTACTCTATACAACATTAGATAGTAAAAATTGGCAAGAAGAGTACGAGAAACTTTTGAAAAACAATATTGAAGTTAGAACATATTCGGATAAGTACGGATTTTCTGCGACAAGTCTTTTGCCTGAGAATATTGTCTACGAAAAAGCGTATATTACGATGTTGATTATTCTTGCAGTGGCTGTGATATGTATTTTGCTTGCCGTTTTTCTCTCGGAGTTTGTTGCTCGCATGATTGAAGAGCCGATTGGAAAACTTAATATTCTTCTGAAAGAAGTGAAGTCGGGAAATTTGCAGGTGCGCGCAAAGGTAACAGAAGCTCCTGGAGAATTTGAGGAAGTCTGTGGTTCATTTAATGATATGGTGGAAAATATGGAACGTCTAATTTATCAGGTACGTGTAGAGGAAAATGAGAAAGCAAAAGCACAGTATCAGGCTCTACAGGCACAGATATCACCTCATTTTATATTGAACACGATTAATACGATTAAATGGATGTCAATTATCCAGGGAAATAAATCGATAGAAAAAGCTCTCGATTCGTTTGCCCGTCTCTTGGAATTTGCCGCAAGGCGCAAGGAAGAACTTATTCCAATTCGGGAGGAGCTAAAGCAGATGGAGTATTATATTGACATTCTATCCCTCCGATACTACAATAAATTTAGTATAGAATTTGATGTGGAGGAGGAGGTTAAGAGATACGGAACGATTAAATTCCTCCTCCAGACCATTGTTGAAAACAGTGTATTTCATGGCTTTGGAACTCAGTCAGAATTGGGAAAGATACATGTTGGTATTCACAAAATAAATGGAGATATTTTATATGAAGTTGAGGATGACGGGAAAGGAATAGCACAGGAGAGGATTGAACAAATACTGAATCACTCTGAACCAGATAAGCGCGGAATGGTTAAAATAGGAATTTATAATATTAATCGGAGAATCAAACTGATTTTTGGCAAAGAATATGGGGTGTCGATCGAGAGTCAGGAAGGTAAATATACGATTGTCAGAGTGAAGATTCCAGCAAGGGAGGCAGAAGATGGCGACAGTAGTAGTTGTTGATGATGAATATTTTATGCGTATGGGAATAAAAACTATCGCAAACCAGAAAGAAAAAGGGCATATTGTGGTCGGAGAAGCTGAAAATGGGAATATGGCAGTAGAAAAGGTTCTTGAATTGAATCCTGACATTGTATTTCTTGATATTACTATGCCAGGAATGGACGGTCTGGAAGTACTGAAAACAGTAAGGGAAAAAGGATATAGCGGTTATATTGCTATGTTGACATGTCATGAGGATTTTCGCTTTGCCCAACAGTCTTTGCGTATGGGAGCAGATGATTATATTTTGAAAAATGAACTTGCGGGCGAAGAAATGCTGAATTATCTGAATAAAGTGGAAGATAAAATAAATAAGAATCGTGGTAGAAGAAAATCAGATGAGGCAGAACAACGCGACGTTCAACATTTTTATAGAGAAAATTTTTTGAAAAATGTCCTTAAGATAGGAGGCTTTACAAAAGAGGAATTTATCAAAGGAAGTTCCAGATATGGGATACATATTAAAGCAAATGGGATTTATCTCATATTAGTCCATATTAATGATTGGGAAAAAGTAGCATCACGTTACAGAGAAAGTAATCTGCAGGTATTATTTTCAACGATAGATAATATGATGCAGGAGATATTTCGCGGTTATCCAGAGATGGACAGTTTTTATACAGAGCCATACTTATATCATATCATGTTTTCCGATTCGTCAGAACATAGTGCGCTTAAAGTGGAAGAAAATCTAAGAAAAATCATCAATAGTATGGAATATCATTTTGAAAGAGTACTTGATATCGATATCTCTATTGCCGTGTATCGAAACACCTATCCTATAGAAAAGATGAATCAGGGGTATAAGATGGCATTGCGAGTTCTTGGACAAAAATTTTTCCATCCAGAGAGAAAATTATTCTGGCAGGGAGTACAGGAGACGGCAGATTTTTCTGATATGTCCAAGCTTGAAAAAGATTTAAAAGAAGCAGAAGAAAAGTCTTATAGGATATCAGAGACGATAGAAAAATTTCTTGATGAGACAAAAAATAGGATACTTGATGTGGATGAATTTATATCCTGTATCGAAAAAAGCATTCGTAGATTGGAGGAAAAATACGGAGTAAAATTTGAGGATAATCTGAGTCAGTCAAAAGACATAAAAAGTCTTATGAAAAGTTTGAAAATTTATGAACGGCTTCTGAAAAACTGCGTGGATAATAAAGCATACAGTTTTCTGATTAAGCAGGCAATGCAGATTATTGACCGCAGATTTACGGAGAAACTTACATTGGAAGATATAGCGGAAGAATTGGGAATCAGCGCTGGATATTTCAGTCGGATATTTTCAGAGGAGACGGGAGAAACTTTTTCCAATTATTTAATTCGGAAACGAATTGATTATGCAAAAGAATTGATTGAGAATACGAATGATAAGTTTTATGAGATTGCAGAAAAAAGTGGTTTTAATTCGGCGGTGCATTTCAATAATATGTTTAAGAAAATATGCGGAGTAACACCGAATCAATATAGAAAAGAAGTTTGACAAAAGGTGATAAATATGAGACGAAAGATACAGAAAAGAGGACGTCTTGTAGCAATTCTGATTTTGACTCTGCTGGCAGGATGTGGAGTAAGTCAGGAGAAAAATCGAGACAAGATTGTTTCGACCAGAACGGCAGAGACGATGCTCCGAATTGGATATTGGGGTTCATCAGGAGAAGAAAAATCATTAGAAGAGACGGTAAAAGGACTGGAAAAAGAAATAGACGGAATAGACGGTGTAGAACTAGAACAGTATCCATCCACAGAAGAATTCTACTCAAAATTAGCATTGTCTGCCGCAGCAGGCTCTATGCCAGATGCCGCAATTGTCACAAATGAAGGTTTGGAAGAGAGAGTGGCTACAGGAATATTTGAACCTCTCGATGGCAAAATCAATCTCCAAGAATACGATACGGAACTAATTAATGAATGGACGGTAGATGGAAAACTTTATGGTATTCCCATTACAGCAGAACCCTCCTGCTTTATTATCAACACAGATATGTGGAAAGACGCTGGTCTAAAAGAATACCCAAGCACATGGGAAGAAGTATATAACGCGGCCAAAATTCTCAAAGAAAAGGGATATACACCTTTATGTTTAAACCTTGAAAATCCATATCATATAACCCAGTATATGGTCTCTTTTGGAGGAGGCTGGAACGGAGGTATCGATTTGGACTCACCAGAAAACGAAACTGCCTTGAAGTATATGATTAAAATGTATGACGAAGGGTTAGCGGTAATTCCATTAGAAATGGGAAAATCATGGGATGGCGAAGTATTCTACAGCGAAGAATGTGCGATGTCAACAGGCGGTACATGGTATACGGGGGCAATTCGAGAAAACGAACCAGACCTTTCTTACGAAATGATTCCATTGCCTGGAAATGGCGAGAGCACCCTGCATTCTTATGGATATGTTGTAATGGCAGATGCGGAAAATAAGGATGTAGCGCTTAATGCGATACCATATTTAACAGGAGAAAACGCTCAGAGAATCCGAATGACATATGTAGGTGATATTCCAGTCATGCAGTCTTTGAAGAAAGAATACTTTGAAAAATACCCAGAACTGGAATTCATGGAGACAAGTTTAAAATCTGCGAAAGGATTTGACTATCCTAAGGATGGCGATATCACCGCTCAAGTATTAGAACGGTTGAGACAGCGAGTGATGGATAGAGGGAGTAATCTCACTGTTCATGATATCTTAGATTGTAGATAAAGTACTTGACGAGCAAAACCCCCAAATAGTATAATAAAATACAAGAGTGCGATAAAACTCGGAAAATACAACAAACTATGCAATTGTCAAATTCATAGTACGAAGAGAAATCAGATGCTTCCATCTGATTCCCAAAATCGATATGTATGGAGGAAGAACGATGAGTATAAAGATTGGTATTTTAGGATACGGAAATTTAGGACGCGGCGTGGAATGTGCGATTAAGCAGAATGCTGATATGGAGCTTGTCGCTGTATTTACAAGAAGAAATCCAGATACAGTAAGCATCCTCACAGAAGGTGTCGCCATTTGCAACGTAGCTGATGTAGCCGACTGGAAGGACAAAATCGATGTTATGATTTTATGCGGCGGAAGTGCCACTGATTTGCCAGTGCAGACACCTCAGTACGCTTCCATGTTCAATGTAGTAGATAGTTTCGATACACATGCCAAGATTCCAGAGCATTTTGCAAATGTCGATGCGGCGGCAAAACAAGCTGGAAAGGTTGGCATTATTTCTGTTGGCTGGGACCCAGGTATGTTTTCACTTAATAGAATGTACGCCAATGCCATCCTGCCAGAGGGCAAGGACTATACATTCTGGGGCAAAGGTGTAAGTCAGGGACATTCTGACGCTATTCGTCGTATTGAGGGCGTGAAAAATGCAAAACAATATACAATCCCTGTCGATGCAGCACTTGAGTCCGTGAGAGCTGGAGAGAACCCAGAACTTACAACGAGACAAAAACATACAAGAGAATGTTTTGTTGTATTAGAAGAAGGCGCCGACGCAGCGAAGGTTGAGGAAGAGATTAAGACAATGCCGAATTATTTCGCTGATTATGACACGACAGTTCATTTTATTAGCGAGGAAGAGTTACTTACGAACCATAGCGGCATTCCTCACGGCGGATTTGTCTTAAGAAGCGGTGTGACAGGATGGGAGAAAGAGAATAAGCATATTATCGAGTATAGCTTAAAATTAGATTCTAATCCAGAGTTTACATCTTCTGTTATTGTTGCTTACGCCAGAGCAGCCTACCGCTTGGCGAGTGAGGGACAGAGCGGATGTAAGACTGTATTTGATATTGCTCCAGCATATTTAAGCGCTAAGAGTGGAGAAGAGCTTCGCGCAAGCCTTTTGTAAGAAAAAACATAGGGTGTTTTGTGAGTGAGAAATCATCCACGAAGCATCCTTTTTTTGTGACTGTAAAACTGCCAAAACTCTGGTGAAAATTGACAAAAAAGCGAAGAATACTTTATTTTATTAGGTTAAATTAGAACAAAAATTTAAAAAAATAAATAAAATTCATTTTTCCTCTTACATTTTTAGAAAAAATGTATATAATAGGTTAGAAGAGAAAGGAGAGCTTTAGTTATGCCAAAAAGAACAGATATACACAAAGTACTTATTATTGGGTCTGGTCCTATCGTTATCGGACAGGCCTGTGAGTTTGACTATTCAGGAACACAAGCTTGTAAAGCCTTGAAGAAATTAGGGTATGAGATTGTGCTGGTAAACTCCAATCCAGCGACAATTATGACGGACCCAGAGACAGCGGATGTCACTTATATTGAACCTTTGAATGTAGAGCGTGTAGAGCAGATTATTGCCAAGGAGCGTCCAGATGCTCTGCTTCCAAACTTGGGTGGACAGTCCGGTCTTAACCTCTGTGCAGAGTTATCTAAGGCGGGAGTTTTGGAAAAATACAATGTACAGGTAATTGGTGTGCAAGTAGATGCGATTGAGCGCGGTGAGGATAGAATTGAGTTTAAAAATTCTATGAACGCACTTGGAATTGAGATGGCGAGAAGTGAAGTTGCCTACAGTGTGGATGAGGCAGTGGCAATCGCAGATAAGCTTGGATATCCAGTTGTTCTTCGTCCAGCCTATACAATGGGTGGAGCCGGCGGCGGACTTGTATATAATGTAGAGGAATTAAAGACAGTCTGCGCCCGTGGTCTTCAGGCGAGCTTAGTTGGACAGGTATTAGTAGAAGAATCCGTTTTAGGATGGGAAGAGTTAGAGCTTGAGGTTGTCCGTGATGCGGATGGAAATATGATTACTGTTTGTTTTATCGAGAATATCGACCCTATGGGTGTTCATACAGGAGATTCCTTCTGCTCTGCCCCAATGCTTACTATCTCAGAGGAAGTGCAAAAACGTCTTCAGGAGCAGGCTTATAAGATTGTTGAATCGGTACAGGTTATCGGTGGAACAAATGTCCAGTTTGCACATGACCCAGTGAGCGACCGTATCGTTGTTATTGAGATTAATCCAAGAACATCCCGTTCCTCCGCACTTGCATCTAAGGCAACTGGTTTCCCAATTGCTTTAGTTTCTGCGATGCTTGCGACGGGACTTACATTAAAGGATATCCCTTGTGGCAAATACGGAACACTTGATAAATACGTACCAGATGGAGATTATGTCGTAATTAAGTTTGCTCGTTGGGCGTTTGAGAAGTTTAAAGGTGTATCCGATGAACTTGGAACACAGATGAGAGCAGTTGGAGAGGTTATGAGTATCGGTAAGACATACAAGGAAGCTTTCCAAAAGGCAATCAGAAGTCTCGAGACAGGACGTTACGGTCTTGGTTATGCCAAGGACTTTCATACAAAGACAAAAGATGAGCTTTTGAAAATGCTTATCACTCCATCTAGTGAGAGACATTTCATTATGTATGAGGCACTTAGAAAGGGAGCTTCCGTGGAGGAAATCCATAATCTTACTCATGTGAAGGAATGGTTTATCGAGCAGATGAAGGAATTGGTCGAGGAAGAGGAGGCATTGGCAGCGAATAAGGGTGTTATGCCATCCGACGAGGCTTTGACAGCGGCGAAGAAAGACGGTTTCTCTGATAAATATTTAAGCCAAATTTTAGATATCCCAGAGGACGATATCCGCAATAAGAGAATTGAAATTGGAGTGGAGGAAGCATGGGAGGGTGTCCATGTAAGTGGAACTGAGAATAGCGCTTATTATTACTCCACCTATAATGCAGAGGATAAGAGCACGGTATCCGATAATAGAAAGATTATGATTTTGGGCGGAGGTCCAAACCGTATCGGACAGGGTATCGAGTTTGACTACTGCTGTGTTCACGCCGCATTAGCACTTAAGAAATTAGGGTTTGAGACAATTATCGTAAACTGTAACCCAGAGACTGTATCTACAGACTACGATACTTCCGATAAACTGTATTTTGAGCCATTGACATTGGAGGATGTTTTGAGCATTTATAAGAAGGAAAAACCTCTCGGTGTTATCGCTCAGTTTGGTGGTCAGACACCTCTTAACTTGGCTTCAGAGCTTGAGAAAAATGGCGTAAAGATTCTCGGAACAGCTCCATCTGTTATCGATTTAGCGGAGGATAGAGATTTATTCCGCGAGATGATGGATAAGCTTGAGATTCCTATGCCAGAGTCAGGAATGGCCACGACAGTGGATGAGGCTTTGGCAATCGCACATGAAATCGGATATCCTACGATGGTTCGTCCTTCCTACGTGCTCGGCGGACGTGGAATGGAAGTTGTGTATGATGATGATAGCATGAAAAATTATATGGAGGCAGCGGTAGGTGTAACTCCAGATAGACCAATCTTGATTGATAGATTCCTAAATAATGCGATGGAATGCGAGGCCGATGCTATCAGTGACGGAACACATGCCTATGTGCCAGCCGTTATGGAGCATATCGAGCTTGCAGGTGTCCACTCTGGTGACTCTGCTTGTATCGTGCCATCTGCACATATTCCAGAGAAGCATCTAAAGACAATCGAGAATTATACGAAGAAGATTGCGGAGGAGATGCATGTCAAAGGACTTATGAATATGCAGTATGCGATTGAGAATGATAAGGTATATGTACTCGAGGCGAATCCTCGTGCATCCCGTACGGTTCCATTGGTGTCAAAGGTTTGTAATATCCGTATGGTTCCTATCGCTACTGATATTATTACTTCGGAGCTTACAGGTCGCCCATCACCAGTGCCAGAGTTAAAGGAGAAAAATATTCCAAATTACGGTGTGAAGGAGGCTGTCTTCCCATTTAATATGTTCCCAGAGGTAGACCCTGTCTTAGGACCAGAGATGCGTTCTACAGGTGAGGTTCTCGGACTTAGTTCTTCTTACGGCGAGGCATTTTGCAAGGCTCAGGAGGCGACGAAGGTTGAACTTCCTACGGAAGGAACGGTTCTTATTTCGGTGAATCGAAGAGATAAGGACGGTGTTGTGGAAGTGGCTCAGCTATTTATCGATGCTGGATTTGAGATTCTTGCTACAGACCATACGTGTCAGGTTATTAATGAGGCGGGAATTCCAGCGAAAAAGGTGAAGAAGCTTTATGAGGGTCGTCCAAATATTTATGATATGATTACGAATGGAAAGATTGACCTTATTATTAACTCTCCAGTTGGAAAGGACAGTGTGCATGATGATAGTTATCTTCGTAAGGCAGCTGTCAAGGCGAAGGTTCCTTATATGACAACAATTGCGGCTGCGAAGGCGACGGCGATTGGAATTAAGGAGATGAAGACGAAGGGGAAAGAAGGAGTGAAGTCTTTGCAGGAGTATCATGCAGAGATTACGGATAAATAGGTAAAAGTATTTATTAGAGGAATTGACAAATAAATATTAGTAAGAAATAAAGAAAAAGGATTGTCGTAAGGGAGATTATGGCAATCCTTTTTTTGGTGGGGACAGACGGGAAGGGAGGCAGTCGGTATGTCCTCGAAAAACACGTTCGTTCCCACGGTTTTTCGACATACGCTGA
>JAUUSJ010000071.1 GCA_030841965.1 Blautia sp.
AAATAAGAGTCTGAAAGCCTTATAAAATCAGGGCTGAAGATTCCGAGAAGTTATTGATGAATAAAGGAGGAATTGCAGTAAGACTAATTAACTTGGCAAAACTTTTGACCGGAGGAATTCTTGGCTCTTTGGCACATTGTAATATAGTATCGAATATGCTGTTTGGTGCGGTCTCTGGATCGGGGGCTGCCGCAGCTTCTGCGATGGGATCTATTATTGGACCGGTGGAAAAGGAAGAAGGATATGAATCAAGCTTTGCAGCTGCTGTAAATGTGGCGACCGCTCCCACAGGTCTGCTTATTCCTCCAAGTAGTGCATTGATTACATATTCTTTAGTTAGTGGAGGAACTTCAGTTGCCGCTTTGTTTATGGGCGGATATATTCCAGGAATTTTGTGGGGAGTAGGATGTATGGGTGTTGCATTTTTTTATGCAAAAAGTCATGGATACAAGACACGAAAAGAAAAATTGTCTGGAAAAGAAGTGATGACTGTACTTTGGCAGGCATTTCCAAGTATTTTAATGATTATAATTGTAATTGGAGGTATTATAGGAGGTATATTTACTGCCACAGAAGGTTCGGCAATTGCGGTTGTCTATTGCTTAATTCTGTCTGTTATTTATAAAACAATTGATTGGAAAAGTTTTAGAGCAATTTTATTAGATAGTGCAAAGATGACAGGAATTATTGTTTTTCTTATAGGAGCGTCCAATATTATGGCATTTGTTATGAGTTTTACTGGAATACCAGATGCGATTTCTTCGGCGATTCTTGGAATTGCAGGAGGAAAGATTATTATTTTTCTAGTAATTAATATGTTTCTTCTTTTTGCTGGCACTTTTATGGATATTACACCAGCCATATTAATTTTTACGCCGATTTTCCTGCCAATTTGTGAGTCTTTTGGAATGAGTCCCTTACAGTTTGGTATTATGATTACCTATAATTTGTGTATAGGAACTATTACTCCACCAGTAGGAAATATTTTGTTTGTTGGAATTCGTGTGGCAAAAGTGAGGCTAGAAGAAGTAATAAAGCCTTTACTTCCATATTATGCTGTGATTTTTATGATTTTGATGGGGGTAACATTTATTCCTGCACTTAGCACATGGCTTCCACAGGCTGTCGGTTATTGAGCAGAGTGCTATAAATTCAATTGTTAAACTTCCGACTGCACTTGACTTTAAAACGCAACAAAGGTACTATGATTAAAGAAACGCTTTGTGAAAAAAATAAAAACGAGGAAGCGTTATTTTTCATAAGGAGGATGTATGAGTACCATAAAAGATGTTGCTAAACTGGCAGGGGTATCTGTCAGTACAGTTTCCAGAGCCTTATCTGGAAGGACATTTGTTGAGGAAGAGACAAAGAAAAAGGTATTGGAAGCTGTGAAAGAATTAAATTATAAGCCAAATGTAATCGCAAAGGGACTGAGGGAGGGACGCTTTTGTATTATTGCGTTGCTTGTTCCAGATATTAATAGTTTATTTTATCCTGCATTGATGAAAAGTGTGGAAAAATCTGTATATCAAAAAGGATATTCTTTAATCTTATGCAATACAAATAATAATGCAGAAATGGAGAAGCAGGCTATTGAAATGTTAGGAAGCCGTGGGGTTGCGGGAATTATTTGTATGAGTGTCGATGATGACATATCATGCTCCGATTGAAGAACTTTCTCAAAAAGCGGTGGATATGTTGATAAATTTGATGGAAGACAAAGAGTGTGCCACGGAAATTGTAATAAAGGGAAATGTAAAGGAAAGAGAATCCGTAATAAAATTAAGTTCTGATTAGAGTTTCGTTTTATATAGTGTGTTTAGATTGGTAAAAAGGATGGAATGAATAGAAATAGCTCTGTTCATTCCGTCCTTTTTTTAAGAAAAGTTAACCATTATTTAATATATATTCCTGTGGAACTTCGCACGATTAATTTGGTTCCAATACGTATCTTCCTAGACCGGGTTTCTGGTGTTGTATCTTTGAAATTTTGTATCAGGCGCATAAGTTCGTCTACTGCCTCTATGGCAAAACTATATTTAGAAACATTGATAGAGGTCAGCGGAGGAAGAGTAAGCTCACAGGAAGGGCGGTCGTTAAATCCAATCAGAGAGATATCTTCTGGTATCTTGTAACCGAAATCCTTGAATGCTCTCAAAGCTCTCACGGAGATTGTGTCATCATCACTGACAAATGCGCTTGGTAAGTTTGCCTTGGAACTTGATTTAAGGTACTCACAAATATCACGGTAACTATACTCTTCGGTATAGTGGATATTCCATATATCTTCTGGACGAAATTCCAGCCCAAAATGTGCAAGTGCTTTTTTATATCCCTGATGACGCTCCTTAAAACTGCTAATACGGTTAAAGCTTTTGAGATATCCGATACGTTTATGTCCCAGATTTACTAAATGTTCTATGGCCTGATAAGTGCCCATCTCATTGTTAATGGAGACAGTATTGCAGGTTAGACGAGAAAAATCGTTGTCTAACGCTACGTATGGAATGGATAGAGTTTCAAATGCTTTCATGTCTTCATCTTGCATTTCTGTGGCAAAGATAATCGCTCCTTGAGAGTCTAGTTCGTTTAAACGTAAAATCTGCGGCTCCAGTGGATGACGTCTGTCAATTGTAGATAGCAATAGATTGTATCCATATTTGTGGGCATGATTTTCTATATATTCCATAAGCAAAAGAAAAAAAGGATGCAAGTCTAAAATAGCACCGTCTCTCTTGTAAATAATAAAACTGAGATTATTACTTGGAGCTATAGTAGTAGGTTTTTTTATTAAATGTTCTAATCCCATTTCTTTTAGTTCAGATAAAACTTTCGTTCGCGTATTATCGGAAACACCAGGTTTATTATTGATAATAATAGATAATGCAGCAGGAGAAATACCTAGTTTTTTTGCGATTTCTTTATTTGTCATAGTATAATCCGTCCTTTTATTTTTATTTCATATTATATCATAAATCATTCTCTATAAAAAGTCAATTATTCAGAAAATATTTAGCTAATTACAAGAAAACATTCAAGAAACATTCAACTAAATGTATATAAATATTTATAAAAATAAGAGAATTTGTTTAGTGGACAAAAGCGGGAATAATAAGATGAAAATAGAAGGGAAAAACGTTAAAATAATAATTTATGGACGGTTTATGAATAAAAAAGAGGGAAATTATGTGGGTTGAACGAAAGAATTAGAACTATTTCACAAAAAAACAGAAGAAAAATTAGTGAATATTCAGTATTTACAAACTAAACGTTTAGTGATAAGATATAAACATAAACAAACAACAAACTAAATATTTAGGAGGAAAGAAAAATGATTCAGTACGAAAAAGTAACAGGAGATTTTAGATTGGATGGAAAGGCAGCAATTGTAGTTGGAGGAGCAGGCGGTATCGGAGAGGCAACAGCTAAGATGTATGCAAAAAAAGGAGCTAAAGTAGCAATTGTAGATTGCAAGGATAATTGCGAAGAAGTTGCAGATAATCTCGCCAAAGAATTTCATGTTCAGACAGTCGGTGTAAAATGTGATGTAACTAGTCAAGAAAGCGTGGACGAGATGATGAGAGCAGTTGTGGAGGCTTTTGGTGAGGTAAATGTATTAGCTTGTATGCCAGGATTTGTAGACCTTTACAGAGCGACAGATATTGAGATTAGCAGTATAGAAAAGCATATCGCTATTAATGCAGTCGGTGTATTTCGCGTATGTCAGGCAGTTGCCAATCAGATGATTCAGCAAGGAAAAGGCGGAAAAATAGTCTGCGTTACTTCTCAGGCAGATTTCATCGCCATTAATAAACATGTGGGATACACAATGAGTAAAGCAGCAGTTGTCGGAATGATTAAAGTATGTGCTTTGGAATGGGCAGAGTACGGAATTAATGTAAATGGCGTTGCTCCTACAGTAGTAAATACTTATATGGGCGAGAGAGCATGGCAGGGCAAGGTTAAGACAGATATGATTGAAAAGATTCCAGCACATAGATTTGCAGAGACAGATGAGATTGCAGCAGCCATTTTATTCCTCTCTTGCAATGAATCGAATATGATTACAGGTGAGGATTTAGTCGTAGACGGAGGATTTACTATTTACTAAAAATAGTATGGAAGGAGAAGGTAATATGGAAGGATTGACAAGAAAATCTTATGAATTGCGAAGAGATATTATTGAGATGATGCATAATTCAAAAGCGGGTCATGTAGGTGGAGATTTAAGTGTGATTGATATTTTGACGGTATTATATTTTAAAGTGATGAATACTTCACCAGAGAATCAAAAAGATGAAAATCGTGACCGATTTCTTCTTAGCAAGGGACATTGTGCGGATGCACTGTACTGTGTTCTCGGAGAAAAGGGATATTTTGATAAGAAAGAAGCAATCGAGACATTTAGTAAGTATGGAAGCCGCTATATCGGACATCCCAATACCGAAGTCCCAGGAGTGGAGATAAATTCAGGTTCCCTGGGACATGGACTTTCTATCGCATTTGGAATGGCATTGGCAGGGAAAATGAACCATCAAGATTATAGAACTTACGTAGTACTTGGTGACGGTGAGATGGCAGAGGGCTCTAATTACGAGGGAATGATGGCAGCAGCTCATTATAAGTTGGATAATTTATGTGCTACGGTCGATTTGAATCGGTTGCAGATTAGTGGTACTACGAAGGAAGTTATGGATACGGATAGTTTGGCGGATAAGTTTCAAAGTTTTGGATGGAATGTCATTGAAGTGGCAGACGGAAATAACTGTGACCAGCTGATAAAAGCATATGAAGAGGCAGCGGCATATAAGGGAAAGCCAACGGTAGTCATTGCGTATACGGTAAAGGGAAAAGGAGTATCCTTTATGGAAAATAAGGCTTCTTGGCATCACGGTGTTATGACAGAAGAGCAGTATGAACAGGCAGTAAAAGAATTAGAGGAGGTATTGGCATGAATACAATTACGAATAGACAAGCCATTTGTGAAACTTTATTAAAAGCAGCGAAACAAGATGGAGAAATTGTAGTTCTTTGTTCTGATTCCAGAGGGTCGGCATCGATGACTCCTTTTGCAAAACAGTATCCAGAACAGTTCGTGGAGGTTGGCATTGCAGAGCAAAACTTAGTATCTGCCTCAGCAGGATTAGCTGCCTGTGGAAAAAAGGCGTTTGCAGTATCTCCAGCGAGTTTTCTCTCTACTAGAAGCTATGAGCAGGCAAAAGTAGATGTAGCTTACGCAAAAACAAATGTTACATTGGTAGGTATCAGTGGCGGTATTAGTTACGGCGCCCTCGGTATGACACATCATTCCTGCCAAGATATAGCGGCATTTTGTGCATTGCCAGATATGAGAGTTTATATTCCAAGTGATAGATTTCAAACTACAAAATTGATAGAAGCACTTTTAAAGGATGAAGAGCCGGCTTATGTCAGAGTGAGTCGTTCGGCTACAGAAGATATTTATGATGAACATATGGAGTTTGAATTAAACAAGGCTAATAGAATAAAAAAAGGAAAGGATATATGTCTGATTGCCTGCGGTGAGATGGTTCCATATGCAGTGGAGGCGGCAAAAATCTTAAAATTGGACGGCATTGATGTCGGAATTATGGATATGTACTGTTTAAAGCCGATAGACGAAGAGGCAATTATGGAAGCTGCGAAGAAGTATCAATATTTGGTGACAATTGAGGAACATTCTGAATTTGGCGGATTGGGAAGTTTGGTATCTCAGATAACGGCCAAAAATCATCCTACAAAGGTATACCAGATTGCACTTCCAGATACTCATCTGATTCCAGGAACGAATAAAGAAGTGTTTACATATTATAGGATGGATTCTAAGGGGATTGCAGAGAGAGTGAAAGAGATGTTAAATGAGGTAAAAGAATGAGGTATATATTAGGAATTGACCAGAGTACACAGGGAACAAAAGCGATTCTGGTTGATGAAAGAGGAGATATAGTTGGACGCTCAGACTGCAGTCACCGCCAGATTGTCGATAAAAATGGATGGGTTTCACACGATTTAGAAGAGATTTATGAAAATGTGATATTATCTATAAAAGATGTGGTCGAAAAAACGGGCATTGATAAGAAAAATATTGTGGCCATGGGAATCAGCAACCAGAGGGAGACAACAGCCCTCTGGGATAGAGAGGGAAATGCTCTCAATTATGCGATTGTATGGCAGTGTTCCAGAGCAAAAAATATCACAGAGCAGTTAAAAGAGCATGAAAATATGATAACAAAAAATACAGGTCTTCCACTTTCCCCTTATTTCTCAGCGGCAAAGATGGCGTGGTTACTTCAAAATACAGATTTATCAAAAGGAAAAACAGCTCTTTGTCTCGGAACGATAGATAGTTGGCTTATATATAAGTTGACAAGAGGCAAATCGTTTAAAACGGATTATTCTAATGCCTCGAGAACGCAGTTATTTCATATTCATAAGTTGAAATGGGACGAAAAAATTTGCGAATTATTTGGAATTCCAGTGGAATATCTTCCAGAAGTTTGTGATAGCAATAGCAATTTTGGAAATACAGACTTGGAGGGATTTTTGGAAGATGAAATTCCGATTTACAGTGTGATGGGAGATTCTCATGCGGCTTTGTTTGGACAAGGATGTCATAAAGTTGGCATGATAAAGACAACCTACGGAACAGGCTCATCTATTATGATGAATACAGGAAAGGACTGTGTTTTAAGTAAGCATGGATTGGTCACTTCATTGGCGTGGGGGATGAATGGAAAAGTAGATTATGTATTAGAAGGAAATATCAATTATACTGGAGCAGTTATTTCTTGGCTACAAAATGATGTGAGATTAATTCAACATCCAAATGAGACAGAAGAGGCGGCGTTAGCAGCAAATCCAGACGATAAAACGATTTTAGTTCCCGCTTTTTCTGGATTGGGAGCACCATATTGGAATGATAAGGCGAGAGCTATGCTTTTTGGTATGAGTCGAACAACAGGAAGAAATGAAATAATCAAAGCTGCATTAAATAGTATTGTATTTCAGATTGACGCTATTTTAGATGCCATGTCAAAAGACAGTGAAATAAAGATTGAGGAGCTTCGGGTGGACGGAGGTCCGACAAAAAATAAATATTTAATGCAGTTTCAAAGTGATTTATCAGATACTATAGTCTCTATCTCTGAGGTAGAGGAATTATCTGCCCTTGGAGTGGTATATATGGCTGGTTTGGCGATGGGAATCTATGAGGATGAGAAACTATTTTCAAAGAAAAAACGCCGATATTATTATCCTCGTATGTCGGGTGAACTTCGGGGAGAAGAAAAGAACAGATGGAATGAAGCAGTAAAGCTTATCGTAGGATAAGTAGTGAAGGGATGGTGGATTATGATGAAAAAAGGGAGAGTTATGTATCAGGCAAAGGAAGATTTGTCCACATTCCGTCTGACTCCCCAAAAAAGATTTTATTATGCATTGGGGGATTTTGGATATAATTTTATGTACTATTGGCTGAGTACATATTTGATGATTTATTATACCGATACAATCGGAATTCCAGCTGCGACAGTTTCTATTATGATGCTGGTAGTGCGAGTTTTTGATGCAGTAAATGACCCGCTGATAGGTTCTTTGGCAGACCGCACGAAAACCAGGTGGGGAAGATACCGACCATGGTTTTTAGTCGGCTCTATTGCAATGGCCACATTTATCGTACTTATTTTTGCGGCAAGTCCGAATTGGTCCTATAACGCAAGGCTTGGATGGATGTGGGGAATTTATTTGCTCTTAACTGTAGCGTCTACTTGTAGCAATATGCCTTATGGTGCGTTAAATGCGTGTATTACGCCAGATTCAGAGGACAGAGCGAAACTATCTGGACTTCGTATGATGTTTGCGAATGTAAGCTCGATGGTGACGGTTATTATAGCAGTGCCTTTGATTCGGATGTTTGCAGTGGACGGCTCTGCAAAGGATGCGAGAGGATATTTTGGAGCGGTGTTATTGACATGTATTTTAGGAATTCCAACTATGATAGTATGTTGTTGGAAGACAAAAGAGGTGGTGACGCCTCCTCCTACACAAAAAAATATTCCGATGAAAGCACAGATGCAATCATTATTAAAAAATAAGCCGATTTTAATTTTAATTTTTGGGCAGTTTATTTTGGGATGTGTTATCTATGGAAGAGCTGCGATGCTTTCGTATTATTGGCAGTATAATGCGGGAAATGCAGGATATGCGACTACTTATGGCTGGATTAGTCTTATTGCTGCCGTTATCGGTACTGGATGGCTTGGAAATTTCTTGTTTAAGCGTTTTCAGCATAAAGGAAAGGTATGTGCTATTTTAAATTTCATGACTGCGGCGGCATATGGAGTGATGTATTTTACTACTGCACCGTCAGTACTGTTTTGGATTCTTACTTTTATAGGAAGTATGAGTTTTTATGCCTATATGGGAGTGCATTTTGGTGCAATCGGGGATGCAGTAGATTACGGAGAATATATTTCTGGTGTGAGATGTGATGGATTTCTATCGGCTTTTGTATCTGTCGCAAATAAGGCTGGAGGAGCTGTGATGCCAGCAGTCGGGGCAGCTATATTGGCAGCATTAAACTATGTCGCAAATCAAAACCAGACACCACAAGTTTTGGAGGCGATTAACTGGTTTGTCACTCTCATACCAGCAATTATCAGTTTGATTAATGGGGTATTCTACTTAATGTATCCAATCGGGACAAAAGAGCATAAGGATATTTTGAATGAGTTAATTCGAAGAAGAAATGAATGTGCACAAGAATGAGAGTTCGTTATATCCAAAAAAGCGGTTTAAGTATTTCATTTTTATAAATAAGAAAGAGGAATCAATTGTGAAAAAGTCATTCTCTTAAGGTAGGGAGTGACTTTTTTTATATATAATGATAGAAAAGTTTCTAGTTGGAATAAAATAAAAAAATTTAAAAAAATTTTATTGTAACTATTAACATTACAATTAAAACTTGCTATAATGCAAATGTAACAAGGAAGATTACAACAATAATTACTTAGAAACTATAGTGTGAAAAATAAGTTTTCATTACTATTTAGATTATTTATTTAAAATGAAAGGAATGGTAGATTAATATGAAGATAGCAGTTGTATGTGCAAATGGTAAAGCAGGTCAGTTGATTACAAAAGAGGCAGTGGATAGAGGTTTGGATGTCACTGCGATTGTAAGAGGGGAGAATAAGTCGGTAGCTCCAAAGGTTATTATTAAGGATGTACTTGATATTAAGGCGGAGGATTTAAAAGGTTTTGATGTTGTTGTCGATGCGTTTGGAGCGTGGACAGAAGATACACTTCCTCTGCACAGTACTTCTCTTGAGGTTTTATGTGATGCAGTCTCTGGTACAGATACGAAGCTTTTTGTTGTCGGTGGAGCGGGAAGCCTCTATGTGAATCCAGAGCATACAGTTTGTGTTGCGGAT
This sequence comes from Blautia sp., assembly GCA_030841965.1. Classification (GTDB taxonomy): domain Bacteria; phylum Bacillota; class Clostridia; order Lachnospirales; family Lachnospiraceae; genus JAUUSJ01. The sequence continues at coordinate 9,450 of JAUUSJ010000071.1, forward strand.
GGTCCTGATTTTCCAGATGCTTTTAAGCCTCTTGCGGCAGCTATGGCAAAGGCACTTTCAAAGTTGCGTGAAAGAGAAGATGTGAAATGGACATATATCAGTCCGGCAGCAGATTTTCAGGCAGATGGGGAACGCGTAGGAGAGTATATTCTCGGCGGTGAGGAATTGACATTAAATTTGAAAGGTGAGAGTATTATTAGCTATGCGGATTATGCAATTGCGATGGTTGACGAGATAGTAAAAGGCAATCATATTGGACAGAGTATTAGTGTTGTGAGAAAATAAAGAGAGTAAATTCGTTTACGAGTGAATGTGTGTAGGAACTCAACTTGCTTTAGCTGTTGGAGTGTCAGGTGAAAGAGATTTTGGGTTTTGTGGGGAGAGATGCGGATAGAGAAGAGAGAGGGTAAGTGAGAAGAGACGCGGATAGAGGAGAGAGGTATCTCCCCCTCAAACACGTTCGTTCCCACGATTTTTCGACATACGCTGATTTTTGCCGCCTCCCGCAAACTCACGCCTACGGCGCTCAGACAGTGCTCCAGCGGCAAAGCTAAGTATATCGAAAAATCGCTCCACTCTCTATCGTTTGTGGGGGAGATACCTCTCTCCTCTATCCGCTGTGTATTGGCAAAACTGAAAAGATTCGTATATATAAGTCAAGTCGATTTGAATTATAAAAAGGAAAGATATTACAAATAATGAACTGATTTCAATAAATTAAATTTTTAACTTATCGAAATCAGTTTATTTTATTGTTCATATAGCATTGTTTGGAGAATAAAATAATAAAAAGTATAAATGGTATTGCTTTTTTGATAATATTTTGATAAAATTAAGATAAAATAAACAATATGAAGGGAGTGTTCGAACATGATACAAATTCGACCTGTTTCTGACCTTAGGAATAAATTTTCAGAGATTGAAACTATCGTCAATAGTGGCAGACCTGTGTATCTTACGAAAAATGGGTATGGTGCAATGGTAGTAGTAAGTTTGGAAGAATATGCAAGTTTGACAGAAAATATTGAAATGAAGCTTGATGAAGCTGACAGACAGGCAATTATGACAGAAGAAAGGCTTTCTCATAAAGAGGTTTTTGGTAATGTAAGGAGTGCGATATATGGAAAATAAATCCTATCAGCTTAGATATTTACCACTTTTTGAACAGGATTTAATCAGCGCAGCAAATTATATCACCAATGTTTTGAAAAATGAAGATGCAGCGTTACGTTTGATTGATGATGTGGAAGTTGCTATTTTGGAAAGATTGAATAATCCTGTCTCTTTTGAACCGTATCGTTCTGCGAAAAAACGTGATTATCCATACTATCGAATCTATGTAAGGAATTACGTTGTCTATTACGTGGTGATAGATGATGTGATGGAAGTTCGTCGTTTATTGTATGGTGCAAGAGATACGGATAGATATTTATAGGGATATTTTTGAATTATTTTTACAGTATAATAAAGAATCCCTATAGGAATTTAAGTGCTATAAATAACTCCTATAGGGATTCTTTGTTGATGAGAGAATAAAATATGAGATTTTATATCTCTTATTGTTGTATATTAGTCTGTATTCTATAGAATATCAATATACTCTCCAGCTAAAGCCTTATTCATGCTTCGAACTGCACAGAATTTTCCGCACATACTACATGTATCGCTGTGGTCGTCCTCAGGCTTTCTGCTGTCACGGATTGCCTTTGCTGTCTCTGGGTCTAAGGCGCAGGCAAATTGAGCGTCCCAGTCAAGATTTCTTCTGGCATCCGCCATCTTGTCGTCGATATCTCGAGCTCCAGGAACTCCCTTTGCGATATCGGCGGCGTGAGCAGCGATTTTAGAAGCAATGATTCCCTGTTTTACGTCATCGACGTTTGGAAGAGCGAGGTGCTCGGCAGGGGTTACATAGCAGAGGAAGGCTGCGCCACTCATAGCAGCGACTGCACCGCCGATTGCACTTGTGATATGGTCATATCCAGGGGCGATATCTGTGACGATAGGTCCAAGGACATAGAAAGGTGCGCCCATACAGATGCTTTTTTGTACTTCCATATTGGCGGCAACTTGATTTAGAGGAACATGTCCTGGTCCTTCCACCATAACTTGAACATTATGAGCCCAGGCTCTCTTTGTCAATTCACCGAGACGAACTAATTCCTCAATCTGGCAGACATCTGTTGCATCTGCGAGACATCCTGGTCTACAGGCATCTCCGAGAGAGATTGTTACATCATACTCCTCGCAGATATCTAAAATTTCATCAAAATATTCATAAAATGGGTTTTCCTCCCCTGTCATACTCATCCACGCAAAGACAAGACTGCCGCCTCGACTTACGATATTCATTTTTCTCTTATGTTTTTTAATCTGTTCGATAGTTTTTCTCGTAATTCCACAGTGCAATGTCACGAAGTCAACACCGTCCTCGGCGTGAAGACGAACAACATCGATAAAATCCTTTGCAGTTAATGTCGCTAAATCTCTCTGGTAGTGGATGACGCTATCATATACTGGAACAGTACCAATCATAACAGGACATTCCTTTGTCAATTTTTGGCGAAATGGTTGGGTATTTCCATGGCTTGATAAATCCATAATTGCCTCTGCCCCGAGATTCACTGCGCTCATTACTTTTTGCATTTCGATATCATAATCTTTGCAGTCTCTGGATACTCCGAGATTTACATTGATTTTCGTGCGGAGCATACTTCCTACTCCCTCGGGGTCAAGACATTTATGATTTTTATTTGCACAAATCGCAACTTTTCCCTCCGCAACGAGTTTCATTAGCGCCTCGACTGACAGTTTTTCTTTTTTTGCAACAGTTTCCATTTCTGGTGTCACAATTCCTTTTCTGGCAGCGTCCATCTGTGTTGTGTAGTTTCTCATCGTTTTTTCCTCCTTGTTTTCACAGATTTTTTTAGAGTGATAAAAGGTGGTGCCCCCAATTTATCACTGAACAGAATAATAAAAAAGAGATACCATAGGGGTATCTCTAGTCAAATATCGTTTTACGTTTAAAATAAAAAAACTATAAAATACTAGCGTATCTCATAGTCCTATCTATCTCGTTTCATTTTTCTAGGCTATCCCTACGTTGGCATTATCCAAATCAGGTAATGGGTCGAAAGCGTTCCTTTCCTCTCAGCCAGTTATCTGGCTCCCCAAGCTATATCTCTTTATTAAAGTCTAGTATACTACTATTTGAAGGGTTTGTAAAGTATAGATTTTGCAATAACACGATATAATCTAATGCCAAATCCCCTCAAAATATGTTATACTATCTATCATATCAGGAAGAATACATTTTCCCTAATACGATGAAAATAGAAAAAGGATGGTGAATATAATGAAATATTTAGTAATCGGAGCCGGTGGAACAGGAGGCTGTATTGCAGGTTTTATGGCAAAATCCAAGAAGGATGTCACTCTAATCGCTAGAGGAGTTCATCTAGAAGCGATACGTAAAAACGGTTTAAAAATAGAAAAATTAAAAGGGGAAGAATCAATAAAAGTAAACGCGATGACCGAGGCGGAGTATATAAGTTTAGCTCAAAAAGCAGATGTGATTTTTGTCTGCGTGAAGGGGTATTCTGTGGACAGTATTTATGATTTAATTCGGAATGCATCTCACGAGGGAAGCGTTGTCATTCCAATTTTAAATATTTATGGTACTGGGGAGAAGATGGCAAAGCAGCTTCCAGGACTTGAGGTATTAAATGGTTGTATCTATATAGCGGCTGCCATCTCAGCTCCTGGGACAATTAAGATGAGTGGAGATATTTTTAAGATTGTCTTTGGAAGAGTGGATGGCGATACGAGCAATCCAGTATTGCAGCAGATTGAGAGAGATTTGAGAGAATCTGGAATTGAGGGGATTTTATCGAGTGATATAAGAAGAGAGACTTTTGAGAAGTTTTCGTTCATTTCTCCGATGGCGGCGACAGGAGCTTACTATACTTCCACAGCCAGAGATGTGCAGCGGGAGGGAGAGATAAGAGAGATGTTTAAAAATTGCGTGAGAGAGATAGATTCGCTTGCCGATGCGATGGGGATTTCATTTGGATTTGATATTTTGGAGAAAAACTTAAAAATAATGGACGGTGTGGCTCCAGACTGTACTGCTTCCATGCAAAAAGATTTGGAAAAAGGTGGCGACTCGGAGATGGATGGGTTGATTTTTGAGGTTTTGCGTCTTGGAAAGAAATATGGAGTTTCGGTTCCGACCTATGAAAAAATTTCAGAAAGATTTGGATATACATTATAGAAATGATGGAAAGTTATGATGATGAAGAGATGTCGGAAAAAAGTTTTCCGACATCCCTTTATTTATCATATCTCGCCTGCTCGTACTTAAGGTGAATTTGTTTCGTCTCTTCCATATCCGCAATATTAGCTGCCTTTTCTATCTCGTACGGCGTCTCATGGGGAAGTGGAAGTTCGCTTCGGTGTTTTTTGATGAAGAGATAATAGTCATAGCGTATTTTTTCTCTCGGTGACATATTTTTCTTATCCCATTTTTTTCGAGAGATTCGCTCTTCCAAGGAGGAAGAATTATCTGGCAGTTCTAAATCTTCTACGATATCTCCATTTTCATCGTAAGCTTCTCGAAAACGCCGCTGTGTTTTGTTTATATATTTTATGATATAAACTCCAATTATAAGAAGGACGACGACTATTAAAACTTTAGTCAAAGGTTCCAGCCAAGGCAATTCAAGTGGTTCTCCTATCATTTCCTGTAAATATTCATAAAACTCATCATTCTCGGAACTAGATTCTGTCGTGGTATCTTCCCAAAGCTCATTGGAGTAAGGGGTGTTTGAGAGAAGCTCCCTTGCATTATGATAGGTCCGAAGGGGAACTGTCAAGATGGAGGGAATACTTGCCACAAGTAGCAAAAACGATAAAATGAGAAACATATTTTTGCTAATTCCATAAATTCTTCTTTTTGGTATATTTTCAATTGTCTGATTCATAAATAAATAATGTTCTGTATTTTTTAAATATAGGTAAAACATTACAGTAAAGAAGTATATAATACAACTAAAAAATGCCTCATTACATAAAATTTTATTATGAAAAAACTTTCCAATGATATAGGATATAAAGAAAAAAATCATCCCTGTCAATCCTGGATTGGTGAGCATATCATAATGTTCCTTTGACTCCTCAGCATCTGCATACGTTATTTCTATTTTCTTATTATGAAGTCGCCAAAGAAAGCGATAAATGATAATATAAATTCCCTCAATCATAATTACAGTAGGAATCAAAATTGGGCTAAAGGTTTGAAAGGAAAGTAGATTGCCTATTGTAAATACAATCCATCCTGCTGTTAAAATGGAGAGGATACTAAAAAATAAATATCCAATTAGATTTTTACAGTGCAAAACGGATAATTCTGTCGCTATGACAGGAAGGATGAGGAAGAGATTTAAAATATAAATCCAAATCTGTTCTCCCGATACTGTCTCTGTTCCCACGGAGTAGAGTGTGGGAAAAATGAGAGAGAAAACAAGAGTTGTATGTATCCAGCCAGTTGCCATCTTTAGTTTTGTTCTCAATGCTTACTTCCCTCCCTTTGAATGATTGCAAGGTTATTTTTTTGTGGAAAGATTGGAATATCTTCATTTGCTTCAGTTAGAAAAACTAAAATTCCAGGTGTATCTTTTCCGCAAAAATCAGAGATAGAAGAGAGGAGCTTCTCATTTTTTGTAATAAAAATAGAAATTCCGTCCTCTATTTTATCTTGTAACATATCTTCATAATTCATCATCTGTTTTGTCAAGTCGATTTTTGCCAGAGCTCTCTCTATTTTGGTCATATGAGAGGTGCCGACAGCCGGATTGGCATAAAAATACTTATATTTTGTATGGATATCAGAGTCGACAGGCATATTTACCGCCAATCCGACCTTCATTCCTTGATGTGTAAATTTATAGGTGAGAGAGGCGGCGATGGATATCGCTTCTTCGATTAAAAAATCTTGTCGTAGCATTCGTCTCTCGTTTACATCGAGGTAAATCATTACTTTCCCAGTTAAACTTGAGTCAAATGTATTTACCATTAAATTTCCAGTTTTGGCGCTTGTCTTCCAATTAATGGTTTTCATTGGGTCGTTCATCGTATATTCTCGGATGGCGTGAAACGCAAAGGGGTCTTCATAAAGCTGTTTTGCGACTTGACGGCTTCCCATCATCTGATTATAAGATAATAAAATATCGGATACATCTATGCGCTTTGGGTAGACATAGAAATTTGTATGGCTCGGTAAATTTACGATATATTTATGTTTCATGAGCAAGGAGTAGCCGATACATTGTAAGTCAGAGACAGAGTAATAGCCTCTGTGATTGCAGTCTACTAATAAATTCCTTGTAATTCTCTGAAATCCGAGAAGAGAAAAAATATCTCTCTTATACAGGAAATCACTTACCCTTGCATTTTCCATCTGACGAAAAGTAAGTCCCTTTTGTAGTTGAAATCCAAGTTCTAAAACTGGAATGGGAAGTTTCTTTTTGTTTTCAATTTTTTCCGTTAATATGATTTCCTCTCCTTCGTAGGCGAAATCTCTGGAAAAAGATAGGGTTATAAAAAGCTCTCTTGACCAGTTTTTGGAATAGTATAAAGTGAAGAGAGAGAATACAAGAAAAGTACAAAGAAAGAAAACTAAAATCATAATTTATACCAAGAATCAAGTGAGTAACGGAATATTCACTTGAGACATAAACACAGAGGGTGAAAGAGAATGTGTTTATCCTTTTCCTTTCTTTTATTTTTCCTTCACCTTTTATCTTTTATTTCTATCTTTTATCCCAGTCTTCTGTCGGTACTGGGATACTATCCAAAAGTCCCCCGATTGTAGCGACTTTTTGTTCTTCATTGCTATATTCAAGTAAAAGTCGATGAGCGAGAACAGGGACGGCAACCTTCTTGATATCCTCTGGCACGACAAACTCTCTGCCCTTTACGAGGGCATAGCCTTGGGATGCGCGAAGAAGTGCTAATGTTCCTCTTGGACTGACGCCAGTTCCTACTCCATTTTTTCTCGTAGCGTGAATCAGGTTAATCATATATTCTTGTAAATCTTTGTGGACATAAATCTCTCTGCATTTTTTTTGAATTGCGATAATATCTTCTAGGGAGCAGATGGAAGATATTTCTTCTAACGGTTCCTTGTGAATATAGCGCTCTATCATCGTAAGCTCCTCTGTCTTAGTTAGATTTCCCATCGTAAGCTTCATTAAAAAACGGTCCAGTTGAGCTTCTGGGAGAGGAAAACAGCCGAGTGTCTCAATCGGATTTTGAGTGGCGATAACAAAAAAAGGAGGTGCTAATTTTCTCGTCACACCGTCTACTGTGACTTGATATTCAGCCATGCACTCTAGGAGACTGGACTGTGTTCTCGGGGTGGCTCGGTTAATCTCGTCCGCTAATAAAAGATTGGAAAAAACAGGCCCCTCTCGAAAGACAAATTTCCCCTCTTCTTGATTGAAATAGGAGAGTCCAGTTACATCACTTGGAAGTAAATCTGGTGTAAACTGTACACGGTTAAAGCGAAGTCCCATCGATTTTGCGAGAGATTTCGCAAGCATAGTTTTGCCGGTTCCAGGAACATCCTCCAAAAGAACATGTCCGCCAGCGGCGAGCGAGGCGAGAATCAGTTCTGTTAAATCTTCTTTTCCGATAATCACTTTTGATATATTTTCTTTGATATTGCGTAGTATTGTAATCATATTGAGCCTCCATTCTTCATTTAAATTCATTGTATCATAAATTTGAAATGGGTAAAACATAGAAAAATAGACAAATAAAATATAAAAAATTATTGAAATTTAAATAAGAATAAAACAAGGGCTAACATATTAAAAAATTTGATACGTTAGCCCTTTTATTTGGTAAGAAATAAAAACATTATCTGTTTTATTTATAATTTACTGATAATCTCTCTCTTGTATTTTAAGAATGTCTCGGTCAAGTAAAAATCATCTGGGCGAGGCTTTTTCTCCTCTATCACAATCTCGTGTTTAATTTCCCCGGGAGAGCCGTTTAAAATATAAATACGGTCGGAGAGGAGAATTGCCTCATCGATATCGTGAGTGATAAAGAGTGTTGCAAGGTCAATCTTTGTCATAATATCTAAATACCACTTATGAATCGTAGATTTTGTCAGAGTGTCGAGTGCGCTAAAAGGCTCGTCTAAGAGTGCCACTCCATTTGAGGATAGGTAGGTGCGAAGAAGAGCGGCGCGCTGTCTCATACCACCAGATAGCTGGCATGGGTATTGATACTGTGTACCCTCTAGTCCAAACTGTTCAAAGAGTGGGTTCGCTTTTTTTCTAGCAGCTTCTTTTTTCATACCTTTTAGGATAAGTGGCAAGGAGACATTGTCGATAATCTTTTTGTGGGCGAAGAGCAAATCCTTTTGCAGCATATAGCTTATCTGACCAGGATGGGAGGTGATATCTTCTCCCTTTAGGAGAACCCTCCCTGTATCTGGTGTAGTGAGTCCGGATAAAACATGGAATAATGTCGTTTTTCCAGAGCCACTGACTCCAAGCAGGCAGACAAGCTCTCCTTGGTTTAGTTCGATATTGATGTTTTGGATAATGGTTCGTCCACTATATTTTTTTGAAATATTTTCTGCTTTTAAAATTGTCATTTTCTCATCTCTATTCATAGTTGTCAGAATATTTTTATTCTAGGTAATCGTTAGAATATCCTTTTCCACTTAAATCCATCGTAGTTAGTTTATTCTCGTAGAGCCATCCATAAAAATCATCCCATCTCTTAGAATCGATGATACCCCAAGAAGAAGCGTCGTCGATGTATTTCTCAGATAAGTAATTTTGACTCTCGTAAACTAAATCTTTGGAACCTTCCAGAGAGTGGGTGTCATCTCCTTCAATTAAAATATCCGCAGCTTCTTTTGGATTCTCAATGGCATATTCATAGCCTTTTTTTGTGGCAGCTAAAAAAGCCTTGGCAGTATCTGGAGATTCTTCAAGAAACTCATTGCTTGCGATAAGAACTGGGGTGTAATAGTCAAAAACAGGATTAATATCGCTAAATGCCCAGTAATCACAGTCGATATTCTCGATTTTAGAGTTGATACCGCTCCATCCATAAAATACCCAGACAGCGTCAGTCTGCTTTGCAGCGAGGGCGGCAGGCTCATCTGTGATATCATTTGGGATTAATTTAATTTTAGAATAATCTCCACCGTCTGAGGTTACAACATTTTCAAGCATGGCAAGCTCGATTGGAGACTCCCATGTGGAGTATGTTTTTCCAGTTAATCCCTTTGGAGAGTCGATGCCGTCACCCGCTCTCGATAAAATACCGGAAGTATTATGCTGAACAAGAGCTGCCACTGCGGTAATTGGAAGTGGTTCATCAGAGTCGAGGGAAGCTGCCATAGTATCTTGTGCCTCGATAGCAAACTGCGCCTGATTAGCGGCACACATCGTTGCGGCTCCATTCTCAGGTGGCTGTACAATTTCCACATCGAGTCCTGCATCCTCGTAGTATCCAAGAGACTTGGCGACATAGATGCCTGTATGGTTTGTATTTGGTGTCCAGTCGAGACAGAAAGTGATTTTGGTAAGTTCTTTTTGGGATGTGGAATTATCGTCGCTATTTTGGGTAGTTGTATTGGATGAGGTGCCTCCACAGGCTATAAGGGAAGCTGTCATACAAGCACTAAAAAAAAGAGCAACGATTTTTTTAAAATTTAATTTTCTCATAAATGAAATTCCTTTCGTTTGTCGTAGGCAAAGCCCCATCTGCTTTAGGAATGGGAGAAGCCTTGTAAATGATTGGAAACTGTGGTTTCCATAATGATATTAAGATTCTTTTGCTTCTTTTTCCACACGAACCCAAGGCATGGAAATATCTCGAAGAATATTGACGAGCAACATGAGAAGAAGGCTGATAATAACAATAAAGATAATAACAGCAAACATTTTGTCAAATGCATACGCCTTCTTTACACGTGTCATATAGACACCGAGTCCCTCAAAGCCGCCGAGCCACTCAGAGATAACAGCACCGACTACAGCGTAAGATGCGGAAATCTTAAGTCCTGAGAAGAACTGTGACATGGCAGATGGAAGTTTTACGTGAATAAATATTTGCAATTTATTGGAACCCATGGCTCGCATTAAATCGATAGAATCTCGGTCTACACTCTTATATCCATCCAATAATCCGACGGTAATCGGGAAAAATGTTGTGATGACAACTAGGGTAATCTTTGGCGCCATTCCAAATCCCATCCATAGCACTAAAATCGGCGCGATGGCTATCGTTGGAATTGTCTGCGTGATAACCATAAGCGGATAGAAAGCTTGATTTAAAACTAAGAAATGGTCCATCAAAGTTGCGGTAATAAAAGCGAGAATAATACCGATGCCAAGTCCGTAAAAGGCTTCTAGTAATGTGACTCTTCCATGCGCCAAAATAATTGGGAAATCGCTGATAAGTGCTTTTATGACGTCTACTGGGGAGGGTAACATATAAGATGGAACTGCTCCAGATTGACATAAGGCAAACCAGCCGATTAAGATGGCGAGAAGAGCAATGGCAGCGGGAATCTTATTGATGATGTTTTGTAACTTTTTTGTCAATTGTAAGTACATCCCCTTCTGCTTTATAAGAAATCTTTACGTAAGTATTCATCGCTTTGCAGCCTGCTTTTGCAGCTACGAGTTGGCAATTTTTTACGACTTCCATTAATTCGTCGTAATCTCCCTCGATAGAAGTTTCACAAGGTCCTACGTAATAGCTAAGACCAGTGGATTTGATATAGTCGATTACTTCATCAACGATGCGAACTACTTCATCGTCGTCTAATACAGTTGGTAAAACTTGGATTGCTACACTTGCGTTCATTTTTTTATTCCTCCTAAAATGTGATAAATATTATAAAGTTTTATTCAAAAATAGGGGAGGAAAAAGAAGAGCATTCACAGAGTATGTGAATGGGTTGAGAACTTGTCTTTGGAAAACATTCCCTATGCTGGCATTATCCAACAGGTGAAAAGGGTCTAAGTATTATCTTACTCTCAGCTTAATGCTCCCCTAGCTTTGATTTGCTTTGTTCAGTATACTCTAGAATGGGGGAAAGTGCAAGGGGAATGTGGAGGAAAGAGACGCCGAGAGAGAGAAGGGGGATAGTGGGGAGGAGACGCCGAGAGAGCCAATAGAGATATGTCCCGCAAACACGTTCGTTCCCACGATTTTTCGACATACGCTGATTTT
>JAUUSJ010000300.1 GCA_030841965.1 Blautia sp.
TAGCCATTCCGATAAAGGAAACTACCAAAGTCTTTGCGGAACTTGGAACATTTGATAATGTAAATTTACCATCCATGTCAGTAACTGTACCTACAGTAGTACCTTTTACTAAAATAGAGGCGCCAACTACGGGTAATCCGTCCTCCTCCGAAATAACAGTACCTGTTACCTTCGTGATCTGAGCGGTTACCAAACCTATACCTACAAAAAGGCAGGTCAATAACAGCATTAATTTTCTTTTCATAAAATTCTCTCTTAAAGTTTAACTTTACATTAATATAAATTCATTCACTCTAACAAATGACAAAGGTATGAATAAAATTGTAATATCAAACAAATTATTGTAAAAAACATACTAAACTGCTATATTTTTATGCTTTTAGGCATTTAAAACTCACAAAAGACGAAAATAAACCTCATATTTATTCTTTTTTTTAAGTCGTTAAAAAGAGAAACTTTCAATTTATAACTGATCAGGTAAACATACATTAACCTATAAATGTTAACGAATCGTCTAATAAATATAAAGATGAGAACAAAATAGTAGGATAATGCTTTTCTACTTTTCTTTATTGCGTCTTATTATAGAATTTCAATTAAAGAATTAAATTATGAGGAAAATCAGTTATCGTTTCGTTTACAATCGAAAAAAAAGTTTAAATGACAGAGGGACCGCTTTGGTCCAAGTTGAAGCCTACTTGAATAAAAAGAAAGTGTATTTTTCCACACATGTTTATTTACGGCCAGAACAATGGGATGTAAAAAGGAAAATCATCAAAGATCATCCTAACCAAGATGCGCTGAATGGCATGCTTAATGAATTTATTATTGAATTAGAGAAAAAAGAATTAAGTTTGTGGAGGCAAGGAAAGACAATAACCTTAAGCCTCATAAAAGAAGAGTTCAAATCGAATACAGATGCTTCATTCTTAGGGTTTGCGCGTAAAGAAATAATGTCTTCTCAGCTAAAAGATAGCACTAAGCGCAACCATTTAACAACAATATCCCTTTTACAATCGTTCAAACCGACAATTGAGTTTGAAGACTTAACCTATAATTTCGTTACGGATTTTGAAAAATTTCTTTATGAATCTGGATATCAAACAAATACAGTAGCCAAGCATATGAAGCATTTGAAATCTTTTGTTAATGCTGCAATTAATAAAGGATACATTGATCCCAATAACTATGCCTTCAGAAGATATAAAATTAAAATGAAGGAAGGAAAACATGTTTTTTTATTACCGGAAGAAATGAAAAAATTGGAAGAAGTGTCTTTGACAGGAAGAAATAGTTGTCTGGAACATACTCTTGATGCATTTTTATTTTGCTGCTATACGGGATTGCGGTATTCTGATTTTGTGAATTTGAATGAGAAAAATATCGTAAAAATGGATGGAAAATTATGGCTAATCTTTGACTCTGTCAAAACAGGTACAGAAGTGAAATTGCCTTTAAACTTGCTGTTTGAAGGCAAGGCTTTAACTTTATTACAAAAATACCAGGGAAAATGGAGCTCATTTTTTTCAATTAAAAATAACTCAAGTGTAAATAAAGAGCTGATACGAATTGGCAAATTGGCAAAAATAAGCAAACACTTTTCATTCCATTCTGCAAGGCATACTAATGCTACTTTATTGATATATAAAGGTGCTAATATAACAACCGTGCAAAAATTATTAGGGCATAAAAACCTTGCTACAACACAAATTTATGGAGAAGTTATGGGAAGTACAATTATACGAGACTTGAAAAAATGTCAAAAAAGATAATTAACTCTATTGTCTATACATTATCTCTTATAAAGATGAAGAAGAATCATTTTCAAAAGTGAATATAGCCTTATCTTCTTAATAAAGTTTATCGTTTTGTGAACATGATAATTTTTTGTTGTGATTGCAATACGATAAACTAAAAGAAATAAAATGTGACAATATTTCCATCTCAGCCTAACCGGGTAGAAAATAAGTATCAAGGTTATTGAATTTCTGCAAAATTCATATATGTATATCATATAATATGCGCATATAAAATTCTATATCAGAAAATGATAATAATAGTTTGCTAATTTACTTCATGTCCTACTATCTTCTTTTGTAATCTAAAGTGCAAACAATCTTTGGAAGTTTTGAAATATTTAAAAAGTTGAGAAATATCAATCTTAGTATTTCAGGTATTTTATGAACAGAGTAACAACGAACAGGAATGCTGCAAGTCAATTCTTTTTTCAGTAGAAGAAAGGTAGAAAATTATTATTATCATACTCTTTAAACGGCTTAAATCAAGGAAAACGAATAAGAGATTCAGTAATACATATACTGGTTATCAATTATTTACATAAATAATTAGTTCCGCAAAGACTTTGGTAGTTTCCTTTATCGGAATGGCTA
>JAUUSJ010000072.1 GCA_030841965.1 Blautia sp.
AAGCTAAGTATATCGAAAAACCGCTCCACTCTCTATCGTTTTTCGAGGACATATCGACGGACTCTCTTGGCTGTGTATTGGCAAAACAATTTAAAATTCTTTTTAATTCATTCTGATAAAAAATTTTAGGATTGTGGGAGTAGTGTGTAGAGCAATCCAGCACTATAAAATAACATGATAGGTATATTTTATACAATAAATGGTTGAAAAATAAACTTATTATGTTTATAATAGGGTAAAGGAGGAAAGATATAGTGTCTTACATGTGAGCGATTAGTGTGAAGTAACAGATATATTTGCTCAAAGGGATGGCAAAAAATGAAAAAAGAAGAAATACTAAAAAATAAAGTATAAATTACATGAAAATGAAGTACAAATTGCATTGTATTCATAATGTATAACTGTTATACTATATTTGGAACCAGTAATTAAAAATAATGCGAATTGGGTGTGATAAAAAATGAAAAGAGTGAGATTAGAATTAGCAATTAGGACAGTTTTTTGGTATGCTAAAATTAAGATATTGCCAATGAAATTATTAGATGAAGAAGAACGAAAAGTGAAATGGGAATGGATGTGGCGAAGTTTTCAAAATTTTACATGTGGAATGTAATGTAAAAAAAGAAAATCGGTGAGATTTTTATGGAAAAATTTTAAATAAATAGCCCTATTGTTATTTTGACAATTAGGGCTATTTATTTTGGAGGCGCATAAACATTTCAAGGTAATCTTGTAATAATTGTTTTTGTTTCACGTTATTAGATTTTAAAACTTCTATGATATAATTAGGAATATCCACAGACTGCATTGTGATATCATTACCTCTGATAATAAATTCCATATCTGTATCAAGTATATCACATAAGTGAACTAATTTTTCTAGAGATAAGCCAGCTAAACCTCTTTCTACTTCCGATAAATGTTTTACACCAATATTTAATTGTTCTGAAAGCTCAGCTTGAGTCAGGTTATGTTTATGACGTAGTTGAGAAATACGGGCTCCTATTTCTAGATATAAAGGATTTATATTGCGTTTCATCGAGCAACCTCCTTTTTTTCTTAATTATATCTGTATATTCGTGACTATAAAACAACGTAAAAGGTATAAAAAAATCGATATAAACAATAAAAATCAACTTATTATGTTTATAATAATTTAAAATAAGGAAAGATATACTATTTTTTGTAAAAATGGAATGGATTTTCATAAATTTGAGAGGATAGTAGGATAATAATCATTAACAATTCAGAAACAAAAGTCAAACAATATAAAAACAATTTACTGATATATTACAATAGAATATGCTATATTAAAAAGTAAGAAAATTATCGGCTAATATAGGAGGTATAGAGAATGGTAAAGATACTTGTGGTGGAGGATGACGAAAAGTTGAATCAGATTGTATGTACGTATTTGAATGACAGTGGTTTCCAGACAAAGGGATGTCTAAATGCAAATCATGCCTATGATGAGATGTATAATAATCTCTATGATTTGATAATTTCAGATATTATGATGCCAGAAATTGACGGGTTTGAATTTGCTAAAACCGTCAGGCGGGTGAATCGGACAATTCCCATTTTGTTTATGTCCGCAAAGGACGATCTGCCATCGAAACAGAAAGGATTCCAGCTGGGAATTGATGATTATATGGTAAAACCGATTGAATTGGCGGAACTTTTGCTTAGGGTTCGAGCGCTTCTTCGCAGAGCCAATATAGAGATGGAGAGGAAAATTACCGTCGGGAATTTAGTTTTAGATGCAGACGGAATGACTGCAGAGATTGATGGAGAGGAAATTAACCTTACGACAAGGGAATTTAATATTATTTATAAACTTCTCTCTTATCCAAAAAAAACGTTCTCAAGAGCACAGCTTATGGATGAATTTTGGGGTGTGGACAGTGATACTAGTCTGAGGGCTGTCGATGTCTATGTGACAAAGCTTCGTGATAAACTATCGACCTGTGATGGGTTTAAAATTGTGACGGTGAGAGGGCTTGGATATAAGGCGGTGTTAAAATGAAAAGTTTGGATAAGAGCGAGCCGAAATTAATAAAAGAAAGTCTTTTTCCTCCTTCGCTTTTTGCGATATATATGGGTACTCTTTTGTTGATGGCTGGCATTCATACGGGATTGATTGTATTTGTAAATGATGTTGGATGGAATGAAATAGTTCAGACTATTATTCCGATGGTATATTGGGCAATTGTGGCGGTTGGGCTTACTTTATTTACGAGAAAGAAAATGAAGGATACGTATGATGTGCCTTTACATAACCTGGCGAGGGCTACAGATAAAGTGGCAAATGGTGATTTTTCCGTGTATATTCCTACGGTTCACACACAAGATAAATGGGATTATCTGGATATGATGATTATAGATTTTAACAAGATGGTGGAAGAGCTGGGAAGTATTGAGACATTAAAAACGGATTTTGTATCCAATGTTTCTCATGAGATGAAAACGCCGATTGCGATTATAAAAAATTATGCAGAGTTATTGCAGGCAGCGCATATTACGGACGAGCAGAGAAAGGAGTATGCAGAAAATATAGAAAAAGCTTCTACGAGGTTATCTAATCTAATCAGCAATATTTTAAAATTAAATAAGCTGGAAAATCAAAAGATTGTTCCAGAATCAGAAGCATATGATGTATGCCGGCAGTTATGTGAATGTATTCTTCAATTTGAGGAGGCATGGGATGATAAGGAGATAGAATTGGAGGTAGATATAGAGGATGCCGCAATGGTGGAGGCAGACGAGAGTCTTTTGGAACTTGTATGGAATAATCTTTTATCTAATGCTATTAAATTTACGGAACGCGGCGGTAAGGTTATAGTGAAGCAGGTATCGGATGAAAATTTTATAAGCGTGGTTATTTCTGATACTGGATGTGGCATGGAACAAGATAATGTAAAACATATTTTTGATAAATTTTATCAGGGGGATACATCGCACTCAAAGGAGGGAAATGGACTTGGACTGGCATTAGTAAAGCGAGTACTAGAGTTATCCGATGGCGATGTTCAGGTTTTTAGCGAGAAGGGGGAAGGGAGTACCTTTATTGTGAAGTTGCCTGCAGCTTTCATGTCTGAAACTGGAGGAGATGTATAATGAATAATATAGAAAATAAGAATAAAAAATTTATAGGATATGAATATAAAGAGATATATACGGATAAGAATAAAGCCTCATTTATGATAGATGGATATGAGAATTTTGGATGGGAAGTAGATGGAAATATTCGTGAGAGTACGGAGAAAGTTGGGAATCCTCGCTTGCAGAATAAAGTAACCTTGCATTTGAAGCGAAATCGCAAGATTGTAAATAAAATGGAGCTTTCTCGCCTTCAGAAAAATTTTGAGGCGTGTGTCAATGAAATTGAAATATTGGAGAAGGCGAAAACATCTAAGGCGACGATGTATGCATTGATAATAGGAATTGTGGGAACTATATTTATGGCAGCCTCTACTTTTGCGATAACAGCAGAGTCTCCCCATGTGATTTTATGTATAGTATTTGCCATACCAGGTTTTATTGGTTGGATACTTCCTTATTTTGTCTATAAGAGGATTGTTAAGAAGCAGACAGAAAAGATGAATATATTGATTGAAGAAAAATACGATGAAATTTATTTAGTCTGTGAAAAAGGAAATAAATTATTATGAATGTTTTTGAGAATTGCGGGGGCACATTGTGCGGAGCAATTCGGTATCATAGGGTTCAAAAGACCTTTTGACCCCAATATCATTATTATTATAAGTGAAGAGGGTTATTGAAAATAGAAGTACAGAACAAAAGTTTGGTTTGCTCTGTACTTTTTGTATTGTATATGATATAATTGAAATTCAAATTGTACGAAGTTGTAGTCGATAATAGTCAAAGTAAGTATGTGAAGGAGGAAAATCATGGATAAATTCGTTTTACATTCTGAATATCAGCCCACAGGAGATCAGCCGCAGGCGATTGAGAAGTTGGTCAGGGGATTTAAGGAGGGCAATCAATGTCAGACTTTGTTGGGAGTTACGGGTTCTGGCAAGACATTTACAATGGCGAATATTATACAGGCATTGAATAAGCCAACTCTGATTTTAGCTCATAATAAGACATTGGCAGCACAGCTTTATAGTGAGTTTAAGGAGTTTTTCCCAGAGAACGCAGTGGAGTATTTTGTCTCCTATTACGATTATTATCAGCCGGAAGCTTATGTGCCATCGACCGATACGTATATTGAGAAGGATTCCTCCATTAATGATGAGATTGATAAGCTAAGGCATAGCGCAACTGCGGCATTGATTGAGAGAAAGGATGTTATCGTTGTATCCAGTGTCTCTTGTATTTATGGAATTGGTAATAAAGAAGATTATGCGAATATGATGCTCTCTTTAAGACCAGGTATGATAAGAGAGATGGATGAGGTTATTAATCGATTGATTGATATTCAGTATGTGCGAAGTGAGATGGATTTTAAGAGAGGTACGTTTCGGGTGAGGGGAGATGTACTGGAGATTTTGCCGGTATCTACTTTTGAGGATGCGATTCGGATTGAGTTTTTTGGGGATGAAATTGACCGTATTGCAGAGTTTGACCCGTTAACTGGGCAGATAAAGCGAAATATGAATTTTGTTGCGATTTTCCCTGCCTCCCACTATGTTGTCGCAAAGGATAAGCTTGAGCGGGCACTTGTGACAATCAGAGAGGAGATGGAGGAGCAGGTGGCTTATTTTAAGGAGAATGATAAGTTGCTTGAGGCGCAGAGAATTGCGGAGCGGACAAATTTTGATATTGAGATGTTGAGGGAGACGGGGGTTTGTTCTGGCGTCGAGAATTATTCCAGACATTTGACTGGGCAAAAGCCGGGAGAACCACCGAGTACACTGATTGATTTCTTTGGGGATGATTTTTTGTTAATTGTAGATGAGTCACATATCACTCTGCCGCAAGTTCGCGGTATGTATGCGGGCGACCAGTCGAGGAAGCAGACTCTGGTGGATTATGGTTTTCGCCTCCCATCGGCTAAGGATAATCGTCCTCTTAATTTTAGTGAGTTTGAGGAGAGGATTGACCAGATTCTATTTGTGTCAGCTACGCCGAATGTGTATGAGGCAGAGCATGAAATGCTTCGCGCAGAGCAGATTATTCGCCCGACGGGACTTTTAGACCCTCCGGTTGATGTGCGTCCAGTTGAGGGGCAGATTGACGATTTGCTCACTGAGGTGTATAAGGAAGTTGAGAAGAAGAATAAGATTTTAGTTACGACCTTGACAAAGAGAATGGCAGAGGATTTGACGGATTATCTGAAGGAGAATGGAGTGCGGGTCAAATATTTGCATTCGGATATTGATACATTGGAGCGTGTGGAGATTGTGCGTGATTTGAGAATGGATGTCTTTGATGTGCTTGTCGGAATCAATCTTCTAAGAGAGGGATTGGATATTCCGGAGGTGACATTGATTGCGATATTGGATGCGGATAAGGAGGGATTTCTCCGCTCTGAGACAGCATTGATTCAGACAATTGGACGTGCCGCAAGAAATGCAGAGGGACATGTCATTATGTATGCTGATACGATTACGAGGTCAATGGAGAATGCGATTTTGGAGACCAATCGAAGACGTGAGATTCAAGATACGTATAATAAAGAGCATGGAATTACGCCAAAGACGATTAAGAAGCAGATTCGAGACTTGATTGCGATTTCTTCGGAGAGTGTGGAGGAAAAGGATGAGAAGGATATCGAGTCGATGAGCAGGAAAGAATTGAGAGAACAAATCGAGAAGGTGACAAAGAAGATGAATCAGGCGGCGGCAGATTTGAATTTTGAAGATGCGGTTATTTATCGAGATAAATTAAAAGAGTTGAAAATTGCACTTCGAGATTATGACGATTAAAATCAGAACAAATTTTCGACAAAACACTTGAACAAACATTCGGAATATGATATCCTGTGAGAGATAAGAATTTAATAGTTTGAAGGCACTGGGCGCCAGTGACGCCCGTTTAGCGCCGACCAGAGTGGAACGTAGATGCGGGAACATATTGTGCGGAGCAATCTGGTATCAAAGGGGGCAAAAGACCTTTTGACCCCAACATCATGGTAGAAAAGTAAATGAGAGCTGTACGCAGCAGAATGAGTGAAGAAAGAGTAGGATATTATGAGCGAGAGAGAATATATTAAGATTAGAGGAGCGAGAGAACATAATTTAAAAGCAATTGATATTGATATACCGAGGAATGAATTTGTCGTATTGACAGGATTAAGTGGTTCTGGTAAGTCCTCTCTGGCATTTGATACGATTTATGCCGAGGGTCAGAGAAGGTATATGGAGTCGCTGTCTTCCTATGCGAGACAGTTTCTTGGACAGATGGAAAAACCGGAGGTAGATAAGATTGAGGGGCTTTCCCCTGCTATCTCGATTGACCAGAAGTCGACGAACAGAAACCCTCGTTCCACGGTTGGAACTGTGACGGAGATTTATGATTATTTCCGTCTTTTATATGCGAGAATTGGAATTCCACATTGTCCCAAATGCGGAAAGGAGATTAAGAAGCAGACAGTGGACCAGATGGTAGATCAGCTTATGGGGCTTCCGGAGGGGACAAAGTTTATGCTTCTTGCTCCGATTATCCGAGGAAGAAAGGGAGAGCATGTGAAGCTTTTGGCGAAGCTTCGAAAAAGTGGATATGTGCGTGCGAGAATTGATGGAAGCTTGTATGATTTATCCGAGGAGATTAAGCTTGATAAGAATAGAAAGCATCAGATTGAGATTGTTGTCGACCGCCTTGTTGTGCGGGAGGGAATCGAGAGGAGACTTACGGATTCTATCGAGACGACATTGAATTTAGCGGAGGGATTGATGACAGTCGAGGTGATTGGAGGAGAGACATTGAATTTTAGTCAGAGTTTTTCTTGTCCCGACTGTGGCATTAATATAGATGAGATTGAACCTAGAAGTTTTTCCTTTAATAACCCATTTGGTGCCTGTCCAACTTGTTTTGGTCTTGGATATAAGATGGAGTTTGATGTGGATTTGATGATTCCTGACCCAACGATCAGTATCGCGGACGGAGCGATTACAGTGCTTGGATGGCAGTCTTGTACTGATAAGAAGAGCTATACGAGAGCGGTCTTGGACGCCTTAGCAGCGAGATATCATTTTGACCTCACTACGCCGTTTTGCGAGATGAGCGAGGAGGCGAGGAATATCATCCTATATGGAACAAATGGGCAGGAAGTGAAAGTTCACTATAAGGGTCAGAGAGGAGAGGGAGTTTATGATGTCGCCTTTGAGGGATTGATTCGGAATGTACAGAGAAGATATCGAGAGGTAGGCTCTGAGACGATGAAGCAGGAGTATGAGAGTTTTATGACGATTACCCCTTGTGAGCATTGCCATGGACAGAGATTGAAGGAGGAATCTTTGGCGGTCACTGTGTCAGGTAAGAATATTTTCGAGATTACGAATATGTCGATTGGAAAGCTCCAGAATTTTTTGAGCGAGATGCAGCTTACCGACAGACAGCGAATGATAGGAGATATGATTTTGAAGGAAATCTCTGCGAGAGTCGGATTTTTAAATGATGTCGGATTGAATTATTTATCGTTGGCGAGGGCAACGGCAAGTCTATCGGGCGGAGAAGCGCAGAGAATTCGACTTGCCACGCAGATTGGCTCAGGACTCGTCGGAGTTGCCTATATTTTGGATGAGCCGAGTATCGGGCTTCACCAGAGAGATAATGATAAGTTAATTCGCACCCTAAAAAGTCTGAGAGATTTGGGAAATACTTTGATTGTCGTGGAGCATGATGAGGATACGATGTTGGCGGCAGACCATATCGTGGATATCGGTCCGAGAGCTGGAATCTGGGGCGGAGAGGTCGTTGCTCAGGGAACCGCGGAGGAGATTATGAAGGTGCCAGAGTCGATTACGGGCGCCTATTTGAGTGGAAGAATTAAGATTCCAGTTCCAGATAAGAGAAAGGAGCCGACTGGTTGGATTGAGGTTGTCGGAGCGAGGGAGAATAATTTGAAGAATATCAATGTGGAGATTCCTCTCGGAGTGATGACCTGTGTCACAGGAGTTTCTGGCTCTGGAAAGAGTTCTCTCGTCAATGAAATTTTATACAAGAAGTTGGCGAAAGTATTAAACCGTGCCAAGGGAAAGGCAGGCAAACATGATAAGATTTTGGGAGTAGAACAGCTCGATAAGATTATCGCCATCGACCAGGCTCCGATTGGAAGGACTCCTCGCTCTAACCCAGCGACATATACAGGAGTTTTTGACCAGATTCGAGAATTATTTTCCCTCACGAAGGATGCAAAGATGAGAGGCTACGATAAGGGTAGATTTAGTTTTAATAAAAAGGGCGGACGATGTGAGGCGTGTGCCGGTGACGGTATCGTAAAGATTGAGATGCATTTCCTTCCAGACATCTATGTGCCATGCGAGGTTTGTCAGGGACATCGCTATAACCGTGAGACGCTTGAAGTAAAGTATAAGGGAAAGAATATTTTTGATGTCTTAGATATGACTGTCGAGGAGGCATGCGATTTCTTTGAAAATGTGCCGTCGATTTATCGAAAGATTAAGACATTGGATGATGTGGGACTCTCCTATATTAAGCTCGGTCAGCCAGCGACAACACTCTCTGGCGGAGAGGCACAGCGAGTGAAACTTGCGACGGAGCTTAGTAAGAGAAGTACGGGAAAGACAATTTATATTCTAGACGAGCCGACGACTGGATTGCATTTTGCAGATGTGCATAAGTTAATCGATATTTTACAGAAGCTAAGAGAGGGAGGGAATACAGTCGTTGTTATCGAACATAACTTAGAGGTTATTAAGACGGCGGATTATATTATCGATATGGGCCCAGAGGGCGGAGAGGGCGGTGGAACCGTCATTGCCCAGGGAACACCAGAGGAGATTTGTAAGAAGGAGGTCTCCTATACAGGGCAGTATTTGAAGAAATATTTGGATGTGCGTTAGACCGTGATTTATGTTTTATTTCATATCCTTTTATTTTGTGGTAGCTATTATTTTGCAATGGAAGTATAACAAGTGAAGAGCGAAAGATTGTCAAAGAAAGGAGTTCATAATTCTATTGGCGACTTTCGCGGAAAGGGGGATTATAATCATGGAAGATAATAGGTATAAAATACACTAAAATAGTAATAAACTTATACTTGTTTCAAAACTATTAATTTGTTATAATAAATTGGTAACAATGATATGTAAAAATTAATAGAATCTTAATTTTTGTTCACATATATACTCGAGCAAATAGACAGGAATTTGACAGACAAAAAAGAGAGAGGAGAACTTGTAGAGATTATGAAACTTATAAGACAGAGGAAATTATTGTTTGTGCTGGGATTGGCGATGGCAGTTTGCCTTAGTGCTTTTTGCGGAACGCAGGCGCAGGCGGCATCGAATAAAAAGCAGATGACGAGCGCAGAGTTTGTAAGCTATATTGGAAAGCAAGCGAGAAAAGATATGAAGAAGACAGGTGTACTTGCTTCAGTGACAACTGCACAGGCGATTTTGGAGAGTGGATATGGAAAGTCTTCTTTGGCGATACAAGGAAATAATCTTTTTGGAATTAAGGCAAAAACGAGCTGGTCTAGTAAATGGAATGGGAAGACTTATACAAAGAGCACAAAAGAGTACATAAATGGTAGATGGATCACAATAAAAGATGCTTTCCGTTCTTATGATAGTTGGAGTGATAGTATTTATGACCATTCTCAGTATTTAATCAATGCAAAGAATGGCTCAAAAGCTAGATATCCAGGAATTGCGAAGTGTAAGAGTTATAAAAAAGCTACAAAAATCATAAAAAATGGAGGATATGCAACTGCTCCAAATTATGATAAGGTATTATGTGAACTAATTCAGAGATGGAATTTGACAAAATATGATAAATAATTATATTTTCTTATAAAATAGTTTTCACTTTGAACCGATAGGGGAATAGGTGAAAGCTATTTTTTAATTACAAAAATTTTACACTATCCTTTTGAGTGAAATATATTGCATATCGTGGAAAGTTGTGGTATGATAACAGAAAATATGTTCGACATACAATACATAAAATAGAGCGTTATATTGAGAATTAGATTAAAGGAGACAGATTAACAATGTATGCATCAGTAGATTTATTTGCAGGAATAGGTGGAATTAGAAAAGGATTTGAAAATGCTTTTGGAAATGATATTTCAACTGTATTTGTGAGTGAATGGGATGAATATGCAAAAAAAACATATAGAGCCAATTATGCAGATAATTTTGAAATAGCAGGAGATATAACAAAGATCGACGAAAAAGAGATTCCTGCGTTTGATATTTGTTTAGCAGGATTTCCATGCCAGGCTTTTTCTATGGCGGGCAAAAAGATGGGATTTGATGATGATTATAAAGGTATGTGTAGAGGTACTTTATTTCAAGATGTAGTACGAATTTGTGAATATCATAAGCCGAGTGTAATTTTTTGTGAAAATGTAAAGGGATTGACGATTCATGATAGAGGAAGAACATTTAAGGTTATTAAGCGTGCATTTGAGCAGATAGGGTATACTGTTTATGATAAGGTTTTAAATAGTAAGGATTTTGGTGTTCCGCAAAATAGAGAGCGCATTTATATAGTTGCTTTTCGTAATGATATAGATAGTACAGATTTTAAGTTTCCGACAGGAGAAAATTCAGATACTAAAATTAAAGATATTATGGAAGAGAATGCTGTAAGTGTAAAGTATTATCTCTCCACAACTTATTTAGAAACTTTAAAACGTCATAAGAAGAGACATGAAGCCAAGGGAAATGGTTTTGGGTATGAGATACGAGATATCAATGGTCAAGCTGGAGCTATTGTATGCGGTGGAATGGGAAGAGAAAGAAATCTAATTGTGGATAAGCGATTGAAGGATTTCACACCTGTCACACATATAAAAGGTGAAGTTAATAGGCAGGGAATAAGAAAAATGACGCCGAGAGAATGGGCGAGATTACAAGGTTTTCCAGATGATTTCAAATTAGAAGTGGCAGATACTCATCTATATAAGCAGTTTGGTAATACCGTAACAGTTAACGTCATTGAATCAATTGCAAAAGAGATAAGGAGAGTACTTGAAAGTGATAAAAAATAATAGAATGTCGGGGAACAAAGGAGAATGGTCTGAATTATATGTATTTATGAAATTATTAAGTCAGGGGCGGGTATATGCAGCTAATGAGAAGTTAGAAAAGATAGATAATATTTTTTACCCAATTCTTAAGATTATACGAGAGGAACAAAAGGGGCATAGTATTCATTATATAATTACAGATAGTAATATTAATATTGAAATGGAATCAAGAATGATTATGTCCATTTCAAGAAGGGAATTTGAAGATAATGCCAATCTTTTATTAAAAGAAATTTTTTCACATAGTGGAAGCTTTCAGTTGGAAGAAGTTGCTAAATTTGCAAATGGAATTAAAGTAACAAAGATAAAAGCACCGTCTTCTGATACAACGGATATTTCTATGCAGATACAAGATATATATACAGGATACACTCGCAATATTGGCTTTTCTATAAAATCAGAAGTTGGAAATGCACCCACTTTACTTAATGCAGCACAAACTACCAATTTTATCTATAAGGTTACAGGTATTACAGCAAAACAGGCAGAGGAAATCAATACAATAAATACATCAACCAAGATTAAAGATAGGATAAAAGCAATCCAAAGTCTAGGCGGCTCTCTTTGTTATATTGATATGAATCATCAGGGTTTCAAAAGAAATCTAATAATGGTTGACAGCAGTATGCCACAGATTATAGGGAATATGCTTTTATATTATTATGAAGAAGAAATAAAAGAATGTAAAGAATTGGTGAAACTTGTAGGTCAGAGAGATCCACTTGGATATCAGGATACCATGCTATATGAATATAAATTTAAGAAGTTTCTCTGTTCCGTTGCGCTGGGAATGAAACCCGCAAAAAAATGGGATGGTTTGGATGAGGCCAATGGAGGCTATATCATCGTGAAGGCAGATGGTGAGATACTTGCATATCATATTTATAATAGAAATTTTTTTGAACAGTATTTATTGGATAATACTATTTTGGAGAGAGCTTCTACAAGTAGACATAATTATATGAATTTATACGAAAAAGACGGAGAGATATTCATTAAACTTAATCTGCAGATTAGATTTAAGCATTAGGGGCAAGAATTCTCGATTACTTGTATCTGAGATAAAAGCCCCATTGAATATTAATATGTATATGTGGAGTTATGCCAAGTAACAGTAGTTCAAACATAAAATTCACAGTAATTTTTCGCTGCGCAGTTTACTATATACTATTTTCACATATCCGCAAAAACCGCTTTAAAGCTGGAAAGTCATCGTCATGTCGATAATAAACTCCAAAAGATATCTGAGGCAAGTCTGTGACGGGAATATAGCATAGCCCCTCCTCCCTTGCATGAGGAATATCTGGATACAAAGTATATCCAATCTTTGCTTTTGCGAGAGTAAAGATACTATCAAAACTGTCCGTAAAATAATGCTGTTCTGGGGCAAGGTGCGAGATATTGCGGCTTTGGATAGAAAATATAGTACTGGAGATATGCCTTGGAGTACAGGCGATAAAATTTCCAGAAAGCATATCTTTTGTTAATATTTTATACTCTGATAATGGATGCTCTGGTGAGCAAATACAGGCAATAGGAGCCGAATAAAGTTCTTTAAATTTCAAGACAGACTTTGTCTGTCTTTCTTTTACGCCAAAAGCAACGTGAAGTTTTTGGTCTTCTACCATTCCAAGCAGAGAAGCAAAAGGAACTATATGAATAGAAGGGTGAAGAAGAGGAAATTCCTCTGATAATTTTTCGAGTATTGTCGGCAGCAAATTTAATTCCGAGTGATTATGGCATCCAATATCAAAAGAAACGATAGTTTTGTGATTTCCAAGACGCTCCTTCGCAGAAAATACAGTCTTCAAAATTAATTCTGCATCTGGAAAAAACTGAAATCCCTCGAGAGTAAGCGAGACATTCTTGCTCGTCCGATTAAATAATTTAACTCCCAACTCTTCTTCCAACGTCTGAATCTGATGGCTGACAGCGGGCTGTGTAATCTTAAGTATTTCTGATGCTCTAGAAAAATTTAGATATTCTGCAACAGCGAGAAAACATTCCAATTGAACTGTATTCATAATCATTTATCCTTCCTTTCCTTTAAATAAACAGATATAATGGCAAAATTCTGTCATTTATCCTATTCTCTTATTATTTTAATATCTCTAATCATTTCTAATTCTCTTAAATCAAACTATAAAAGATATTTATAGATTATAACATCTTTCGATTTCACATACAAGGAAAATTGAGTTAAAATCTATTATGACCAAACAGTAAGGGTATAAACTGTTTAGAGCCAAATCAAGTAAATATGTTTATAGGTCAAATAATATTTTATGTTTATAGGTCAAGTGATATTTTATGTTTATGAGCAAAAATAATCTTGTTGCCTTATAAAGCTCATACAATATCTCTCCAATTCCAAAAACATCGGAGGTGAAAAGGAAAGATGACAGAAGAATTTCAAGAAGAAAAATTAATCCAACGAATAAAAAGAATGAATAATGACTTAGAACTATGGATGGAAAAAACATTAAAAACAGACGAAATGAGCGGAACTCAAGTTTGGTTTTCCGTATATATGTTGCGGCATCATCTCAATGGAGGGTATATCACCCAGATGTGTCGCGAGATAGGAGTCTCCAAAGCCACATTATCTATTCTTGTGAAAAAAATGAGGGAAAAAGGCTATCTCTCTTTCCAGGAAAACCCAAAGGACATAAGAAAAAAGAAAGTAATCCCCACCCAAAAACTTATGAGTGAGGCAAAAGAGCTAATACAAAAAGTACAGAAGATGGAAGTAGAACTTTGTAGTGCTCTGAATGAAGAAGAGAGACAGTTGTTTGGAGAATTAGAACATAAAATATGGATGAAGTTAAAAAAATAGGCAGTAGAAAAATACCTATAAAACTGAGAATCTAAAATAGAAGACAAAACATAAAAAACAAAAAATAAAATAGGAGGTTTTACAATGAAAAACGTTTTAGCGCAATTAAAACAATATAAGAAAGATGCCTTTCTTACCATTGGTTTTACCATCTTAGAAGTTATCATGGAAGTATTAATTCCATTTATCACAGCAATGATTATCGATGACGGCTTAGAACAATCCAATATGCCGGTTATCTTAAGACTTGGAGTCTTGATGATTGTCATGGCAGCAGTCAGCCTATTCTCAGGTGCAATGGCTGGAAAATTTGCAGCGAGTGCATCCTCTGGATTGGCATGCAATTTAAGAGAGGCTATGTATATTCGAGTACAAGACTTCTCTTTTTCTAATATTGATAAATTCAGCACAGCGGGACTGGTAACTAGAATGACAACCGATGTGACAAATGTCCAGAATGCATTCCAGATGGTAATTCGTATCGCAGTGCGAGCACCATTTACATTAGTTATCAGTATGATTATGTGCTTTCTCATTAATCGAGATTTAAGCTTGGTATTTTTAGCTGCACTCTGCGTACTGGCAGTTATCCTCTTTTTAATTATGAGGTCTACAATTACCACATTCCAACACGTATTTGACCAGTACGACGAATTAAACTCAAGTATACAGGAAAATATATCTGCAATCCGTGTGGTAAAGGCGTATGTCAGAGAAGAGCACGAAGATAAGAAGTTTAAAAAGGCGGCAAATATGCTTTATCGTCTCAGCGTAAAGGCGGAGGGATTATTGGCATTAAATAACCCTATCATGATGTTGGTAGTCTATGCATGTATCACTGCCGTATCCTGGTTTGGAGCACATTTCATTGTGGAGGGGGCGATGACGACGGGAGAAATCACGTCTTTATTCAGTTATATTATGTCTGTCATGATGTCATTGATGATGCTCTCGATGATTTTTGTTATGGGTACGATGAGTATCGCAAATATAAGACGTATCTCAGAAGTATTGAGTGAACAGCCAGAGCTTCGTAATCCGGAAAATCCAGTGATGGAAGTAAAAGATGGAAGCATAGATTTTGACCATGTGAGCTTTTCCTACAAGCAGGGAACGGGAGAGAGCACATTAAAAGATATCGACCTTCATATTAAATCTGGAGAAACCATCGGTATTATCGGGGGTACTGGATGTGGAAAATCAAGTCTAGTTAACTTAATTAGCCGTCTCTATGACGCAACAGAAGGAAAAGTAAAAGTAGGTGGCAGAGATGTCAAAGAGTATGATATGGATATGCTTAGAAATGAAGTCTCTGTTGTACTTCAGAAAAATGTCCTTTTCTCTGGCACAATTCTTCAAAACCTGCGCTGGGGAAATGAGGATGCGACAGAGGAGGAATGTATAAAAGCTTGTCAGGCGGCATGTGCAGATGAATTTATCGACCAATTGCCAGATGGATATTATACATGGATTGAGCGAGGAGGAACAAATGTCTCTGGAGGTCAGAAGCAGAGACTTTGTATCGCGAGGGCACTCTTAAAGAAACCGAAAGTATTAATCTTGGACGATTCCACAAGTGCGGTAGATACAACGACGGATGCAAAGATTAGAAAAGCATTTCAAGACGTCATCCCAGGAACAACAAAGATTATTATTGCACAAAGAATATCCAGTGTGGAGAATGCAGACCGTATTCTCGTATTAAATGAAGGAAAAATCGACGGTTTTGACACGCATGAACATTTACTTGAAAATAACGAAATCTACCGCGATATTTATGAGTCTCAGACTCAGGGCGGCGGAGACTTTGACCAGGCAGTTTAATTATGGGAAAGGAGAGTTTAGAAGATGAAAGAACAAAAAAATCAAAAGATGTCGTTAAGCGTTTTAAAGCGTTTGATAAAATATATGATTAGCAATTATAAGTTTTCATTTCTCGTAGTTGTCATCTGTATTATAGTAGGTGCATTTGCGACAATGCAGGGAATGTTATTTGTACAGTCTTTGGTGGATGACTATATTATGCCGCTGCTTCAGTCGGAAAATCCAGATTTCGCACCATTGGCGAATGCGCTCAGAGGAATTATTGTATTTTATATTATCGGTGTTATAGCAGCTTATGCATATAACCGAATTATGGTAAATATTAGTCAGGGAACGATGAATAAGTTTCGTAATGAGGTTTTTGAAAATATGGAATCTCTGCCAATTAAATATTTTGACACACATGCCCATGGAGATATCATGTCTGTCTATACAAATGACGTCGATACACTTCGTCAGCTCTTTGGTCAGAGTATCCCACAGATTATAAATTCATCGGCAACTCTTGTGGCAACCCTTATCTCCATGTTGGTTTTAAATATTCCATTGACCATTGTATCAGTGCTTATGTCATTTATTATGTTAAAGGTGACAAAGGTCTTATCAGGACTTTCTGGAAAGTATTATCAAAAGCAGCAAAAAGATATCGGAACTGTAGATGGTTATATCGAGGAAATGATGGATGGACAGAAGGTTGTAAAGGTATTTTGCCATGAAGAAAAATCAATTGAGGATTTCAAAAAATTAAATAACCAATTGAGAGATAGTGCCAATAAAGCGAACCGCTATGCAAACTTACTTATGCCAATCAATGCTAATATTGGAAATTTAAGTTATGTACTCTGTGCGGTTATCGGTGCAATTTTAGCACTCCCAGCAGGCAGTGCGGTGACAGTCGGAACCGTTATCGCATTTGTGGGATTGAATAAGAATTTTAACCAGCCTATTACTCAGATTAGTCAGCAGATAAACTTTGTAGTTATGGCGGCAGCGGGAGCGCAGAGAGTATTTGCACTCTTAGATGAGGAGCCAGAAAAAGACAATGGATATGTGGAGTTGGTTCATGCGAAGGAAGAGAAAGATGGAACGCTAACTGAGTCAGAGAAACGTACAGGTATGTGGGCGTGGAAGCATCCACATAAGGCAGATGGAACCGTAACCTATCAGAAGATGGAGGGCGGCATCGTATTTGATGATGTTGACTTTGGATATAATGATGAGAAGATGGTGCTTCACAATATAAAAATGTTCGCAGAACCTGGACAGAAGATTGCACTTGTAGGCTCGACTGGAGCGGGAAAAACTACAATTACAAACTTGATTAACCGTTTTTACGATATACAGGATGGAAAAATCCGTTATGATGGCATTAATATTAATAAGATTAAAAAGCCTGATTTGCGACGCTCTCTTGGTATTGTACTTCAGGATACGCATCTTTTTACAGGAACTGTCATCGACAATATTCGCTATGGAAAATTGGATGCGACGGATGCAGAATGTATTGCTGCCGCAAAATTGGCAAATGCAGACGGTTTTATCCGAAGATTGCCAAATGGCTATCAGACTGTGCTCACTGGTGATGGAAGTAATCTAAGTCAGGGACAAAGACAGCTTTTAGCGATTGCAAGGGCGGCAGTGGCAGACCCTCCAGTTCTCATCTTGGATGAGGCGACCTCCTCTATTGATACGAGAACAGAGAAGCTTGTGCAGGCGGGAATGGATGCGTTGATGAATGGAAGAACGACCTTTGTTATTGCGCATAGGCTTTCGACTATTAAGAATTCTGACTGTATTATGGTTATGGAGCAGGGAAGAATTATCGAGAGAGGTACGCATGAACAGTTGATAGAGCAAAAAGGAAGATATTATCAGCTTTATACGGGGAATGCGATTAGTGCGTAAGGATGAGAGAAGGCAGGATTTAAGAGAGTAGGGGACAGATGTTAAGAGGGGTGGAGGTAGACGCTAAGGGAGTAGGGGACAGATGTTAAGAGGATTGGAGGTAGACGCTAAGAGAGTCCGTCGATATGTCCTCAAAAAACACGTTCGTTCCCACGGTTTTTCGACATACGCTGATTTTTGTCGCTTCCCGCAAACTCGCAGCTACGCTGCTCAAACAGTGCTCCAGCGACAAAGCTAAGTATATCGAAAAACCGCTCCACTCTCTATCGTTTTTTGAGGATATATCGACGGACTCTCTTGGCTGTGTATTGGCGAAACTATGTTTCAAAATATTGCTATTGGTTTTGGACATTTTGTATATATTTTTTTATAATTGTTCTCTATTTACTTTATAAAAAATCAGAAATTATGAGAACGGCTTATTTTATTTAGGTGAATTTCTGAAAAATACTTGAAATTTAATGGTGGAAGTGTTATTCTGTAATACAGCGCGGTAAAGTGCGAAAACAAAGATAAACTCAGGAGAGTCTCTTAAAAAAAGAGCGCCGAAGGTGTACGCAGTCAATTGACATACCTGTTTGCAGGAAGTGGCGGGAAGGTTGATTGATGTTAATCTCTCAGGCAAAAGGATGGAGGAAGGAAAAATGTTCGAGCAAATCAATAATTTTATTACATGGTTGGATGGAGTCGTATGGGGACTTCCATTAATCATTCTAATCCTGGTGACAGGAATCTATTTAACAGTTCGTTTGGGCTTATTACAGGTAAGACATCTTGGAAAAGCACTAAAATTCATGGTGAAAAATGAAGACGACGGACAGGGCGAAGTAACTAGTTTTGGAGCCTTATGTACAGCATTATCTGCAACAATTGGTACGGGAAATATCGTCGGAGTTGCGACAGCGATTGCAGCTGGTGGACCAGGTGCGTTATTCTGGATGGTTGTGGCGGCATTCTTTGGAATGGCTACAAAGTATGCAGAAGGATTACTCGCTATCAAGTACCGTACAATTGATGAGGAGGGGCATGTACTTGGCGGACCGTTTTACTATATTGAAAATGGTATGGGTAAGAATTGGAGATGGCTGGCTAAGATTTTCGCCTTTTTTGGAGCGGGAGTAGGTCTGCTTGGAATCGGTACTTTTACACAGGTAAATGGAATTTCATCTGCGGTGAAGAATTTCTTTGACCCAAATATGATACATACGGTTCAACTATTTGGTAAGACATATTCCTGGGCGACAGTAGTTTCATGCGTTATCTTGACAGTATGTGTTGGATTGGTTGTTCTCGGAGGAATTAAGAGAATAGCAAAGATTTCAGAAATTGTAGTACCGTTTATGGCAATTTTGTATGTGGGTTTAGCCGTTATCATTATTGTGACCAATATTACAGCGGTTCCAGCGGCAATCGTGACGGTTGTAAAATCTGCCTTTACGGGAAGTGCCTTGGCAGGAGGAGCAATGGGAACGATGGTTGTGGCGATGCAAAAAGGTATTGCGAGAGGTATCTTTTCCAATGAATCAGGACTTGGTAGTGCCCCAATTGCAGCCGCAGCGGCACAGACAAACGAGCCAGCTCGTCAAGGACTTGTCTCAATGACAGGAACATTTATCGATACTATTGTTATCTGTACGATGACAGGTCTATCCATTGTAATTACAGAAACATGGAATACAGGATTAGAGGGAGTGGAAATCACGACGGCGGCATTCCAAAAAGGTTTGCCATTTCCACCGATAGTGGCATCCTTTTCTCTAATGCTATGTCTTGTATTCTTTGCTTTTACAACAATTCTCGGCTGGAACTACTACGGCGAGCGTTGTCTAGAATACCTATTTAATCGAAACAAAACAGCAGTAAAAATATATCGCTGGCTCTATATTCTAGCAGTATTTATCGGACCATATATGACCGTTGCAGCAGTGTGGAATATCGCAGATATATTCAACGCATTAATGGCATTTCCAAACTTAGTTGCCCTGCTCGCTCTAAGTGGAGTTGTCGCAAGAGAAACAAAAGACTATTTTAAAAAATTAGATAAATATAAATAAGATGGATTAAAACTTTTGGTGTAATGGAATTAGACGCAAAGAGAGTCCGTCGATATGTCCTCGAAAAACACGTTCGTTCCCACGATTTTTCGACATAAGCTGATATATGCCGCCTCCCGCAAACACGCAGCTACGCTGCTCAGACAGTGCTCCAGCGGCAAAGCTAAGTATATCGAAAAACTGCTCCACTCTCTATCGTTTTTCAAGGACATATCGACGGACTCTCTTCGCTGTGTATTGGCAAAACAATTAAAAATTCCTTTTTATAAGGATTACTACTACATAGTTTATGATGTAAATTTTTCGTTTTTTTACTTACATAAATTTTATGTTATCTGTAGATGATATCATAAAAAAATTTTTATAAGTAAAAAAGTGAAGATTAGGATACTCTCGGTAGCATTTATTTGTTTTTTTAAAAAACTAGAAAAAGTACAGAGTGTTTTCGTAGTGCTGTATTTATGGGTATTTTAGAGTACAGAAATCCTATCATATTTTGTCAGCACACAGTACATAGAGTCTAAAGATATGTTCTCTAAAAACGATAGAGAGTGGAGCGATTTTTCGATATACTTAGCTTTGCCGCTGGA
>JAUUSJ010000301.1 GCA_030841965.1 Blautia sp.
ACAGCCAGCAAATGCATGACCTCCTATACTTGTCACAGTCTCTGGAATGTTTATCCCACGCAAACTACTACAGCCAGCAAATGCATGACCTCCTATACTTGTCACAGTCTCTGGAATGTTTATCTCGCTCAAACTACTACATTGAGAAAACGCACTACCTCCTATGTTTATCACGGTTTCTGGAAGTTCTATCTTACTCAAATTGCTACAGTAGCTAAATGAGTTATCCCCTATACTCGTCACACTATCTGGGATATTTATCTCTTTGAGACTTTCACATTCAAAAAATGCAGCTTTCCCTATCTTTTGGATACTATTTGGAAATTCTATTTCACTCAAGCTTATACAGTGATAAAATGCTCTATCACTAATAGCTGTTACTCCATTTGAAATATTTATCTTACGAAGGCTCGTACAACGAGAAAACGCATCTTCCCCTATTTTCGTTACACTATCTGGAATATTTATCTCTTGAAGACCATTACATTCATAAAAGGCTTCCTCTCCTATCTCTGTCACACTATCTGGAATATTTATCTCGAGAAGATTGGTACAACAAGAAAACGCACCTTTCCCTATCTTTGTTACAGTATTTGGAATTTCAACTTCCAACCCACGCACACCACGTTGATAACCACAGTGATAAAATGCATAACTTCCTATCGATGTTATTTGACCATCCAAATAAATTTTTCCAATATTGTCTTCATATCTCTGCCATGGTGATTGATTTTCAGAATAATCGTCCATTGCTCCCGTACCACTGATATGCAATTCTTTATTACTTGTCAAATTCCATCTTAGATTTTTTCCACAACTTCCACTGGCAACTGCTCCATCCGCTTGCCATATAGCATACAAAATAGCATTTATATTTTCTTTAAAAATTCCTCCTGCTTCGTATGCTACTTCTCCGTCATCTCCTAACTCTCCGTCTAAACTCCATCCAAGAAAAATATATCCTTCCCTTATTGGCTCTATATCACTTAATATAAGAGGCGTATCTTTATCCTTCTTTTGTGGTTTTGGCGCATTCTTCCCACCATTCGCATCATAAGAAATAATATACGTAGACGGCTGTAGGTCTAATACTTTAAAAGTCTTCTCGACTTCCCAAGTTTTATTACAATATCCGACATAAGTTTGTGCAGTAGAGTTGCTATATCCATATATAATTGCTGTATTACCAAGAGTATATGGAGACTCATTAATACGACAATACTCATTTAGGACACTTACCTTACTTAGACTGTTACACTCAGCAAACACTTCATAATCTATATCTATTACACTGGCAGGAATGCTTACCTCTTTTAAACTTGTACACTTATAAAAAGACCTTTCTCCTATCTTTGTTACACTGTCCGAAATCACTATCTCTTCTAAATTACTACATTTGGCAAATGCCTGAAAGCCGATTGTTTCCACTCCATCTTCCAAATAAAGTTTCTTAATCTGCTCTCTGTACGAATACCACGGTGTCTTATAATTACCTTTTCCATCACCACTATAACCATTCATTATTCCCGTTCCATTAATCCTTAATTCTCCAGCATTTGTCAAAGTCCATCTTAAGTTTTCTCCACAACTTCCCTCCGCAATGACATTAGAAGATATGATATCCCTATCTGTATCTTCCTGATTTATCTCTATCGTACTGGATTCCTGAACTTCTGTACTAACAGTTGATTGTAAATCTCCTTCCTGTTGCTCAACACTCAAATCTGTTTGTATTTCATCCTGCTCCTCTTCCACTTCAGACAATAATCCATCTATTTCTGTTGTTCCTGTCTTATCTGTTATTTCTGCCTTATCCGTTGTCTCTATCTTCTCTGTTATTTCCTTCCTGTTTTCTTCTTCTAAATTACTGGATTCTATTGTCTCTGATTGAATAGGGTTATCTTCCACAATTTCATTTCCTGAGATTTCGTTCCCTGTTGTTTCAACTTCTTTAATTTCATTTTCTGATATTCCATTCTCCGTAGTTCCCATTTCGTTCTGCTCAATTTCCACCGTTGCCGCCTGAACCATCGGCGTCATTACCATAGTTACAGTAAGCAAACCAGAAAACAACAACGCAAATAATCTTTTACTCATTTTCTTCCTCCTCCTTTACCATCTTTTCCAATATCTCTTATCTCTTTTTCTATATCATTTTCTCCACATACCTCCTTTACAAAAATATATTTTTTCAAAACTTATTTTTACTATTATACCAAATTTTATTTCTATTTTCTATCGCTAAATACAGAAAACTATAAAAATTAATTTTAAACCGTTTCGCCAATACACAGCCAAGAGAGGAAGGAGATATCTGCCCCGCAAACGATAGAGAGTGGAGCGATTTTTCGATATACTTAGCTTTGCCGCTGG
>JAUUSJ010000073.1 GCA_030841965.1 Blautia sp.
CGAAAAATCGCTCCACTCTCTATCGTTTTTGGGGCATATACCTGCCTCCTCTCTCGGCTGTGTATTGGCAAAACAATTTAGAATGAATTGAAAGTCAGAGACTCTTTTGATTCCAATTTAGAATGGATTGAAAGTTAAAGATTCTTTTGATTCTTTGATATGAACAGGTGTTACTTGTATTTTTGATGACAGTCAGTTAATAGTTTGGTGAAATATCTGTTCCTTGTTTTCTGAAAATTCGATAACTAATATTTTCTTAATTGAAATGGGCGGGAAGGCATTTTAAGGCTTTTCCGCTTTGCTATTTCCCTGAAAAACTGGAAGTTAAGGTTCTATCTTGCAGATATTTTTTGGTATATGAACAGACTGCAAAACATTTTCCGCATAAATCTGTTTTAATGCCTGTATTTTTTGACATTACCTCTACTTGTTTTTTGTAACATTTTTCTATATCCATAATTTTTTCTCTTGGCATACCAACCGTCCATAAACTGTCCTTTAATGCTTGTGCTGGACAATTTTTTACACACTGGCTACATGTTCCACAATAGGATTGATTGACTGGCTCATCACATTTCAAAGGTGCATTGGTCAGCAAAGAAGAAATACGTATGGCAGAGCCATATTGAGAAGTTACTAATAAACAATTTTTTCCAATCCAACCAAGTCCGCTCCTTGTAGCTACCGTTTTATGGGGGAGTTTAGAGAGTCTTTTTTGATTTACTTCCACGCGTCCTGTGGTCTGTGCATAAGCTTCAAATCCTCTTTCTTTCAAAAAGTCTTCTCCTGCCATAACGATTTCATTTAATTTCTTGTTTAAAGAATGATATAAATCATAATATTCTTTCGTCGGAGCTTTCTGTAAGTCAATGATAATATTTTTAGATAGTGCAACAGCGATAGAAATTCCTGTTTTAAAATGACAATTTTCAACCTCGCTCATATCCCCAATTCCAATTAAATCAGCACCGCAATCGTACAATAATTTTTTGATTTCGTCTGTCAACTCCATAAAATCACACCTCACAAATTCCGATTTTTTCGTTTCGTTATGTTTATTCTACCACAATTCCAAGAGCGTGGAAATAGGGAGTTTTCTGGGCGAATTTCCGACTTTATGGATATACGGGACGGTCATTTTGCTTTCAAGGATAGATGTGGAAATCCCCAACCGCCTGTTGGAACATAAGAATTTCCCACGCCTAATAAGCCTGATACAGATTTATTTTTAGGACACAGCGGTAAGGGGCGTTATGGCACGAAACTATCCAGAACGCTACACGGGAGCAGAAGCAGAAATTACATACCATTGACGAAGATTATAGCCATTATATGTATTATAATTCTCTGTTGGATTATTGGAATAATAGCACATATCCCTGGAACTATAACAATGTTTTTACTTGACATCGGATTTATAATGTTAATCTACCATGCGATAAAGTTATTAGTGCAACTTTCTTCAAATAAACAAGAAAAATAAATTTTTCACTAATAGTAAAAAGCAAAAACTAAGAACAATGAAGAGAATTTAAAGCGATTTAAGGCAATCTTCCACCCACAGTAAGCAAAAATCCTTGTACTTTGCCAATACACAGCTGAGAGAACAGACAGGTATATGCTCTGAAAACGATAGAGAGTGGAGCGATTTTTCGATATACTTAGCTTTGACGCCGGAGCACTGTTTGAGCAGCGTAGCTGCGAGTTTGCGGGAGGCGGCATATATCAGCGTATGTCGAAAAATCGTGGGAACGAACGTGTTTACAGAGCATATACCTGTCTGTTCTCTCAGCGTCCACATCCAATTATCCTTCTGACTCCAATTCCAGCGTCCACATCCAATTATCCCTCTGACTCCAATTCCAGCGTCTACATCCAATTATCCTTCTGGCTCCAATTCCAGCGCTTGCATCCAATTACTCTCTCTGTTCCCAATTCCAGCACCTGTCCCCACGAAAAAACAAACCAATACATAATTACCGAATACCCCCCCAATAAAGAAAAGATTTATTGTCTATTTTTCAAAAAATATTCTAAAAGAACATTTATTATTGTAATTTTCACAAAAAACCTTTCTATTTTTTTGGCTATATTGTATAATAAAATCATAAAAGAATTTTGTCTCATTTGCCCAAAAATAAGACGATATATATTAAAAATTCACAAATTTTTAAAACCAATAAATTTTAGAAAGGACGTGTTTCGATGGCCAGGAAAAAGCATAAAAAGACAGTAGAATTTCGCTATTATGATATCCCAAAAGGCGAACTAATACTGCCATTGATAGGAGGGGATTGGCTTAGACCGTACGGGAGGGGATTTGGAAATTATCATTTTCACAATTACACAGAAATCGGAATCTGCTATTTTGGTAGAGGGATGACATGGCTAACAGATGAGAAGGGATGCGAGTTTAAGGGCGGGAGCATTGTAATCATCCCACCGAATATCATGCATACCATGTTATCCGAGAACGACTCATTAGCGTTCTGGGAATGGTTTTATATAGATATCCCAAGGATTTTAGAAGACATGAAATATCTAGAGACAAGAAAATTAAAGCTTCCAGATATTTTGGCTATTCTCAATAATGAGGCACTTCTCTTTCAGATGGAAGAGTATCCAAAGATAGGAGAGATTATTAAAGAAATTCGAGATGAATGCGAGCAGCAGAAGTTATTATATGAGCAAAAGATAAAGATTCTTCTTCAAGATTTTATTGTGGAATTGCTTAGAATGAAGGGAGAGAACTTTGATATAGAAAATATCAAAAATTCTGCGAATATTGTACAGCCTGCCATTGACTATATGGAGAAGCATTATTATGAGGAGACGAAGATAAAGCGGCTGGCGGATGTATGTGGAATGAGTGAGAGCCATTTTAGGAGAGTATTCAAAGACTATATGAATATGACGCCGAATAGCTTTAGCAATGTTGTCAGAATTCGCCACGCATGTAAGTTATTGACGGAGACAGAGCTATCCATCAATGATATCGCCTATAAGACAGGGTTTATCGATGCGTCCACTTTTCATAGAAACTTTAAGAAAACGATTGGAATGACGCCGAGAGAGTGGAAAAACTCGAACAAAGAATATGGCAATCAAAAACAATTTTTTAATATTACAGCATTGAAAGGATGGTAGACTATGTATGATTATAAATTAACAACCTTAGTGAATAGAAAGGCAAAGCCGATGACGTCATTTTTGAGAAGAGCGATGATAGTTTTTGCGGTTATCTTTGTCGTGCTCGGTATTTTTATCTCTCAGAGCTTTATGCTTCCGGGATTTTTGCTTGTCCTTTTGTATTATTTTTATGATGTAAGAAGCGATAGGTCTTATGAGTACACGATGGACGGGGATGAGTTTTCCGTCGATGTCATCCTTGGAAAGAGAAGAAGAAAGAGAGAACAGGAGCTGAATTTGCAGGGGCTGGAAGTACTAGCTCCGCATTGGCATGATGCGGTGGCAAGATATCGAAAGGACGGAGGAGATATCAGCCTTCCAAAGTATGATTATACCTCCTACGAACCAGAGATAGAATACTATACAATGATTATAGAAAATGGACAAAGAAAGATAAAGTTATTATTAGATTTAGACGAAGCAATGCTCAGAATTTTAAAACAGAGATTTCCTAAGAAGGTATTTTTAGACAAAAATTTAACAAATGAAACGGAAAAAACTAGTGAATAATTAAGAAAAATGAGCGAAAATGCCAATTTTCTAGTCGAATATGCAAACTACGAGTGCAAAAATATTATATAATATAACGTATAAAGGGTCGGGAAATTAGTAAAAATACACAAAACGACCGTAAAAAAGGAGGAGAAGACATGAGAAAAAAATTAATGTCTATGGCACTCGTTGGAGCAATGGCACTTTCATTAGTTGCATGTGGCGGCGGAAGCAGCGATAATGGAGGTTCTAACAGTGCAAATGGAGATGGAGCTCCAGTCACAAGTGATGACGAGAATACCTTGACAGTGTATGCCTGGGATAAAACATTTAATATCCCAGCTCTCGAGGCAGCAGCTGAGGATTACAAGAAAAATGTAAACCCAGATTTTAATCTTGAGATTATCGAGCAGTCACAGTCATCTGATATTGAGACAGCCATCACGACAGCAGGTTCCGCAGGAAACTATGAGACTTTGCCAGATATCGTTTTATTCCAGGACCACTGGTTTGCACGTTATGTAAGTGATTATCCAGATGCCTTTGTCGATGTCAATGATGTGGATGTGAACTGGGATGATTTCAGCCAGGAGAAACTTTCCTACTCAACAATCGACGGCAAGCATTACGGATTGCCTGTAGACAACGGTACAGTAATCGCTGCTTACAGAGTGGATATTTTAAAGGAAGCTGGATATACAATCGATGATTTGACAGGTGTTACATGGGATAAGTTTATTGAGATTGGTGAGGACGTATATAATAAGACAGGCAAATACTTACTTTCTATGGACGGCGACGGAAATGACTTGCCTTATATGATGCTTCAGGCAGAGGGCGTATCCCAGTTTAAGGACGGAAAGCCATATATCACAGAGAATGAGACATTGATGCAGGTTGTTGATATCATTAATCAGATGATTCAGAAGAATGTATTATATCTTGCAAATAACTGGTCAGACTATACAGACCAGACAATCGTTGGTGATATGGTTGCAGGTGTTATCAATGGTAACTGGATTATCCCTACGATGAAGCAGGTAGAGGCAAATAACGGAAAATGGGAGATTACGACTCTTCCAACAATCAGCGGAAAAGAAGGATATGCTTCTAACGGTGGTGCTTCCCTTTACATAACAGGAAACTGTAAGAAAGTTGACCTTGCAAAAGACTTCTTAGCGAAGACATTTGGTGGAAGCCAAGAGACATATGACGGTGCATTAAAGAATGGTGGAGTTATCACAACATGTATCTCCGCAGGTAAGTCTGATGTATATCAAGAGGGCGTTGAGTTCTTCAATAATACTCCAATTTATGAAAAGATTGTAGAGATGAGTGAGAATGTTCCTATCGTAGAGCAGAGTGATTATCACTATACATGTCGTGAGAAGATTGCGGCAGCGATTATTCAGATTAAGGACGGTGCTGACCCTAAGACTGCATTGAAGGATGCGGAGGACCAGTTGAACTTTGAGATGGGTAATTAATGGATGATATAGTAGTACTGCAAAGCGCAGGCTCTCTGTATCAATCTTACTGAAACAGAATTCGTTACGATGATAAACTGACAGGGAAGCGAGTTTTCGTTTCCCTGTTTCCCCTAAAAGGAGGGTTTAAATTGGAGAAGAAAAAAGGTACGAGTATTACCGCTAAGCAACAGCGGGCAGGTTGGATTTTCCTTGCTCCTGCTACGTTGATGATTGCAGTCATAAGCTTCTGGCCAATGATTCAGGCATTTTTGACAGCCTTTAAGACAGGCTCCAGTGCCAATATGACATGGTGTGAGCCAATCACTTATAACTTTACGAGAATGTTTTCAGATAAGCTATTTCTTCGCTCGGTAGGAAATACATTCTTATATCTGATTGTTCAAGTACCAGTTATGTTAATTCTCGCTATTTTATTAGCACAGTTACTAAATAATAAAGATTTGAAGTTGAAGGGCTTCTTCCGTACATGTGTATTCTTGCCATGTGCCACAGCGTTAGTTTCTTATTCTTTGATTTTTAAATCTTTATTTGCGACACAGGGATTGATTAATACAATTCTTGTTAAGATTGGAATTTTAGAGACCAATTATAATTTCCTCGGAAATGCAGCTAGTGCAAAGATTATCATTATTATCGCACTTATTTGGAGATGGACAGGATATAATATGGTATTTTATCTTGCTGGTTTACAAAATATTGAGTATTCCGTATATGAGGCTGCCAAGATTGACGGCGCAAATGGCTGGAAGACGTTTTGGCATATTACGGTTCCACTTTTAAAACCAACGATTATTATGACATTTATTATGTCCATTAACGGAACATTACAGTTATTCGATGAGTCTGTAAACTTGACAAACGGTGGACCTGCCAACGCAACAATCACGATGTCACATTATATCTACAATAACTCATTTGGTCAGGGTGTTGCGAACTTCGGATACGCATCTGCGATGTCATTCTTCGTATTCGTTCTTGTAGCAGTTCTTGCGGCAATCAATTTGAAAGTAGGTGATACACGTGACTGAGAAAACGAATAAGTCAGCAATCCAGCGTAGATTGATTCCAACATATATTTTCTTGATTATTGTATCCTTTATATCGGTATTCCCATTATATTGGA
Organism: Blautia sp.; assembly: GCA_030841965.1. Lineage (GTDB taxonomy): Bacteria > Bacillota > Clostridia > Lachnospirales > Lachnospiraceae > JAUUSJ01. Next base: position 6,295 of record JAUUSJ010000073.1, read on the forward strand.
TGATTTCAGCAGCGACGAATAAATCTGTCGATGTGGCACAAGGAAGAATTATTCCTGGCGGTTATGCGTTACAAAATTTTCAAAATCTTTTGCAGCAACAGGATTTGTGGAAATCACTCGGTAATTCCTTCCTCTTTACCATTGTGCAGACCGTATTAGCATTACTTATCTGTTCCCTCGCAGGATTTGGATATGAGCTTTACCACGACAAGAAGAAGGATTTATTATTCTCCATTCTCTTGCTTGCAATGATGGTTCCTCAGGTTGCCACAATGATTCCATTATTCAAGATGATTTCAGCTGCAAACTTATTGAATACCGTATGGGCATTTATCTTACCAGGTATATCGACACCGTTCCTGATTATGATGTTTCGACAAAATTCGAGAAACTTCCCTATCGATGTTATGGAGGCGGCTCGTATCGACGGACTCTCAGAGATTCAGATATTCTTTAAGATGTATATGCCTATGATGAAATCAACATACGCAGCAGCAGCGGTTATTACTTTTATGAATGCATGGAATTCTTACTTATGGCCAAAGGTTGTTATCACAGATAATAGCGCACAGACAATGCCTATGTTAATTGCCAACTTGGCAAGTGGATACACGACAGACTACGGTGTATTGATGATGGGTGTACTTTTCTGTTCTGTTCCTACGATGATTGTATTCTTCATCTTACAAAAACAGTTCGCAGAAGGTATTACAGGTGCTGTTAAATAATTAATAAAGTTTGTAAAAACGATAAAGAATCCTTATTTTTTCGGCATCCGACTGTGATTTTGCCGTCGGATGCCCTTTTTTTACCAAAAAAAGAAAAAATTAACTATACTGCCATATCTGTTTTGATGGACAGCGGTGCATGATTTATTCATCTGCATACCTATAATGGATTTATAATAGGGTAAAATGCAAAAAAATCTTTAGTAAAGTTAGGAGTTAGGAAGATGAGCGAATTTATTTTAAATGTGATTCATAGACCAGAGATGGTTCCAGAGTATTCTGCGACAGTCACAGGTCATGGAAAAGAGGAAGATATCGGAGATAAAAAACTACTGACAGAATCTCTTGATATTTTTAAGACACAACAGAGACTTGCACATGAGAATGGACTGAAGGTTACCATTCAGATGACATATGCCTCTCTTTTTAACGAGGAGGCAGTACAGATTGCAAGAGATGACCACGAGAAATATGGCGATGAGATTGCCCTTTCCCTGCTCGGACTTCCATGCGAGGAGTTTCGTGAGAAATATAAGACAAAAGATTTCTGTATTTGGATGTTCTCGATGGAGGACAAGAAGAGAATCGTAGACGATGTATTTGGGAAATTTAAAGATATTTTTGGATTTTATCCAGAGTCCACTGGTTCCTACTATATGGATGCCGATTTGACGAATTATATTAAGGAGACATATCCATCCGTAAAATGTGCGATTGCGACATGCTGGGAGGAGGGACCAAAGGCATACCATACCTGTAATAATTCATGGTATACATTGTTTGACGGCGGCCCTTGGGCACCTTGGATTCCGTCCAAACAAAACACACATGCCCCAGCCGCAAACGAGGAGGAGGATAGCGGAATTGTCGCAATTCCTCACTTGTCGAGAGATTTGCTCGCCTGCTATGACGGCAATGGCTCGAATTTTGGAACCCATCCACAAAATGTACTTCGCGGTATGATTTATGATTCTAAGACATGGGAGTACCCATATCTGTATAACCTGATTGACCAGTACCGTGATTTGGAAAAATATAATAATGGATATGCCTATAATATGATGTTTGTCGGACCTGGATGGATGAATAAGATGGGACGCTGGGAGGCTCCTTATGAACTTCTTAAGAAATCTTATTCCGACGGCTGTAAGTACTATGGACAATTGAAAAAAGAGGGCAAATTAATTGATATGACAATGTCAGAATTTGCTGATTATTATAGAAAGAAAAAAACATATGAAGAACCAGAATGTGCTCTTTGGCGCGACATTTTATATGGATCGGATAAGCAATTATTCTGGTATACCGACCCTTATATGAGAGTGGGAGTGAATATGGACCAAGGCGGTGCCATTATAGACCTTCGTCCATACGCCGCAAAACTGAAATGGGAAGTTGGAATCGGCACAAAGCACGTACAGGATGCCTCCTATCCATTTCTCATCCAAGAGAAATACCGTGCTGGATATTTCACCCACTATGCAGGTGAGGGTACCATAAGAAGTGCCAAGGTTATTTATAAAAAAGAAGAGGTCGATTTATGTCTTTGTCGTACAAAGGCACATTTCTCGCAGCAGGGTAAAACAAGAATCCTTACGCTTGACCCTGTTGAGATTACATTTTCCGATTTGACGCTCACTCTCCAGACGAGGGAATACTTCGAGGAGGGGAGCGGTCAAATCAAAATCGAGAGAGAGATTTTGAAGATGAGTAATCCTGACGCAGAAGTAGAAATCAATGAATATATGGTTGCCTGCTACGGAACGACAGAGTATCCGGAGGATATGACTGGAATTATCTTAAAATGTGAAGGCAGCGAGGAAAGGGAGATTGTCTACGAGTATAAATGTAGAGAGGAGAGCGTAGTCGGTGCAAAAGCCGTATCCGCCGTTATCCCTGCGATTGAGACAAAGGTTTCGATGACTGCGACCGAGGGAGCTGAGGGCTATATCAAAGAGGGATATGCGTTCTCGCCAATGTTTACTCTAGGTTATAAAAAAATAGTAAAAGATAAGGAGATGTTTGCGACATGGCTCAAGCTGGAAAAGGCAAATTAAATTATAGATGTCCGTCTTGTTTTATGAGAGATTTGGATATTGATATGTTTTACGATAGAGAAAAAGATGAGTACTACTGTCTTCGTTGCCAGTTTACTGGAAAAGAGGAAGATGTACTGAGAGAAAATGAGAGAATTCGCTTAAAATACAGAGCGATGCATAAAAGATTTACAAAGTTTAATTTTGACGATGCCAGGGTTAAAAAGTCATGATTTTCATGCTTGCATGAAAAATTATGACTTTGAGACCCGCCAAACATGAGAAAGTAGCCATTTTTCGAAGAAAAATGAGCGGATTTCGAATGTTTTTCGGATTTTGAGAGTGCGGAGCGCGGAAAAATCCGAAGGCATCAAGGCTTAAAAAATGAGATAAGAAAGCGGCTCTAAAAGACTAGATAAAAGGGACAGAGGAATAAATAGAGCCGCTTAAATTCTATTTCTAGGTAAAATATGGCTGGCGATAATGAGAAATATCCATTTGGAGAAATCTTATCCATTCTTCGCTGGCTTGTCAGCATATATTTTAGTGCAATAAAATGAGAGAGGTGGAAAGATGCAGTACGTAAAAGGTATGGACCTATCCACAATGTGGGAACTCGAGCAGTTAGGTGTCAAGTACTATGATAATCAAAAAGAGAGAGAACTTTTAGATATTATGCGAGATTATGATGTGGATACGATTCGGCTTCGTCTTTGGCTAAATCCTTACTCCAAAGATGGAAAACCGTACGGAGCTGGGAATAATGATTTGGAGACGACATTGAATATCGCCAAAAAAGTGACGAGAGAAGGTTTTTCTGTTCTCCTTAATTTTCATTATAGTGATTTTTGGACAGACCCACAAAAACAGATAAAGCCGAAGGCTTGGGAAGGTTATAGTGTAAGTCAGCTTGAGGAGGCAGTGTATGAGTACACGGTCTTTGTCATGGAGAGATTTCAAGAAGAGAAGATTCGCCTTAGCATGGTTCAAGTCGGAAATGAAGTGACAAATGGTCTGCTCTGGCCGGAGGGGAAATGGCCAAATTATGATAATATTGCCAGGTTTTTAAATGCGGGAATCCGCGCTGTCAGAAAGGTGAATAATAAAATCCCGATTATGATTCATTTAGACCAGGGCGGCAATCATGAGCTCTATGTGAAATGGTTTGATGAGTTTTTTAAAAGAGCTGAGGAGTTTGATATTATTGGGCTTTCTTACTATCCATTTTGGCATGGAAGTTTGGATGCTCTTCGCGAGAATATGAATGATTTGTCCATAAGGTATAAGAAAGATTTAATTGTGGCGGAGGTCTCAACAGGCTTTACTCTTGAAGATTATAAGCAGTATGAAAAATTAGAAGACCATGAGAGAAAGGGATATGCCACAAAGCCTTCTGTCTTGAAAAATCTAAAATATCCTATGACAAAAGAGGGACAGGCACAGTTTATGAGAGAGATACTAGAGATTATCGCGCAGGTTCCAGAGGGCAGAGGAAAGGGATTCTTTTACTGGGAGCCGGCATGGATTCCCGTGCATGGCAGCGGATGGGCGACCGAGGAATCTCTGGCTTATATGAATGACCCAGGTCCATGCGGAAATGAGTGGGCGAATCAGGCATTATTTGACTATGAGGGAAATCGATTGCCAGCGCTTGAGGTGATTCGAGATTTCCCGAGAAGTTGAGTGAAAAATAATAACGAAAAATGACATGTCCATGAGCGAAAAATCCATGTTTATTATGCACAAAAATATCTCCAAAACGGCGAAATATATCTCTACAAATTTTGGAAATTTCATTAGACTTTTTGGAGATGATATTGTAAACTCAAAGATAAGTAGCAGGATTGTGGGAGCACGTTGTGTGGAGCAATCCGGTATCAAAGGGGGCAAAAGATTTTTTGACCCCGATATGATAGCATAAACATATAAAGTAATTTTAAGAAAATGGGAGGAAAAGTCATGTTTCAGTATGAGAATATTAAAAATCCAGAGTTTTTTAAGGAAAATGCCTTGCCAGCACATTCTGACCATGCATATTATCCAGATGAGGAGGCAATCTTAAGTGGAGAGAATCCATTTTTTTACTCACTAAATGGAATTTGGAAGTTTTTCTATTCCAGAAATTTTGATGAGTTGATAAAGGATTTTGAGAAGAAGGACTATAATTGCAAAAATTGGGTCCAGATCCATGTGCCAGCTCATATTCAGATGGAGGGATATGACGTGCCAGCCTATGTCAATACACAGTATCCATGGGATGGAAGGGAAGATATCTGGGCAGGAGATATTCCTACGAGATTCAATCCGATTGCCAATTATGTAAAGTATTTTGAGCTTCCAAAGCAGATGATAGATAAGCCTGTCTATATTTCTTTTCAGGGAGTGGAGAGCGGCATGATTGTCTGGCTTAATGGCAATTATGTGGGCTATAGTGAGGATAGCTTTACACCGACGGATTTTGAACTGACTCCTTATCTTGTGGAGGGAGAGAATAAGCTCGCTGTTCAGGTTATTAAGTGGACAAGCGGAAGCTGGACGGAGGACCAGGATTTTTATCGCTTTTCTGGAATTTACCGTGACGTCTATCTGTACACGAGACCAGAGGTACATATTCAAGATTTGAAGGTTCAGACATTATTAGACGATACTTATAAGAATGCAGATTTCACAGTTGATGTCAAGGGATTTGGAACTGGAAAGGCAGTGATAAACTTAAAAGATGGCGATAAGATATGGCAAGAGGCTGAGTTTGAGATAAAGGACGGAGAGGGTTCCATGTCCATACCAGTTCATGACTTTAAACTTTGGAGCGCGGAGGAGCCTAATTTATATGAGCTGGAGATTCGAGTTTACAACGAGGAGGGAGAATTGCAAGAGATTATCCCGGAGGTAGTTGGATTTAGACGTTTTGAGATGATAGATAATCTTATGTGCCTAAATGGCAAGAGAATTGTCTTTAAGGGAGTAAACCGCCATGACTTTAGCTCTGTGACAGGACGTGTTCCACAGGAGAAGGAACTTTTGCAGGATTTGATAACGATGAAACGCCATAATATCAATGCGATTCGTACCTGTCATTATCCAAATGACTCTAAGCTTTATAAGCTCTGTGATAGATTTGGCATTTATTTAATCGATGAGAATAATATGGAATCCCACGGTTCTTGGGATGCCATTATGGGACAGCCAGACAGGGTGGACCTTGTCGTGCCAAGAGATAGAAAAGAGTGGAGAGAGGTCATGCTAGACCGTGTCAACTCCACGTACCAGAGGGATAAAAACCACCCATCCATCCTGATTTGGTCTTGTGGAAATGAATCTTTTGGCGGTCTTGTCATCAAAGAGATGTCCGATAAGTTCCGTGAGCTAGACTCCACCCGTCTTGTTCACTATGAGGGTGTCTTCCACGATAGAAGATATAATGAGACAAGCGATATGGAGAGCCAGATGTATCCTTCCGTGGATTCAATTCGAGAATTTTTGGCGGAGCATAGAGATAAGCCTTTTATTTGCTGTGAGTACACACATGCGATGGGCAACTCCTGTGGAGATATGCAAAAATATACCGATTATTCTGACGAGGAGCCTTTATATCAGGGCGGATTTATCTGGGATTATGTGGACCAGACGATTTATAAAAAAGACCGATACGGAAAGGAGTTCCAGGCGTACGGTGGAGATTTCTTAGAGCGTCCGACAGACTATAATTTCAGCGCAAATGGAATTGTCTACGGAGGGGACAGAACACCTTCTCCTAAGATGCAGGCAGTGAAAGCTAATTACCAGAATATTACAGCCGAGATTTCTGGGGATAAGGTTCTGATTAAGAATAAAAACCTATTCGTAAATACGAATACATTTGACTGCATTGTTAGTTTACAAAAGGATGGAAGAATGATAAAGAAAGTCGAGATGACCACGGATGTTTTGCCTCTATCCGAAAAGGAGTATACACTTCCAATTCCAAAGATGACGAGAAAAGGAGAATACTGCGTCACAATTTCCTTCTTGTTAAAGGAGGATACAATCTGGGCGAAAAAAGGACATGAGGTTGCGTTTGGACAGACTGTGTACGAGGTGAAGGATGAGGAGACCGGCTATCCATGTGATAGACGAATCAAAGTCATCAAAGGTACGACCAATGTCGGTGTTATCGGAGATGATTTTGAGATATTATTCTCCTATCTCGCTGGAGGTCTGGCATCTTACCGCTATGGCGGAAGGGAGATGATTGAGGAGATTCCAAAGCCAAACTTCTGGAGAGCGCCAGTTGACAATGACGACGGAAATCTCATGATGGCTCGCTATGGACAGTGGAAGCTTGCGAGCATGTATGCGACTCCAAAGGGATTGACACCTGGATTTAAGTGTCAGCCAGATGTTGAGATAGAAGATACAAGAATGTCTATCACATTCCACTATACTATGCCGACAAAGCCAATCTCCCACTGTGACCTTATGTATACCGTTTATGGGGACGGAATGGTTGAGACGACTCTCTCCTATGACCCGGTTAAGGAGCTTTCGGATATGCCAGAGTTCGGTATCATGATGAAGGTCAATGCAGATTATAATCATTTGGAGTGGTACGGATTAGGACCAGAGGAGACTTATGCGGACCGTCTTCCAGGAGCGAAGCTTGGCATCTATGAGAATCAGGTTGAGGATAATATGGCGCGCTATATTATTCCACAGGAATGTGGCAATAAGATGGGCGTTCGCTGGGCGAAGGTGACAGATAGAAAGGGAAGAGGTTTTTATTTTGAGGGAGATAAGATGAATTTCTCCGCACTTCCTTGGACGCCACATGAGATGGAAAATGCAAAGCATCCTTACGAGCTTCCAGAGGTTCACTATACGGTGATTCGAGCAGCGCTTGCACAGATGGGTGTGGCTGGGGATGACAGCTGGGGCTCTCTCGTTCACGATGAATTTTTGATTGATGTGAGTGAGAAATTAGAATTTACGTTCCGTTTTAAGGCGATTTAGGTATTAAACTTCTTAAAATAGGTGCGTAGGGACTTTAGAAGCTTTTTAGAAGCTTATTAGATTTAGGTGATGGGTACCTAAGGGTATAATAAAAAGAGAGGATTTCGATGGGAAGAGATTCTTTCTTTTTTTTATTGTGAAACTTAGGTGGGAGGATGGGAACAGACGCGAAGAGAGTGCATCGATATGTCCTCGAAAAACACGTTCGTTCCCACGGTTTTTCGACATACGCTGATTTTTGCCGCTTCCCGCAAACTCGCACCTTCGGCGCTCAGACAGTGCTCCAGCGGCAAAGCTAAGTATATCGAAAAACCGCTCCACTCTCTATCGTTTTTCGAGGACATATCGATGCACTCTCTTCGCTGGGGATTGGCGAAACGTTATAATACCAGGACCTAAGAGAAAAAGAGAATAGATATTCTTATCTAATGTGTTGGTGAAACGTTATGATACCAGGACGTTGGGCGCTAGTGACGACCGTTTAGCGCCGACTGGAGTGGAGCGTAGATGCGGGAGCGCATGGAGCAATCTGGTATCAAAGGGGGCAAAAGACTTTTTGACACCAATATCATGTTATGAATATTATAGGGAAAAACTGGACAGGAAAATAGCAATTGACAAGACAATTGTCTTGAAACTGTGTAAATCTTGTGCTATGATAGGAAAAATGCTTAATAACAAAGAAATTGAGAGAGGGAAATACAAGGAATGGATAATTATATAGAAGAAATTAAAAAGTTAAAAGAAGAAAGAAATGCGGTTATTTTGGCACATTATTATGTAGATGAGGAAGTGCAAAAGATAGCGGATTATGTGGGTGATTCTTATTTTTTGGCTAAGAAGGCAGTTGAGACAGATGCCGATGTGATTTGTTTTGCCGGTGTTTTATTTATGGGAGAGAGTGCAAAGATTTTAAATCCAGAAAAGACGGTTATTATGCCGGATATCACGGCGGATTGTCCGATGGCTCATATGGTGACGAAGGAGGCAATCGAGAAGGTCAGAGGTGAGTATGATGATTTGGCGGTTATCTGTTATATTAATTCTACTGCGGAGATTAAGTCTTACTCTGATGTCTGTGTGACGTCCTCTAATGCGGAGAGAATTGTAAAGAAATTGCCACAGAAGAATATTTTCTTTATTCCAGATGAGAACTTGGGAAGATATATTGCAAAGCAGATTCCAGATAAGAATTTTATTTTTAATGATGGATATTGTCCGGTACATAAAAAATTGACAAGAGAGGCTGTTCTTCAAGCTAAGGAAAAGTATCATGATGCTAAGGTATTGACGCATCCGGAATGTACGATGGAAGTGCTTGAGGTGTCTGATTTTATCGGAAGTACATCGGAGATTATCGAGTTTGCCTCAAAGAGTGAGGAGAAGGAGTTTATTATTGCTACAGAGACAGGTGTCTTTTATGAGTTGATGAAGGCTGGTTCTGGGAAGAAGTTTTATCCGGTACAGTCAGAGCAATGTTGTGCAGATATGAAAAAAGTATCGATGGAAAATACAAGGGATTGTCTAAAATCTCTTACTAATCAGGTGGAATTAGATGAACAATTACGTTTAAAAGCGAAAAAGGCGTTGGATGAGATGCTAAGACTTGCAAAATAAAGGATAGAGTAAGTTGAAAAGATAGATTAGACAAAAGAGAAAGAAAGAGATGGCAGAAGAATATTTGTCTGATTTTCTTTTTAAACTTGTTATGATAAAAAAGAGGTGTAAAAATAATGGATAATGTAGATGTAATCATCGTAGGAACGGGGGCAGCAGGGCTTTTTTGTGCTCTCAATTTGCCGAGAGAGTATCGTATTATTATGATTACAAAGGACAAATGCGAAAATAGCGATTCTTTTTTGGCGCAGGGAGGAATCTCGGCGTTAAAGGGGGAGGACGATTATGATAGCTATTTTGAGGATACGATGAGAGCTGGTCACTATGAGAATAATAAAAAATCTGTGGAGGTTATGATTAAATCGTCTCCGGAGATTATAAAAGATTTGATGGATTATGGAGTGGATTTTGACAGACAAAATGGAGAGATTGAGTATACAAGAGAGGGTGCTCATTCTACGTTCCGAATCCTTCACCATCAGGATATTACGGGAAAGGAAATTACAAGCAAGCTTTTAGAGCGAGTGAGAGAGCGAGATAATATTACGATTTTGGAGTATACAACAATGCTCGATTTTATCTGCGATGATGAGCAATGCTATGGAATTGTCTTACAAAATGCTCAAAAAGAAGTGTTTAAGTTGATGGCGGATTATACGATTCTCGCCTGTGGAGGTCTCGGAGGACTTTTTGAAAATTCTACGAATTTTAGACATATCACGGGAGACAGTCTTGCGATGGCGCTAAAGCATCATGTGAAGATTAAGGATATCTCTTATATTCAGATTCATCCGACTGTATTATATAGTAAGAAACCAGGCAGAAGATTTTTAATTTCAGAGTCGGTGAGAGGAGAGGGAGCTATCCTTCTAAATGAAAAGGGAGAGCGTTTTGTAAATGAGCTTGAGCCTAGAGATGTGGTGACAGAGGCAATCAAAAAAGAGATGGATAAATACCATACTTCCTATGTCTATATGTCTGTCCAGCATTTGGGAAAGGAAAAGATTTTGACGCATTTTCCAAATATATATGAGCATTGCCTTGAGGAGGGATATGATATGACAAAGGATTTAATCCCAGTCACCCCTGCGCAGCATTATTTTATGGGAGGCATTGAGGTAAATCTAGACAGCGAGACTTCTAAGAGGCATTTATACGCGGTGGGCGAGGCGAGCTGTAATGGTGTTCACGGACGAAACCGTCTGGCAAGTAATTCTCTTCTTGAGAGTCTTGTCTTTGCCAAGAGGGCGGCAAATGCAATTTGCGAGGAAGGACTTGACGTGGAGGATGAAGTCTTAGAAAATGCGAAGAAAAGCTGTGATATAAAAGATTATAACGATATTCAAAAGATAGCGAAGGAGTACAAAAAGCTTGTCTTAGATGAGATTAAGAGAAAGGATGAAGTATTTTATGATAAATGGTGTAACAATGAAAGTGCAGATTGATGATTATTTGATTCGTGCACTTCAGGAGGATATTACAAGCGAGGATGTGACAACGAACTCTGTTATGAGAGAGGATAAGCTTGGAAGAGTGGAGCTTATCTGTAAGGAAGACGGAATTATCTGTGGACTTCCTGTATTTGAGAGAGTATTTCAGCTTTTAGACCCGAATGTCAAATTTGAGACGAATGTCAAAGACGGAGATTTCGTCCATAATGGACAGCTTATGTCCGTTATTATCGGAGATATCAAGGCACTTCTATCTGGCGAGAGAGTTGCGCTTAACTATCTTCAGAGAATGAGTGGAATCGCCACTTATACGAGAAACTGTGTCAAGGAGCTGGAAGGCACTAAAATCAAACTTCTCGATACGAGAAAGACGACTCCGAATATGAGACCTTTTGAGAAATATGCAGTGAAAGTCGGTGGCGCAACGAACCATAGATATAATTTATCCGATGGAGTTTTATTAAAGGATAACCATATCGGTGCAGCGGGCGGAGTCAAGGAAGCGATTGCCATGGCGAAGGAGTATGCTCCTTTTGTCCGCAAAATCGAGGTTGAAGTAGAGAATATGGATATGGTAAGAGAAGCAGTCGAGGCGGGAGCCGATATCATTATGCTCGACAATATGACGGACGAGATGATGAGAGAGGCAGTTGCCTATATCGACGGTCGCGCAGAGACAGAATGTTCAGGAAATGTGACGAAAGAGAAGCTTGAGAGATTGAAAAATATCGGCGTGGACTATGTATCTAGCGGTGCATTGACACATTCCGCTCCGATTATGGATATTTCCATGAAGAATCTAAAGCCAATCGAGTAGAAGACAAGAAATTTAGATGAAAACAGTAATATGTCTGTTGACATAAGAAGTTGCGACCTTTGTAGGTCGGGCAGTTTACAGTCTTATATCGAAATTTTCGATAAGGATTCTCACTATTCATAAAATAAAAACTTGTTATTTATACATAAAAATAGTATAATAAAACTAGCGAGAAAGCGTGAAAGTCTAGTAGTAGATTTTCACGCTTTGTGCAATACTAATCATACTGTAGAAGAACTGTTCTACGGAGAATATTTTTTAGGAGGGCAAAAGAATGAACATTCAAAAGGCAGCGGTAATTGGATGTGGATTTGTTGGTTCATCTTCCGCATTTAGTTTAATCAGCAAGGGGTTATTTTCTGAATTAGTATTAATCGATGCAAATAAGGAAAAAGCAGAAGGCGAGGCGATGGACTTAAGCCACGGACGTCCATATGTTGCACCGATGAAAATTTATGCTGGAGATTATGATGATATTGCAGACTGTGGCCTTATTATTATCACAGCGGGAGCAAATCAAAAGCCAGGAGAGACGAGACTTGATTTAGTGAATAAAAACGTAGCCATTTTTAAGACGATTATTCCAGAGATTACAAAGAGAAATTTTGAGGGAATCTTGATGATTGTCGCAAATCCAGTAGATATCTTGACTTATGTAGCTTTGAAACTGTCTGGATATCCAAAAGAGAGAGTATTCGGAAGTGGTACGGTTCTTGACTCCGCTCGTTTCCGTTATCTTCTCGGAGAGCATTTGCAAGTAGATAGCAAGAGTGTGCACGCGGTTATTATCGGAGAGCATGGCGACAGTGAGCTCGCTGTATGGAGCGGCGCAAATGTATCTGGAATTCAGGTAAATGATTTCTGTGAGCTTCGTGGACATTATGCACATGAGGAGGCTATGGAGAGAATTTATCAGAACGTAAGAGATAGTGCCTATGAGATTATTAAGAAAAAAGGTGCGACATACTACGGTGTAGCTATGGCAGTTGGTCGAATCGCAGAGGCAGTGGTTAAAAATTCTCACAGTGTACTTCCAGTTACTAGTCTCTTAGAGGGACAGTATGGAATCGAAGATGTTTGTATCAGTGTTCCGACAATCGTATCCCAAAACGGTGCAGAGCAGATTTTAGAGATTCCGTTAAATGAGGAAGAGTTAGAGAAATTACAGGCATCTGCTAAGGAGCTTCATGAGGTTTTGGCGGGATTAGATTTATAATATATTCGCATCTGGTTTTGGATATATTTGGAAGCTTTTGTGATAAAGAATTAGGCATGTTTTAGATATTGGAGTATTCGTTTATCGAATATAGTTGCCTTATTTGAGAAATTTGGAGAGTCGTTGCAACAAGATAAGCACTATGTATCAACAAGATATCTTGTCTCTTATATAAGCTTATATGTGAAGACTCTCCTTTTTGTTTTGAATAATAATAAAGGGGAAATAAGATGAGTGAAAGAGAAGATAAAAGACCAAAATTCGACCCTTATACGGGTGAAATGATAGAAGAAAATACAGAGGATGGAAGAGAAGAGAAGGAAAGCATAGAAGATAGAAGGGAAGAGAAGGAAAATATAGAGGATAGAAGAGAAGAAAAGGAAAATATAGAGAGAAATAGAGGAGATGGGGAGCCGACTTATGAGAAATTTGTCTGGGAGTCGGTGAGAGAGGAAGGGCAGCAAGGAGCCTATACAAATCATGATACGGTGGAGCGTTTTCCGATTGTACAGGGTGATAAGACAGAGAAGTCAAATGGACTTGCGACGGCCTGTCTTGTTCTTGGAATTCTCTCTCTCTTAGCGACGGTGAGTTGTTGTTTTACAGTTTTTTCTATTCCGCTTGCAATTGCGAGTATCATATGCGGAGCTTTGGCTGAGAAGCCGAGAGATTCGAGAGATAAGAAGAGGTTTATTGGGTTTTTGATGTCGATTATTAGTATTGTGGTGACGGTTTTCATGGTGATTTTTTTGGTTATTGCGATGAATACGATAGATTTTTATGATATAGAGGATGAGTTTTATCATGAATTTTATGATGATGGGCACGATTATTATGATGATGAGTATGATGACGGATATGACTATGATGATGATATAGATGATTTTTTTGATAGAGGACAGGAGATAGAGGAGTATCCTTCGGATTATGGTCGGATGCAAGAGCTTTGAGGAGGAATTGGTGTAAAGAGGTGTGAGGAGATGTAAAAAGAGATGGGGATGGAGACAGATATAAAGAGAGGAAAGGTGGGAAGGAGACGTAAAGAGAGGAGAGGTGGAGACAGACGCAAAGAGAGGAGGCAGGTATCTGTCCCGCAAACACGTTCGTTCCCACGATTTTTCGACATACGCTGATT
>JAUUSJ010000074.1 GCA_030841965.1 Blautia sp.
ACCGTGGGAACGAACGTGTTTTTGGAGGACATATCTCCGACCTCTCTTCGCGTCTACCTCCATGACATACCTCCCACCCCTTCGCGTCTACCTCCATGACATACCTCCCACCCCCTTCGCGTCTACCTCCACCATACCAAAACTATCCGCATCCTCGCCCACCACCAAAACTGATTATAAAAACTTATAAAGACATATCATTTTTTTCAAATAATGCCTCAAACGATGCCTTCTTAGCAGCTATTAAATGCTCTCTCATCGCCTCCGCCGCCTTATCCCAGTTTTTCTGAATACAGTTTTCTATAACCTTTAGATGCTCTGTCTGGGTCTCGCTCATTCTTTTTTTACTTCTGACTCCTGAAATAATACGCAACCTATAATTTTGATTATAAATTTGTTTATACATAGAGATAAAATAATCATTCTCTGTCGCTTCGATAAATTCGATATGTATCTTATCATCCATCTTATACAAATCATCTGATAGTTCAAAACCATTTTCAATTTCATTTTTTGTCTGAACAAATAATTTTTGATACTGTCTAAACTTCTCCTCATCAATTTTATTGGCATAATGCTGAATCGCATACGGCTCAAGCAACATACGAGCCTCATATACCGAATTTACATCTCGGATAGATAACGGCACAACCATAACCCCTTTTTTCGGTAAAATACGAACAAGATTTTCTTGCTCTAATCTGCTTAACGCATCTCGAATCGGGGTTCGACTAGCACCTATCTCTTCTTTTAATTTTTCCTCATTCAAAAGGTCATTTGGTGCATATTCACACGTAATAATTTTGTTTTTAATAATATTATATGCCTGTTGTTTTAGGGATTCTTTCTTCATTTTCTTACCACCTATGTTTTTTATTTTTTAACGTATTCAGTATATCACATTTTTTATTGATATAGTTTATTTTTCATTCAAAATTATTTTTTCTAACATCGATAGTAAAATGATTTCACAAAAATAAAGCTGCAATACAAAGAAACTCTTTTTCCATGTATTGCAGCTTTGAAAGCTTTCATTCCATAGCTACAGGATGCCACTGATTCACTTTTGACAGGGATTTTCTATCATATATCGAGCTTACTGCTCTAAAATTAAAAAACATAGTGGTTAAAATCATATCCCCTCATATATTCAGTGGCACCATGTAACTATGGAAAAAAACTCTTTCTACAAAACAACTCCATCTTTAAAAATAGAAATACTTCTATAACCTCGAAGTTCTGTCTGTGTCCTTTTTCCGCTGGCCACTTCTATTACTAGTTTTAATAATCGCTTCGCAGCATCATCAATACTCTCTCCATTAACGATTGAACCTGCATCAAAATCAATCCAATTCTTTTTATTGCTGGCAAGCTGACTATTCGTCGCAAGTTTTAAAGTAGGTGCAGGTGCTCCAAATGGTGTTCCACGCCCAGTTGTAAATAAAATAATATGTGCACCTGCTGCTGTCATAGCCGTCGCAGATACCAAATCATTTCCAGGACCATACAGCATATTGAGTCCTTTTGTCGTCACACTATCTCCGTATCCAATTACATCCATAATCGGTGCAGTTCCACCTTTTTGAACACATCCACAAGATTTATCTTCTAATGTTGTGATTCCTCCCTGACGATTTCCCGGGCTTGGATTATCATACACTACTTCATGATGACTAATAAAATAGTTTTTAAAACCATTGAGCATCCGAACTGCTTTTTCAAACACTTCCTCATTTATACAGCGATTCATCAAAAATCCTTCTGCACCGAACATCTCTGGCACTTCTGTCAATACGGTAGAACCGCCTCTTGCCACTAGCATATCGCTAAAACGTCCAACAGTCGGATTTGCAGTAATTCCAGAAAGACCGTCCGAACCTCCGCATTTCATACCAATAACAAGTTCACTCACAGGAATCTGCTCTCTCTCAAACTGACCCGCATAAGCTGCACACTCTTCTAGCAGCTTTCTGCCCGCCTCAAATTCATCTTCTACTTCCTGACAAGTCAAAAATTTTACTCTATCGTGGTCATAATCACCTAATTCCTCTAAAAACTGTTCATGTGTTAAATTCTCACATCCAAGCCCTAGTACTAAAACTGCTGCCGCATTCGGGTGACGCACCAACGCCGCTAAGAGTTTTCTTGTCTGGGCATGATCTGCTCCTGTCTGACTGCAACCAAATGGGTGTTCAAATGTATATAATCCATCAATTGTCCCAGTTACAAGATCCTGGTTTAATATTACCATACGCCTTGCAACATCATTCACACAGCCAACCGTCGGAATAATCCAAATTTCATTACGGATAGCAACACGCCCATCTTTCCTGCGAAATCCCTGAAAATATTCCGGGTCCACTGACGGCATTTCTTTCACACTAGGATGATAACTGTATTCCACTTCTCCTTCCAAGTTTGTCGCCATATTTTGTGTATGCACCCAAGTTCCCGGCTCAATCTCCTTCACTGCATGACCAATAGGAAAACCATATTTTATAATATTTTCTCCCTTTTTTATGCGCTTTAAGGCAAGTTTATGTCCTTGAGGTATTTCTTCGTTCACTGTTATACAAACTTCACCAACCTGAACTGTATCGCCTTTTTCTATCGGACAGAGTGCCACCGCTACATTATCACTTGAATTAATTTGTATTGTTCTCATATTTTTACAGGCAGCTTGCGTAGGCAGCCTTCGCTCCTTCCCTCCGAATTTTCTCTAAGCCTTTTCTCACTGCTATCTCTAAGCCAGATATCTGTGTCAAATCCTGTTCCCACATCTTCTCATTTGTCAATACTGCATGTACTAATTCTTCTGCCGAATCGTTTTTATGCGCATAATAAAACTCTAATATCCATCTATCATCACTCACTGTATACTCATTTCCAGCTGGACGTTTGCATACAAGTCCTGCATCGGTCAATCTCTGAATATCATTACTATAAAATGCAATATAGGCCGCCAATGACATAGTAAGACATACTGGCAACTGTCCTTTTTCTTTTACATACTCAAGGAAAGAAGGCATATTTCTAGCTTTCCACTTAGAAGTAGAATTTAATGAAATGCTCATTAATTCATGGTTTACAAATGGATTATTGAAACGGTCCGATACTGCCGCTGCAAAATTTAATAAATCATCTTTATCCAGAGGAAGAGTTGGAATCACCTCCTCATAAAGCATCTTATTCATAAATCCCTTAATCACTTCATCATGCATACAGTCACGGACAATATCCTCACCTGCGAGATAAGCTCCTAGCACAAATCCCGTATGCGCCCCATTCAAAATACGCACTTTTCTCTTCTTATATGGGCTCATATCAGGCACAACAAATACTTTATCGGATAATCCTGCTTTTTTAAATGGAAGAATATCATTTAATTTTTCCTCTCCTTCAATAACCCAGACACCGAATACTTCACCGACATCCAAAAGGGCATCGGAGTATCCATGTTTTTTCTCTAATTGCTCAATTTCTTTTTCATCTCGAATACGTCCAGGAACAATACGGTCTACCAAAGAGCCGCAGAAAATACAGTCTTCATTTACATATTTTTTAAATCCATCTTCTAAGCCCCATTGTTCAATATACTGATTTACACATTTTAATAGCTCTTTTCCATTATTGTCAATCAACTCACAGGCAAGCATAATAATTCCTGACTTTCCCGCCTCATATCGGTGATACAAAACTTGCGTTAATTTTGCTGGGAAACTCGATGGAGGACAGTCCTCTCGCTTGCAAGAAGGGTCATACTGAATTCCTGCCTCTGTTGTATTAGATACAATAATTTCCAAATCATCACTTGCCGCCAACTCCATCATCGCATCATAACCAGCCTTTTCATATGGGTTTAAGCAACGGCTCACACTCGATATGACTCGCTTATCATCCACCTTTTTTCCATTTTCACTTCCACGCAAATACAAAGTATAAAGTCCTTCCTGCTCGTCAATCATATCGCTTAATCCCTGCGCAATCGGCTGAATAAGACAACATTTTCCATTCCAATCTGCTTTCTCATTTGCAAGGTCAAACCAATAATCGACAAATGCTCGCAAGAAGTTTCCCTCTCCAAACTGCATTACCTTCTCCGGCGCATCTTTTAAAATATAACCGTCATATCCTGATTTTTCTAATACCTCATAATTTAGTTTTTCCATTTCCATTTTCCTCCAATCAATATTTGCTCGCTCATCTTATGTCAACAATATATCAACAAAACTATAGAAATTTGCTGAATTATTTCGTAATATTTGAAAAGTCAAATACTACTTTTAACATATTTCCTGGATTATGTGCGAAATCATCAAATGCTTTTGCCGCCTCGTCAAATCGATATGTATTTGTAATAATTTTATCTAACGGTGCTTTTCCTTCATTCACCAAATCTATTAATTCCAAAAAGTCTTTTTTCAATGCATTTCTGGAACCAAATACATTTAATTCTTTTTTCTGAATTAATGTAAAATTAAAATCGAGATTTTGTTTTCCGACTCCGATTAATACCATACGCCCACCAAAGCAACAAGCGTCGATACAGTTTTGGAATGTAGACGGCAAACCAACCGCCTCAATTGTCACGTCAAATCCATTTCCGTCTGTGATTTCTTCCACTCTCTTTGCAAAATTCTCTGGCGAATCATTTAATACTGTCCCATCCACTCCAAACTCTTTTGCCATTTCAAGTTTTCCTTCTGATACGTCGGAAATATATACCGTGGCATCCTTTGCCTTTGCTGCAATGGCTGCTAAAACTCCAATTGTTCCTGCTCCAACTACTAATACTTTATCTCCCGCTTTTACATTCGCACGGCTCACACCGTGATAGCTGATACAAAATGGCTCAATTGCGGCTAATGTCTTAGGATTCATTCCTTTTCCGTCATAAACTCTCTCAATCGGCATAGTGATATACTCACGAAATGCTCCATCACGCTGGCATCCCATCGTCTCATTATCCATACAGGCATTCACAATACCATGTCCACAGGAATAACAATGTCCACAGTTAAAATATGGATTACAGGTGACAATCATCCCTTTTTTTATTCCATATTCATTATTCTCATCTACTTCTATTACCTCTGCTGAAAACTCATGACCTGGAATTCTTGGATAATCAAAGTACGCAAAAGTTCCTCGATAAGAACCCAAATCACTTCCACAGATTCCTCCAAAAAGAAGCTTCAATAAAACTTCTCCCTTCTTTCTCACTGGCATTTCAATATCACGAATTTCAACTTCGCCCGGAGCATTAATATACATTGCTTTCATGTTTCTTCCTCCTATTTTTCATTTTTATATTATATATTGTATTAACTATTGTATACATTTGTAGGCATCAATATCTCTTCTATATTTATCTTTCTCTTATTCTTTTATGAATCATTTATTTTATAGCATACTTTATAAAACAATGATTCTGTTTCTTCGCTATCTTGATTCCAAAAAGAGAGGAAGAGATATCATATATTTTTTCACATATTTTTAGTAGAATAAATTTACTAAAAATGTAGTAAATGGCTCAAACCAAGTAAGCAATAATAAATTGACAGCTAACAAAATATAGAAAGGCACTGCCTCTTTGATGAAGGCTGCTGTCTTACATTTTGTAATAGAACATGTTACAAACATCAAAGTACCCATTGGAGGAGATAGCGCTCCTATCGCATTATTGAAAATATAAATCATAGCAAACTGAATCTCATTGATTCCATATGCCGATGCGATTGGTGCCAATAGAGGAACTAAAATAATCATAGACGCATTTCCCTCAATAAACATACCAACTATCAAAAGGAAAACATTAACAACAAGTAAAAATACAATTTTACTGTGAATATTTGCAAGCATCCAAGCTGTCAATGCCTGTGGAATCTGTTCTTTTGTGAGAATCCAAGAAAATACAGAGGCTGCAGAGACAATCAACATAATCGATGTCGTTGTGCAGGCTGTTTCTTTTAAGCCTTGAATCATATCTTTTATATGCATCTCTTTGTAAAGAAATCCTAAAAATGCGGCATAGACAATCGCTACAGCACCAGCCTCTGTCGCTGTGAACACGCCAATTCGGATACCTCCTATAATAATAATTGGAAGTAATAATGGCAAGATTGCAGGCTTAAACGCTTGCATAAAGCGTGAAAATGTCAGCTTTTCTGTCGAGATATTTCCATAGCCACGTTTTTTAGAAATAACACCAACTAAGATCATCATTGTAATGCAAAGGAGTGCCCCGACGCCAAGTCCCGAGATAAACAGCTTACCGATGGAAACATTTGCGATACATCCATACAAAATCATGGCAATTCCCGGTGGAATTAATGGGGTAATCATGGATGACGCCGCCGTCACAACACTGGAAAATTCTAGGGAAAATCCTTTCTTTGTCATCTCTGGAACCATCATTTTGGATTCCATCGCTGCGTCTGCAATATTAGAACCAGATAAACCACCCATCACTGTCGAGAGAAGGATATTTACCTGCGCCAAACCGCCTGGAAGACGACCTGTGACAACCTCACAAAAATCCATAATTCGTTTTGTCACACCGGTATAATTCATAAAGATACCTGCACATACAAAAAATGGTATCGCCAATAACGAAATCTTTTCCGTTCCAATAATGGTCTGCTGTGCAAATACGGCAGCGCTCACATGTGGATTTAATACAAAATACACCATAGAACCACCAAGGACAGCCAAATATACTGGAACCTTTAAAAATAAAAGTACTAACATCACAATTGCCGCTAATAATAATATATTATTCATCGCTGCTTGCCGCCTCCTTTACTTCTGATTTTACGCCGTGAATCACGCTATAAAAATAACTGATAATCATATCGATATATGCAAAAAGTGAAATACCATATATAACGATATACGGAATATGTAGCATACTCGTAGAGCGTCCGCTTTCTAAGAAAATTTGTAAATATGGAATTGTCTGAATAAATAAATATCCGACTACAATAACCACGATAATAGAGATAATAATCTCCATAATTTTTTGTGCTTTCTTTGGCATTAAATCAACAATCATCTCAATCGCCACATGGTTTCCAGACCGAAATGCTGCTCCCGCCGCGGCAAATGTAATCCATACCATACAAGATGTCTGCACTTCCTCTAACCAAGTAAATGGAGCTTTAAAAATATATCTCCAGATTACTCCCGCAAATGTCAAGACAATCAAAATAGCTAAAATGGCTGAAGCTACTATGACATCAAAATTTGCTAAAAACTTTAACCCTTTCTTCTCTTTCTTTTCCATTCTCTAGCCCCCTATTCATCTGCACCCATAGCCTTGCGCACCGTCTCATATAATCCATCTGACCATCCAAAACGGTCACCCATATCATAAAACTTTTGCGCTTTTTCACGAAATCCATCCAATACTTCCTCAGATGGGTCAACGACTGTAACACCTTCCTCTTTCATCTTCTGCAAATATTCCGTCTCAGCTTCCTGAAGGACTTCATTATTATACTCACCGGCCTCCTGTGCTGTCTCAACTAGCCAGTTTTGCTGTTCCTTCGTCAAACTATTAAACCAATCGGCAGATACAACCCATGTCGTGAAGTTTTTTACATGTCCATCCAAAATCAAATACGGCGCCACCTCATGTAATTTTCTTCCGTATAATGTCGCAATCGGATTCTCAGCTCCATCGATGGTCTTCGTCTGCAATGCCTGGTAGACATCTCCAAGGGACATACCTGTCGACGTCGCCCCTAAAACATCAAATCCCAGAGACTGAATCTCATTGGACGGAACACGAATCTTCAATCCTTTTAGGTCGTCCACTGTATTAACTGGAACATTCGTCAATGTATGCCGCTCTCCATACATCCAATTAGATGCTATGATTTTTAGCCCTTTTTCTTCCAATTTTGCACATTGTTGCTCATACCAGTCTGATTCGATTAATGTCCAGCATTGCTCCCAATTATCAAATAAAAATGGACCGAACAAAATTCCCATATCAGCTATCCCGTAATCTGCATAAAACGCTCCGTCCGCCAATGTACAAACTGGCTCTCCAAGAAGCATAGAGTCAATCAGCGATGACTTATCTCCTAGTTGTGAGTCTGGATATACCTCAATTGACATTTTCCCACCGGATTTCTCCTTGATAATCTCTTGTGCCTTTTCCCAACCTGCTCCGATTGGCTCACTGCTGGAATTTTCAAATGCGACGTCCATCACAATCTCTGGTTCCACAGACGCATCAGAAGCATCTCCCGCTCCTTTACATCCAGCTAGAGATAACAACATTGCGCCCGTTAAGCCTAATGCTGTTAATTTTTTTAGCTTCATAGTTTTGACCTCCTTTTTCTATGCGCACTCTCATGCGCAATGTGTTGTGTTTTATGTTTCATTCTGTGTTGTATACATCAGATTATATAACAAAGTTTTTTCTATGTCAATTATATATATTTCATATATTTTTCACAGTTTTTTTGTGCACTTTTTAGTTTCCCTGTCCATCAGCTTCTCCGAGTAATTTTTTCATAGCCAAAAAAAGAAACTGCCAGAAAATTAGAAGTTCCAATTAAATATCGTACGAAGTTTTTTCAAAAAACTCTATATCTTATTTGGAAAATCTATCTTCCGACAGTCTCTTTTTATTTTTCCTTTAATATCTCAATCGCTTTTTCAAGCTGATTATCTGTAGCATTCTCCTCCGTATCGGTAGAAGAATTCTCCTCCACTTTCTCTTGCTTCACCTCAATATCTGGTGCAATTCCTTTTTTATGAATATCATTTCCATTCGGAGTATAGTACTTTTCTACCGTCAATTTTACCGCCGACCCATCTCCGAGCGGATAAAATTTTTGTACAATTCCTTTTCCAAATGTATTCTCTCCGACAATCGTTCCTATCTTATAATCCTTTATGACACCAGTCAAAATCTCCGCCGCACTCGCACTCTCTCCATTGACTAATACGACAACTGGCATATCAATTAACTTATCATCAGAAGATTTATATTCATCGCCTTTTCCATTCTTATCCTTTGTGTACACAATCATCTTATCTTTTGGCAAGAAATAATCTGCGATATCTACTACCTCAGATAATAGACCGCCTGGGTTATCTCTCAAATCAACGATAAGAGAGGTCGCTCCGTCCTCTTTTAACTTCTCGTATGCAGCCTTAAACTGTTCTGAGGAAACTTCAATAAACTGAGATAATTGAATATATCCTATCTTATTATCTAGCATTTTGGATTCTACTGTTGTAATCTCAACCTCTCTCGTCGTGACCTCTATCTCCTTTTCTTTGCCGTCTCTTTGTATGACGAATTTGACCGTCACATTTTCCTTGCCCTTTATCTTGGAGATGAGAGTGTCTAATTCCATCCCATCCACAGATTCTCCGTTTATTTTGAGTATAATATCTCCCTCTTGTATCCCCGCTTCTTTCGCCGGTCCGCCCTCGTAGGCATCTCCAAAGATAAACTCTCCTGTATTGGCATCCTTTGCAATCGTGACGCCAATTCCGACATAAGCCCCTGTATTCTCCTCGTTCAACTCATCATACTCCTCTTTCGTATAATAAGCGGAATACGGGTCTCCAAGTCCAGCCACATATCCCTTATATATATATTCCTCCAGCTGGTCCTCATCTATATCCTCTAAATAAGCAGTATCCACAATTTTCTCGATGACTCCAAGCTTTGTCTCTAACTTTATATATTTTCTCGTCAAAAATAAGACAAGAACAAGAAGAGCCATACAAACGATAAGCAAAAAAACAATAAGTTTTCTTCCCTTTTCTCGCTTTTTCGTCTCCATACTATATTCCATCCTTCCATCATTAATTTCTACGCAACGATTCGCCTTCTATTCCTCCCTGATTATCATTCACTCGAAAGCTCCTTGATTATCGTTTTCTCGAAAGAATAGGGAGGATAGCTCGTTCTATCCTCCCTTTCTATACTAAAATATTTTTTATCATTATGCAACTCATAATATGTGAAACTTTTGTTATCACAATCACCAGCTGTATTAATACTCCACTGTCTCGATATATTTCATGTATTTTACTACCATCAATGCAATCTTAAATGTAATCGCATCCTCAAATACTCTCAAATCTAAGTTTGTGCTCTTTTGGAGTTTATCCAAGCGGTAGACAAGTGTATTACGGTGAATATAGAGCTGTCTAGATGTCTCGGATACATTCAGGCTATTCTCGAAGAATTTATTAATCGTCACTAATGTCTCATCATCAAACTCTTCTGGGGAACGTCCCTCAAATACTTCTTTGATAAACATCTTACATAGAGGCAATGGCAGTTGGTAAATCAGACGACCAATTCCAAGCTTATTATAGGCGACAACGCTTCGACCGCTGTAGAAAATCTTTCCTACATCGAGAGCCATCTTCGCCTCTTTATAGGACCTGGAAACTTCTTTAATCTCGTTGACCACTGTTCCGTATGCAACATGAACCTGTGTCATCGCCTCTGTATTTAGCATATCCACAATAACCTGTGCTGTTTTATTGAGGTCATCTTGTGTCTCATTGCCTTTTAATTCTTTGACTAAAATAATATTCTTCTCATCCACTGCTGTGATGAAGTCCTTTGTCTTTGCAGAGAAAAGACTGCGCACTGTCTCAAGTGCATTATTATCCTTCTCATGCTTTGTCTCAATAATGTATACGACACGCTTTGCATCCGTCTCAATATGAAGCTTTTTTGCTCTATTATAAATATCAACAAGCAATAAATTATCCAATAATAAATTCTTAATGAAGTTATCCTTGTCGAATCTCTCTTTATAAGCCACCAAAAGATTTTGAATTTGGAAAGCAGCAATTTTACCAATCATATATACATCGTCTGTCTCACCCTTTACCAAAATAATATATTCCAGCTGATTCTCATCAAATACCTTAAAAAACTGATAGCCCTGAAGTACCTGACTATCTGCCGGGGATTGTGCAAAAACTAAAACTGCACTTTCATACTCCTCCAAGTCATCCAATGTAGATACAAGCGGCTTTCCCTCCGTATCCATAACGCAAAGGTCAATTCTTGTAATCGCCTTAATTCCATCAATCGTATCTTGTAAAATCTGGTTTGAAATCATCCTTTACTCACTCCTTCTCTGATTTTTATGAAAGTTCAAATATCCAAGCTTCAAGCAAAAAAGGATTAGAAGCTTTCATATGCATAAACTGGCAAGCAAAACTCACAGGGTGATGGAGAGCTCTGCTACATTAATTCTCTTTTTATGTCTTACCCTTTATTCTAAAGCATTTTATCATAAAAAGAAAGAGGAAATACATAAAAATTTATGCATTTCCTCATAATTTTTTCATCTATAATCGGAAAACACCGATTCTATATCAACATTTTGACCACTCAGATAAGAAAATCTATCGACTTAGTTAAAGATAGTCTCTTCTGTCTCTTTGTCAAATGCATGAATCTTTGTTAAGTCCATAGCAAATTTAACTTTGTCGCCAGGTCTAGCCTTTGTTCTAGGGTTTACTCTAGCTGTAAACTGGGAATCTCCGATATCGAAGTATAAGTTAGCCTCTGCACCGAGCATCTCGTATACTTTGATTGTTCCCTCGAAGAGACTGCCACTGAACTTCTCAAGTGAAATCTCATCATCATGAACATCCTCTGGACGAATACCGAGAACAACTGTCTTTCCAACATATCCACCGTCTACTAACTTCTTCGCTTTCTCAGCAGGAACTGTAATCTTATATCCAACTAAGTCAAATACTACGTTATTACCACTCTTCTCAACCTTAACATCTGCAAAGTTCATAGTAGGAGCTCCGATGAATCCAGCAACGAATAAGTTACCTGGTCTATCATATAAGTTCTGAGGGGAATCAATCTGCTGAACAACACCATCCTTCATAACTACGATTCTTGTTCCAAGTGTCATAGCCTCTGTCTGGTCATGTGTTACGTAGATAATTGTTGTTCCTAACTCCTGATGTAATCTAGAAATCTCGATACGCATCTGTCCTCTTAACTTAGCATCCAAGTTTGATAAAGGCTCGTCCATTAAGAATACCTTTGGTTTACGAACGATAGCACGACCCATAGCAACACGCTGTCTCTGTCCACCAGATAATGCCTTTGGTTTACGGTCTAATAAATTCTCAAGTCCTAAGATTCTAGCTGCCTCTTTTACCTGCTTGTCAATCTGGTCCTTTGGAACCTTTCTTAATTTTAATCCGAATGCCATATTGTCATATACAGACATATGTGGATACAAAGCGTAGTTCTGGAATACCATGGCGATGTCACGATCTTTAGGCTCTACATCGTTTACCAATTTTCCATCAATTCTTAATTCACCCTTCGAAATCTCCTCAAGACCTGCTACCATACGTAATGTTGTAGATTTACCACATCCTGATGGGCCTACGAAAATGATGAATTCTTTGTCTGCAATCTCTAAGTTAAAATCTTTTACTGCGTTAAATCCGTTTGGATATATTTTATAAATATGTTTCAATGATAAACTAGCCATTCTTTTTCCTCCTTGACCTTCTGTATATTATCCTTAATCACAATATATAATATACTCCTTTTTCTTTTTTCTGGCTATTCTCAGATTAAACAAATAAATTTTTATAATTTTGTGACTTTTAAACATTGTATCTTTTTGTTCTATGCAATACTACCAGTTGACACCCATTTTTCTTTGCATCATGCTAAAAAAAATCTCCAATGAAAGACATCAAATTGTCTTAAATTGGAGATTTTTAGCAATATTATATAATTTAAACCATCAAAAATTGTACTGTTTTTTCTATACAATTTGCATAATTTTAGCACAAAATTGGAATATTTTTTGTCATCTATAACTCTTTTTTACTTTTTTCCTTTTTTTTCTGCTCTGCTTCTTTTAATCTCTTTTTAAAAATAGAATCTTGAGCTGTCGGAGAGATTATCTTTTTGCGCAAAAAGAATTGATAGACTCCTTCCAGATGTAATTTCTCAATTAACGCTGGTATCTTTTCTAATCTTCCATCAATTAAAATATCAATATCTTCCACACAGATTGCAAGCTTTGTATTAATACTTCTTCCATGCTCATCTAAAAACTCTTTTAGCTCTAGAACTGGAAAAAAGAATAAAACTACATTTGGCACAACAGTATTGATATCATTCACTAAAAGTGCTTTATCCGCCGTGCTCACACCACCCGATGTCTTCATATTCGGATAACTTTCTTTTAACATCTCTATCAAAAGTTCTACTTTTTCTTCTTCTTTTCCGACCACATAGAGAGAACTTTTTGTGCGGTCAAAACTCGCAAATAATTGATATAAATAGTGAAGCACATAGGGCAATTCTTCTCTTGATTTTTCTTCGCCGCTCATCGCTTCCTCTATATTTTGGTCTCCAGGTAAAACAAGATCCAAGCCTTCCAAAAATAGAGCAATTTCTTCCTCGTCCTGCGCTAAGATTGAAGTTTGCGTATTGACGAAATAAATTTTATTCAGTACAGAGTTATTTAGGTATGTTTTCGTCAGACTCATCGCCCGGTCAAGTCGCAAAGAATCAACTAAAGCTCCAAGAACTCTCTCTCTTTTTGCATTTTCCTCCATTCTACCACTTGTTCCTTTCCTAATTGATTTTCATACATAGTGATATCTGAGAAATTATTCTTCTTCCTCGTGGTCACTATTATTCCTTCCAAGTATAATTTGAATATCAACATCTGACTCCAACTCTCCAACTTGAATCTCTGCATCTGGCAAATACTTCTTGAGGTCTTCTCCCATTCCCTCCTCGGTCACAATAATCAAGCCATCTTCTGGTGCCTCAGAACCGTAAGTACCAATATCTTTTATCGTAAATCCTTCTTTCTCTAATTTCTTCTTCCACTCAGCAGCAATTCCCTGAATATAAGCCCCATTTAAAATTTCAATATTCAATGTCTTGGAATCTTCGATATTCTTCTCCTCCTCAGTATCATCCTCGTTCTTTACTTCCTCCATCATATTGGTCAGAGCAGAAGCCGCATTATCACTATTGATTGTATACTTATCATCATTTCTGCTACCTTTTACCGTATAAAAATGAATCTTTTCTTCACTTAAATCCAAAAAGTTATCAATATACTTTGTAATATCTCCTACATTTCCATTCGTACTCAGTAGTTGATAATAACTGCTCAGATAATCTAACATCTCCGCCCTCGTATGAATCTGCATTACCTGTCCCACATACTTCGTCAGATAATTACTTGCCGTCTTAATTCTTCCATTCTCATCTAGGGACTCCGTCTTCGTGCTGATTGTCTTATTTGTATTATTGGTCGTCGTTGATGGGTCTGGTTCTGTATTTCTCGTACTCTTTTCTTCTTGCAGCTCTTTCTTCCTCTCATCCTTATCCAAAAAAGTTACAAGTCCTAGTGCCTTATATCCCCCTATCTTGACTATTCCTGGTCCTGCCGTAGCCACCTGGTGGTTCTTATCATAATAGGATAATTCGGTATCCAACTCATACTCGATTGGGTCCACTAAATTAATCATAGAAATAAAATCATCAAAACTCAGCGTCTCATAGCTTGGAATATCTTCCTGAAAAATCTCCTCCATCGCTTTTACTGTCTGCTCATATTTTTCCACAGAACTTCCATAGTATGTTCCGATGTCAGTCAAATATATCTCGCTCTCAACAGAATCGTCAATGCTCGATAATTCCTTTTTCAAATCTTTTGATAAAGTCACTACCGCATCTGTAGGGAACATAATAATATTCACCTTATTTACATTTGTATTAAAATCTCTAAGAGCAATATAGTCCACCTCTGGTGTATCTGGGTCATCTAAAAATATGGCGCTCAATAGGTTATCGTTGACTATCTCGTCATCATACTCCACCTGACTATTCTTCTTTTGATATCTTAACCCATATATAAAACGCACAGAAGTATACGTAATCATACTTGTTAATACAAGAAGAAAAAGAAGGATTAATATTGGCACTAATTTACTAAGAACACTTTTTTCTTCTGGCTTTTTGCTTTCTTTTTGCTCTGTTTCCTTATGGTTTTTCACTATTCTTCTTCCTTTCCCTACAGTTTTCATTCCGTTTAAGTATAGCAAACATATCCCCTTATTTCAAGTTTTGTTTTATGCTATAATGAAAGAATAAATAAAAAACGAAAGGATTTCATTTATGAAGACTATTTTAATTACTGGCTCCTCTAGAGGAATCGGAAAAGAGATTGCTTTGAAATTTGCCAAAGAGGGATACCGCATTATCCTAAATGGCGCCCACAATGAAGATACATTATTAAAGACAAGACAGCTCTGTCAAAACCTAGGTGCGACTGCCATTTCTTATTTTGGAAATATCGCAGACCCCATTTTTGTTGAATATATGATACAAGATATTGAGAAAAAATTCGGACCGATTGACTGCCTCGTCAATAACGCTGGAATTTCTTATATTGGTCTTCTGACAGATATGAGTATCGAAGATTGGAATAAAATTATAAATACGAATTTAAACTCTGTTTTTTACTGTTGCAGACAGGTCATCCCCTCCATGGTCAAAAGACAAACCGGCTCCATTCTTAATATTTCCTCCGTCTGGGGAGAGGTCGGAGCGTCATGTGAGGTCGCCTACTCGGCGAGTAAGGGGGCGGTCAATGCATTTACAAAGGCACTTGCAAAGGAACTCGCTCCGAGTCATATCAATGTAAATGCCATCTCCTGTGGCGTTATCGATACCGATATGAATCGCTGTTTCACCAAGGAAGAGAGAGAGGCGCTAAAAGAAGAAATCCCAGCGGGAAGATTTGGAAGCTGCGAGGAAGTAGGAAATCTCGCCTACTCTCTCGCAACCGCCACGCCTTACCTCACTGGGCAAATTATCCGCCTCGACGGCGGCTGGATTTAGCAAACTTGCGTCGGATTTTTGACCTTTTGACCCTAGTATCATGTCATTTCATTCCACTTGCTGGCGGGAACCTTTTTCTCCTTCAATCTATCATAGATATAGGTACGAAATAGCACATATAAGACAGATACGAACGGTATAAAAAGAAGGATTCCGGCAATTCCAAGCAGGTTACCACCCACCGTCACTGCCACTAACACCCAGATAGAGGGAAGTCCGACAGAGCTTCCGACAACATGTGGATAAATAAGATTTCCCTCTATCTGCTGCAAAACTAAAAATAAAATCAAAAACTCTATCGCCTTAATCGGTTCCACCGTGGCAATCAAGAGCACTCCGACAAAGCATCCGATAAACGCTCCCACAACTGGAATCAATGCTGTGAATGCCACAAGCACGGCGATTAAGACCGCATACGGAAGCCCCAGAATGCTCATACTGACAAAGAATAAAAGTCCCAAGATACAAGCCTCAAGACATTGTCCCGAGAAAAACTTTGAAAATGTTTTTGAGCTTAATCTCGCCACATAAAGTATCTCGTCCGCGATTTTTTCTTTTAAGATTGCATATAATACTTTTTTCACTTGAATAGCAAGCTTCTCCTTTTGCATCAAAACATAAATGGAGAAAATAAATGCCACCACAGTATTTACAATCGTGCTCACTACATTTCCAATGATATTCACACTGGAACCTAAAACTTTTGAAAATCCGCTCTGAAGACTCACCAAAATCTTATTCGTAATTCCCGCCCAGTCAATATCGATATTTCCCGTCACTTGCACAAACTCTGGCCACCTTTGCATCAAAACATCTATCTCTTTTTGCAGAGATTCCAACGCTTCTGGTAGTCTCGCCGCCAAAGTCTGAATCGTCAAAGTAAGCTGTGGAATGACAATAACTATCACTAAAAATAATACTAAAAAAACAAGTGCTAATGTAATTAAATAACTGATAATCCGCTTAAAGCGATAGAGCTTACTTTCTTTTTTTACATTTTTAAATAAAAATTCCTCGATATTTTTCATCGGAATATTTAAGACAAACGCAATCGCACCTCCGATTAAAAACGGTAAAAATAAATTAAATATAAATTGAATCGTCTTTCCTATGACAGTAAAATTTTGTAAAATCCAGTAAAATAAAATAAGCAACGCAACTGGAATAAATATATTTTTTATTTTCGTTTTATCCAAATCCATTTTTTCTCCTCCTAATATTTATAATATTTTCTTCATCTGCACAGCTGCTTGACGGAGCTTTTATAAAAGCTGATTGCTCCGCAACGCTCCCACAATCACCGGCTGTATTCGCACTTCAAGCTATCGCTCTACGTGCTCATACCGCTTAGCCCGTCAAATATCTGTACATCTGGGCAAGCCAGCTTTCCCATCTGCACAGCTGCTTGACGGAGCTTTTATAGTAAAATACCATGCTTATATGTAAAAAGCAACCCGTGAATTTCTTTCAATTTTCATACAATTCATATAAATTTTGATAATGTACATAATATATTTTAATCGGAACTTATTATTATAAAGTGTTTATTAGATTTCCCTCCCCGTATTTCCATTAAATTTTTATTATTGTCTGATTATACTTTTATTTTTATATAGTTTTCAAAACTTTGACACATTTTATCTTGATAATCCGATTTATGTGTATTATTCCGAACTATTATCCGTTGCATCTTTTTGTCGTAATATAGTATACTTTATTTAATCAATAGATGATTGAGTTTCTTTGATTAACTATAACTAAAAATGAGAGGAGAATCTTTATGAAGAAAGATTTAAACAAGTTATTTTCGGCTCATCATCCAGATAAAGATTTTTTGAAAAAGAATTGTAACCACTACTATTGTGATATGCTATCCATTGCTTCTATTATTCCGTCAGCAGACCGTGTTACGAATCCTTTTTCTCATTCTCATGAAGAATATGAATTTTTAATTCCTTATGGACCAATTCCAATGATTTTAGTCGAGGATGCGGTGTACTTTGGAGAAGTGGGATACGTATATCCGTTTGAGAGTAACCAGGAACATTCCACAAAATTCCGCATATCCAATGTCGCCCATGATAGAATTGTAATTGATAAGACTTTTTTTGAATCAGTATTAGAAAAAAAAGGCTGCCTTGGCAGAGAGTTTAATCTCCCTTTTGAATGTTCAAATGAATTAAAATCCTATATTCAACTCTTTAAAGACGAATTCGACAAAGGGGAGCGTCGAGATTTTTGTAAGCTAGAAAACCTAGCCTTTTTAATTTCTGCCACTATAGTTGAATTAGAGTTTTCTCATGAGACAACACAACACAAAGATAGCCAACAATACCAAAAAGGTATTTTTCACATCGCCTCGTATATGAACCGCAACTATACGGAGGAATTACAAGTGGAAGACTTAGCAAATATGTGTAAGCTCTCTAAAAATTATTTTATTTCATCTTTCAAAAAAGTAATGGGTGAGACGCCATATAGTTATTTAACAAAACTTCGTATTTCAAAAGCTAAAGTTCTACTAGAAACGACAGACCTCCCGATTCAGGAGATTGCCGCTTCTTGCGGATTTCAAAAGTCAAATACTTTTACATCTCTTTTTAAAAGCGTCACATCGAAGACGCCTTCTGAATACCGCAAATCATTACAATGATTTGAACAAGAGATTCTACTCCTTCATACTTCAATGGTGAAAGTAAGTTGGAGTATGAAATTGAGTATTCTATACAGAAATACGGTGATGGGAGTATTTGAATTCTATTTTTAGATATGTCATATTGATTTTCCATACTGAGGGGTAGAGGATATCGAAAATCAATATAATATATCAAATTTAGTTTTCAAGTACTTCCCTCACCGTATTTCTTCTGTAATGAATCAATCTTCACAAGCCTAGACGAAAAACTCCATCACATATACAACAAGACAGGCGAGAATTGACACCTGAAATAAACTGCCGCCCCGATATGCCAAGACGACTGCGACTATCAATGCGGCAAGCGCAGAATATACACTATTTGTCGCACTCAGTATGGCTGGGAAAGTCATGACAGTTAGAGTTACAAAAGGCACATAGTATAAAAAAGAGCGTATGAATTTATTTGTTATCTCTTTGCGAATTAATGTGAGTGGCAAAAGACGAATCAGATAGGTCACAACTGCCATCACAAGTATATAAATATAAATATTATGCTGCATTTTTCTCATCCTCCACTGGAAATAAAGCTGCTGCGACTCCGGCAATTAGTATCGTCAGTATAATAATTTTAAATCCTGATGATATTTTAGCAAATATGGATATCTTAGAGAATAAAAAGCTTAATATGACTGAGACTGCGACAATTCCTCTCAGTATTTTATTCTCCCTCGCTGGTGGAATCACAATGGCGATAAACATTCCATAAAGTGCCACTCCAAGCGCACTTAATATTCTGTCTGATAAAATATTTCCTGAAACTACCCCAAGGAAGGTTCCAAAAATCCATCCTGGAAGTGCGATACTGATAACGCCGTAAGAGTAGGCAGGCTTTAATCTTCCCTCCACACTGCTTGAAACTCCAAATACTTCATCTGTATTTCCAAATGCTATGAAAAATCGATGGAAAAATTTAGAATTTGGGTCAATCTTTTGTGACAGCGAACAAGACATCAGGCAGTATCTTAAGTTTATAATCAACTGCGTCATCGCCATCTCAAGATACGTTCCACTAGTGGCAATTACATCAAGTCCAGCAAACTGTCCCGCCGATGTGAAATTGGTTCCTGATATTAGGACTGCCTGAACTAGAGATAATCCCATCTTTTTTGCCATGATTCCAAATGTAAAGGACACCGCAATATATCCAAGGCAGATTGGAAATCCATCCTTGACTCCCCTCTTCCAATACATAAAGTTTTCTCTCATACTTTATCCAATCCTTTCTCCGTTCTTTTCTTTTTTTCGTCGCTGTTTTCCATTATACTATATTGTAACGTCATGGTCAAAAATTATTTTGCTATGAAAGCTCCGTCAAGTAGATGAGCAGATGGGTAAGCTTGCTTATCCAGATGCTCAGATATTTGACGGGCTAAGCTGCATGAGCACGTAGAGCGATAGCTTGGAGTGGGAATGCAGCTGGTGATTGTGAGAGCATGTCATGCGAAGCAATCAGCTTTCATGAAAGCTCCGTCAAGTAGATGGGCAGATGGGTAAGCTTGCTTATCCAGATGCACAGATATTTGACGGGCTAAGCTGCATGAGCACGTAGAGCGATAGCTTGGAGTGGG
>JAUUSJ010000075.1 GCA_030841965.1 Blautia sp.
TCGAAAAACCGTGGGAACGAACGTGTTTTTCGAGGACATATCGACGGTCTCTCTTCGCGTCTAATTCCATTACACCAAATCCTTTATTTTCTTTAGAGGATTTTTAGAGAAAGATATGATATAATAAATAGCATTCAATTTAAAATATATTTCATGGAGGGTAAGAATAAATATGAGGATTTTGATTATTGAAGATGATGCGGAATTAGCTGAGGCTATGAAATTTAGTTTGGAACGGGAAGAGTTTTTGGTAGATATATGTCATGATGGAGAAGAGGGACTCTATTATATGAAAGAAAATATGCATGACCTTGTAATTTTAGACAGAATGTTACCTCTTTTAGATGGTATCTCTGTCTTGAAAACCGCACGAAAATCTCATATTTCTACGCCCGTGATTTTTCTTACCGCATTGGGAGAATTGAATGATAAAGTGACAGGGCTGGAATGTGGGGCAGATGATTATATCGTAAAGCCTTTTGCATTTGAGGAACTTCTTGCGAGAATCCGCTGTATTATGAGACGTCCTGGAAAATGGGATAATACGGAATTATTAAGGCTTGGGGATATTTCTTTTGACCCTGAAACGAATCGACTTTTTAAAGATTCTAAAGAATGTACACTTTCTAAGCGGGAGGGCGCTCTTCTTGAAGTTTTTTTACGCAATCCAGAGCAGACCCTAACCCGAGCGATGCTTCTCTCTCGAGTATGGGGACTGGATTCTGATGTGGAGGATGGAAATTTGGATAATTATATTCATTTTCTTCGTCGTCGCCTAAGGACAGTAAATAGTAGCCTCTGTCTAAAGACAATTCGCGGTATTGGATACCAAATGCAAGTTGACTCAGACAATATTTGAATATTTATTTAAATATTCATCTCTGAGCGTCCTTGCACTGTATTATCCAAATAATATGATGTTGGGTCAAAAAGTCTTTTTTGATTTATTCTAAGTGTTTCGGTAACCGAACGAAAAATGTCGTTCCTCCTCCCTTTGTATCTTTGACCGTAATCGTGCCTCTATGCAATACTATGATTTCTTTTGCGATACAAAGCCCGAGTCCAAAATGCTGTTTACCGCCTCTGGATGAGTCAACACGGTAGAAACGCTCAAATATAAGCTCTTTCTCTTTGTCCGGGATTCCAGGTCCATTATCTGAAACTGTAATCTGAAAAGCTTTTTCATCCTCCGAGAGTTCTATGCAGACAGTTCCGTATGCGGGCACATAGCTCACTGCATTGTCAAGAAGAATTCCAAGCACTTGGTTAATTCGAGAGCCATCGCATTGACATGGCTCTAATTCTTCTTCTGGAAGTTTGGCAGAGAAATGGATTTCCTTTTGGCGAAAGATTGGGTCATATTTCTCATAAGTATCTAAGATAAGGGTGTCAAGCTCACATGGAGAGTTTAAAATACTCCAGGAATGATTATCCGCATTGGCAAGGGAGAGCATATCTCCAATTAGCCTTGCCATTCTATCTCCCTCATTTTTAATTACAGAAATAAATTTTCCTCTCTCCTCCTCCTTGGAACTCTCCAATGCTTGGATGCTTGTGAGAATTACGGTAAGTGGCGAGCGAAGTTCATGGGATGCCGCCGCAATAAACTCGGTCTGCTTTCTTCGATTTTCCTCCAAAGGATATAATAATTTTTTTATCAAAAACCAGAAAAATAGAGTCATAGCGATAATTGCCAAACATACCATAACTCCGAAAGCTATCCTCTGATAAGTCAGTTGACGTTTTAAGCCATTTAGCGGATATACGATAATGGCGCTTAATCCCCCCTCCTCCTTTGGAATAAATGCTGTACAGGCATAATAATCTGCGGTAGTAAAGAATGCCATTTTTTTAATTGTAAAATTATAAATCGAATTTACGTCAAGTCCCTCCGTCTCTCTCGAGATTTCTGCTATCTTCTGAAACAGAGCTTCTCTTGACTCACTAGAATTTAATTCATCAAAAAACAATCTATTTCCATTATCTAATATTTTCATATCTATACCATATGAATTTTTTGCCTGTAAAATCCACTGATGAGATAAAGTCGTCTGGACTTCCATATAATTAATACAGGAATTTATATTATTTTCAAATGTAGTATAACTATTCTTGCGCATTCCATTTTCCGAGATTATCAGACATGCAAAGGTCAGCACTATCAAAATAATGCTAGTAATAGCTGAGGCAAAAATTGTCATCTGTATATGAAGCTTTTGAAACATTTTTTCTCCTTTTATCTTTTATAATATATCTTTTTGAACATACAATCAAAAAATCAACTTATTTTAAAGTATAGCATTTTTTCATCTAAAAATCCTCTAAATTCTTTTTGTAAAGAATATTGCAATTCCAAATTGCATATGCTATAATGCCAGTAGGCAAAAAGATATGAAAGTTCCAACAGGAACAACAACCGAAGAACCCAGAGTGGCAACTCTGGGTTCTTCTATTCCGTTTTGGTATGGTGGCTTATGCCATAGGCTAGTTACCAACTATCTGTCGCCATCTAACCATTTGATGATGTAGTGGCAGGCTACACCAGCCGCGACGGCAACAATAAAAGATACGAATTCTTCCAACAGGAACACCCCCCTTTCGGTACCAGTCTAGGGGCGGTAACAGTCAAATTATACCATAACACTATGATTTAGTCTATCATTTTCCACAAAACCTCAAGTCTTTCTCTATTATTTGAACTTCTTAATAAAATTTCCCCATTTTTACACTTCTATATCTTTCCATCTCTCATATCCAACCTAAAAAACTTTTCTGAATTTTAGAGACAATTTAGAGAGTTCCATGCTACCATAAAAACTATCAAAATAAGGAGGTTGTGAAACAAAATGAAACGATATAAAAATTTAAAGCCTAAACAATTCCTTTCTCTTTGTCTAATTCTCACATTACTCGTCAGTCTAATAAGCTGTGGGCAAGAGAATACCTCAAATACAGACTCAGAGAAACAAAAAAATGCAATGGGGCGTTATCTGGAGGAGGATATCCCTCTTCCAAAAGATTCTACAACAATAGAAAATATGAAACTCCTAGACGATAATTCTCTGTCTATTCTTTATATGGACAAAGACAATCTACTACATTTTACAAGTTCATCCGATAACGGTCAGTCTTGGAAAGAGGATACCATTTTGGCAGAACTTATGAAAATCCCGTACGACAAAAAAACGGGAGATTCTATCTACAAGACAGCCATTGCAAAAGATGGCGGTCTCTTTGTCGGAACCTTTGTTTCCGATGATGACAAGACAGATGATTTTCATATAGAATGCTATTACCGCTCCCCAGAAGGAGAGACAAAGACGATAGATATCTCAGATATCATGCAAAGTTCTCTCATCTCAAGCGGTCAATTTGCAGATAATGGGAATCTTTTTTTGAATATTGTCGGCAATGGTGTCACAGAAATCAACCCTCTAGATAATACTGTCGTACATAGCTATGAGAGTGGAGCTTCGGTAGAATTTATGGGAATATCAGGGAAAAATCTTGTATTAGTTACCGACGGTACGGTCCACTACTATGATATAGAGACTGGAAAGCCCCTCGACACAGGAGATGCCCTGACAAAACAGATTACCTCAGATGAATCAAATCTCCAAAATAATACTTCCTCCTCTGTACCTATTTTATTTTTAGACGGTGATGAGGAGAATAATATTTTTTATCTGGACCATAATGGTATGTATCGCTATTCCTTCGACGGAACTGTAATAGAACAAGTAATTGACGGCTCTCTAAATTCCATCGGCTCTCCAGGCACAGGCTTTACTTCTGCGTTGAGAGATGGGGACAGTTTTTATATTAGTTCCACAGATTATAGTTCTGGTAATCCAGTTGGAAAAATTTATCGATATGTCTACTCTAAAGATACACCGACCGTTCCAGATACAGAGCTTAAAGTTTATTCCTTGGAGGATAACTCTTTTATCCGACAAGCCGCCGCCATTTTCCAGAAAAAATACCCCGATATCTATCTAAATTTGGAGATTGGTATGTCAGGAGACGATGCCGTCACTGCCACTGACGCATTGAAGACTTTAAACACAGAGATTATGGCTGGAAAAGGACCAGATATTATTATTTTAGATGGAATTCCTTCCGATACCTATATCGAGAAAGGTATGCTAGAGGACTTAAGCGATACACTAAAAGATGCCAATCTTTTGGAAAATATTCAAAAGGCTTATACGGACGAAGATGGCAGTATCTATACAATGCCAGTCAAATTTGGAATTCCTATATTGATTGGACATAAAAAAGATATCGATTCCATCACAGATTTAAAATCTATGGCCGATATCATAGAAAATCATAAGGAGGAGTATGGACTTGATAAAGAAAAATTATCGTATACCCTTCCTCTTAGTACTAGTTTTGGAACCCAAATGCTTTTAGAGAATTTAGAGTTTTCTTCTTCCGCTGCCTGGCTAAATGAAGATGGGACATTGAATGAGTCATCTATCAAGGATTTTCTGACGCAGGCTAACCGCATCTACCAAGCTGGACTTAAGGGAATTGAGGAGATTAAGGAACAGTACGGAGAAGATGCTGTCAATATTGATTCTGATGTGTATGACCCTACTATCGGTGTATCCTTTGAGTCGATTCATATAAAAAGTAATATGTTCATACTGGCAGCAGGCAATATTTACTCGCCTTTGGATATCGCAACTATCGATTCCGTACAAAATTTAGATTCCTCTATCGCCAAAAAGCTCTGGAATGCTCAGGCACAAAACTGCTTTGTCCCTATTGATGTAGTAGGAATCAACTCAAAATCCTCCCAGAAAGAGGACGCCAAAAAATTTATCCAATTTCTATTTTCCGATGACGGACAAGAAATTACCAAATTTGAAGGATTTCCAGTGACAAAGAATGTCTATGACAGCGAAGAATACTGGGACCAGGGAGAGCCAGGAACAGTTATCCAATCCTACTCAAGTTATAATAGCAAAACTGGGTTAGAAGAAGTCATGGATACAAAGGCTCCTACAATGGAAGTGGTAAAAGAATTTTTGGATTTGGGTAAAACTCTCACAACTCCAATCTCAGATAATGAGATTATCTTAAATGCAGTTACTGATTCTGGAGTTCGCTATCTAAAAGGGGAGATAAGTCTTGACGAGGCGGTAAACAGCATTACACAGGAGGTAAATCTTTATTTGGCTGAGTAAAGATTCAAGATAGAGAAGAGAGGGGATGTGGGGACAGACGCTAAGAGAGGAGACCGCTATCTGCCCCGAAAACGATAGAGAGTGGAGCGATTTTTCGATATACTTAGCTTTGCCGCTGGAGCATTGTTTGAGCAGCGTAGCTGCGAGTTTGCGGGAAGCGGCAAAAATCAGCGTATGTCGAAAAATCGTGGGAACGAACGTGTTTGCGGGGCAGATAGCGGTCTCCTCTCTTGGCTGTGTATTGGCTGTATCAATGTAATAATATCACTTTTCATTTAAGATTTAATTTAAGAACGTCTTTTACCAACCTATTTGTATTAACAAAACTTTTGTTATAGTGTTTTTCGAGGACATATCGGCGGACTCTCTTTGCATCTCCTTCCATGGTCCCCACACCTAAAATTCAGCCAAAATTTATATGCGAATCA
Organism: Blautia sp.; assembly: GCA_030841965.1. Lineage (GTDB taxonomy): Bacteria > Bacillota > Clostridia > Lachnospirales > Lachnospiraceae > JAUUSJ01. The sequence continues at coordinate 5,624 of JAUUSJ010000075.1, forward strand.
GATTTCCCTCCAATAACTTTGCAATCTCCTCATCGCAGGTTGTGAAAAGAACTTGGTTCTTCTTGGAAAATTTTTTTAGAAGTAAGGCAGAATTTTTTCTTCTCTCTTTGTCCATGTCTAATAATATATCGTCGAAAACTGCAATTCCGCCGTCTATTTCGTTGCGATAAAAATATTCCAAGATTGCCAGACGAAATGCCAATAAAACTGTTTTTTTCGTTCCCTCGGATAAGATTTCTTTTGTGGTAATCTTATTTTTTCCGCTTACTAGTTCTAGATTCTCAAAAGAACGAATTTCTATTTTATTTCCTGTAATAATTGCAAGGTTTTCACAGAAGTCTTTATAAAAATCTTCAAGTTTATCTCTGCTTTCCTGTTTTAGCTCTATAAAATCTTCCTTTATTTTCTCATAATAGTGATATGTTTTTTTCTTTCTCTCCCACTCTTTTTTCAAGTTCAAGACATCTAATTCCATCTCAGCTATATCTAGAGTTTCCCTTTGAGATAAGCTTCCAATCTGGCTTGTGAGTTCATCTCTCTCCTGCTCTATTTGCTTTAATTTCTCTTGTAAATTTCTAATTTTTTGTTCATACTCCTCCTCGGTCATAGAAATATCTGCTAATTGTTCGAGCTGTTTTTGATAAATTTTTTCTTCGACTTCTAGGTCTTTTTTCCTTTGCAATAATTTCTCGTATGTCTGGTAAGTATTTTCGTATTGCTGCAGTATTGTTTCTGCCGCTATGATACCAGCTTCCAGCGTTGGTTTTTTCGTTCTTTTTAGAAATATTTTTATTTCTTCTTTTATTTTTTCTTCCTCTGCGGCTATATTTTCTCCGTCTTTGAAGATGACAGTTTCGTATTTCTTTTGTGAGTTTAATCGCTCTTCTTCTAACTCCTCCAAACTTCTATTTCCTAAAATAAGCTCTAGTTCCCTCTCATTTTTCTCCTTGTCTGCCAATCGTTCCTGCCAATTTCTTTTTTCTTCTAATAGTTCATCTATTGTTTTTGTACAGTATTTTTGTAGGATGTTTTGGAGAATCTCTGTATTTTCTTCTATTTCTCTCTGGCATTTCTTCACATCGAAATTTCTCGGAGAAACTTGAATCTGAGCTATCCCAGGAATGGAGATTCTCACAAATCCCTCTACTTCCTTCTGCATAAAAAAATCTTTTTGTCCTTGTTCTATCTCACCATCCACTGACTTTACATTCTCCAAATTTCTTGATTTTTTTTCTTTTTCAGAAGCAATAAAGTCATAAAGCTCTCTCTCTTTTCTTGCATCTTCATTAGGGAAATTTAAAACTCCACCTGCATGTTCTACTTTTCCTTTATACGGCTCCTTTAGGCAAATCTCTGCGGATAATTTTACACTGGATAGACGAAGTTGATTTCTGTCAATATCTTCCCTCGCCTTTTTTGCTTTTTCATAGTCGATGGATATCTGCCTTAAATATTCCTCCCTACCTCTTAGCTTTTCTATCTTTTCTTGAAGTTTTCTTGCCGTCTCTATTCTTTCTTCTAATAATTGAATTTGCTCTCTTTGCTCCACCGTCTGCTGCCAGTTTGCTAATCTTCTTCCCTCCTGTAAATTTATCTCAAGATTTTGCCACTCTCTCGATACTTTTTTACAGACTTCCAATTCTCTCTTCGTATTTTCCGACAATTTTTCAGTCTTGCTTTTATTAAAAATCTCTGCTTTTTGTGACTCTAGTTTGGCTCTTTTTTGTTCTATTTTCTTTTTTTCTTCCGTGAGATTTTCTAATTGTTTTGTTTTTTTTGCAAGTTCTTCTTCGATTTGGATGGTCTCCTCTAGTTCTCTTTGTGCCTCTTTATAGGCATAATAAGAAATAAGAATCTCTCCGATATCTCTTTTCCATTTATTATCGATTCCCCGCCCTCTCTCTGGAGCGTCTTTTTCAAAATCCCATTTTACAGAAAGGTCTCTCATCTTAGCATCCAAGAGGGAGAGAAATTTTTCCTCCGAGATTCCTCCCGCCACAGAAAAAGCCTGAGCTAATCTTGTTTTTATCTCTGTAATATCAAAATCTTGCTTTCCCTCATTAGAAAAGAATTGATAAAACCAAGTTAGTACTTCCTCCTCATATTTTTGATTGTCAAAGACTAGGTTTTTATAAAATGCCTCTCCATAGTCTAAAATCTCCGATAACTTTTCCTGTGCCTGATTTCCTCTCCAGATATCTCCACTCTCTTGTTTTAGCTTCGTCATATTTTCTTTTCCATCTATATCCCAAATTTTTTCGATAGTATAACTTTCCCGACTTTTTTTGTGTCTTTCCTTTTCTTTTTTACTCTTTTCTTCTCTCTTATCTTGATTTGAGATAAGATTGTGATGACTGCTCTCTATCTCTACTCTTACATCGATTGTCTTTGCTCCACTCGTCGGAAAAAATTGATTAATGAAATCTCTATTCTTTCTCTTGTCCAGCTTCGAGGGGGTCAAGAGAGCGTGATAAATTGCGGCAAGCATCGTACTTTTTCCCGCCTCATTTTTCCCAACTATGATATTCATGCCGTCTTGAAATTGTATATCTTGATTTCTCACTCCCGCAAATTGTTCCGTCGAGTATGCATTGATTTTCATTTTCTTACTCCTCCCCTCAATTTTTACAGCTTTTTACAAGCTCAAACGCTAGGTTCAATAATTCAGGATTATCCAAATATTTCATCAATAATTGATTTTCGATAGAACCCTCAAGCGTCTCCCTTTTTATTTTCTCTCTTGTAATTTCTGGATGTAACTCCATGTCTTGCACTTCAAATTTCAAAAATTCTTCCTCGTAATCTCGATAAATAGATTGTCTCTTTTCATATTCCTCCTCCAAAGCAGTTCCTAAGATAAATAGTCTTAATGTCGTGTTTTCTCTGTCCATTCCTAAAACAGCTTTTTCTATTTTGTCCCGCAAACTTTCCCCATGTGCCAAGTTTATCTCTATTTTCTCAAAATGAATCGCGGCTGTCGGTATTTTTCTCACATGAATCTTCTGAATTCTTCTCACACTCTCTTTTGAGGAGTCTTCCAAGAGCTCTATCAAAAAAACAGAGCCGTCTGCATTATCCGCGATATCGGTCGGCTGATGTGTTCCTGCATTTAATATTCTCCCTTCAACTATCTCGTCCTGATTCGGGTAAGGGATATGGGTATGCCCAAGCAACCATAAATCCATCTTACAATTTTCAAGTTCTGCCCTTGTCATATAATAATATTTCCTCTCCTTATCGTACGATAATCCCTCAAGAGCACCGTGCGCAATTCCAATTCTAATCTTTTCTTTTTTAGAGGAATCAATATTTTTCTCTGTATCCCTTCGATAATTTTCCTTTTTCTTCAGCCATCCAAGTGCATTTTCCTGTGAGTAGCGGTCATGGCAAATACAGGGATAAAAGCAAACTTTATCCATCTCAATCTCCTTATTTTCTCTGGCGAGAATGATATTTTCCCCAGAAAGCTCCAAAAATCGTCCCCAGAGTTTATCCTCTTCCCCCTCATAATAATCATGATTCCCAGGAAGCACCAAGATAGTTCCGCTATATCCCCCTAAAATAGAACAAACTTCTTTTTGGAGAACAAGACTAATCTCCTTTTTATCGTATAAATCTCCCGCAATAACAAGATAATCACAATTTTCCTCATTTGCGATTTCCACAATATTCTCTAGAGCCTGCACTCTGGCCCGCCGATATCTTTTCGCAATCTCTGCATTTTCCTGCTCCTGCTTTTTATACTCTCTCCCGATATGTAAATCACCTGTATGCAAAATTTTTATCATTCTTCTTCTCTCCCCAATTTATTTTTATTATCCCACCTGCACAATTATTCGATATGAAAGCTGATTGCTCCGCATTACATGCTCCCGCAATCACCAGCTATATTCACACTTCGGACTATCGTCCTACGTGCTCATATAGCTTAGTCCGTCAAATATCTGTACATCTGGGTAAGCAAGCTTCCCCATCTGCACAGCTGCTTGACGGAGCTTTCATGGTAAATAGAATACCACAAAAAAGGGATACTTAAAATATCCCTTTTACAAAAATCTTTTTTCTTTTAATTCGCTTTAATCACTGGGAATTGAAGTATCGCTTTAAATAAATCCCCATCGATTTCCAAATCTAAAGAGCCATTTTGCAATTCCGCTAAGCTCCTGGCGATGGAAAGCCCTAGTCCATTTCCCTCGGTATTTCTCGAGGAATCTCCTCTCACAAATCTCTCCATCAGCTCATCTACACTCAGATTAAGCGGCTCATGTGAAATATTTTTTAGCGTAATTACTGCGTTATCGCCCCTCTCCTCCAGGGAGATATAGACACGAGTTCCTGGCTGTGCATACTTACAAATATTTGTCATCAAATTGTCGAAAATGCGAAGCATTCTTCTTCCATCTGCCATCACAAAAAGCGGTTTCTCAGGCTGACTTGTCACTATCTCCAAATTCTTCTCTTTTAATTTTTCTTCATACTCTCCAAAAACCTGGGACAAAAATATTTGTGCCTCGCATGGGACTAATTCCACATCTAAATTTCCAGTCGACGCCTTGGACGCCTCCACCAAGTCCTCAATCAACCTCTTTAGACGCTCCGACTGTCTGAGTAAGACTGCAGAATATTCCGTGATAGTCGAATTTTCACATTTTTCCTTTCCAATCAAATCTGCATAATTAATAACCGACGTAAGCGGTGTTTTAATATCATGCGAGACATTGGTGATTAACTCTGTCTTTAGGCGCTCGCTCTTCATCTTTTCTGATACAGCGAGATTCATCCCCTCTGCAATATGATTTAAATCTTCACCGTGCTGTTTAAACTCCCAAAATAACTTCTCCGTATCAACTTGATAATCCATATCGCCAGCAGCCAGCTTCTCTCCTGCCTTTTGCAACTTTTTTAAAATCCAAACAATATACAAAATAGCTGGAATTAAAATCATTTTTTCCAATATCCAAAAACCTAAGTATCCCCCTACATCATTTGCCGCCGATAGAGCAAATAATTCTATAAAGGAAATCACAATTAAGAGAACAATCGTCTTCCCCATTAACGGAATATATTCCACCGAGTGAACCGCAAGATACGCTCCTTTCTTTCCTAGATAAGAGAGTTTTTTCCATATTTTCCATCCTCTTATCCATCTTAAAATACGATAAATGACGGTATTTTTTAATAAATTTTTCTTTTTTATACGAGTTGCCGTACTCATACAAAATGCGAGACAAACAACTTCTACCAAAATTGCGTATACCATTATCCATGCGACTGCTGTCTGGAAAGAACTGAGATGATTCCAGATTTCAAATCCTCTTGTCCCATTCCCACCTCCCAATAATGTCAAAATCGTCAACTCACCGAGTAAAATAATACAAGAACAAATAATACCGACAATGATAAGAAGCAAATCCCATGGAATGCGGTGAAATACTGTTGTGACGATTTCTTCTTTATCATTTCTTCTTCCCGAACTATACATTAGCGCTATAGAACAAATCACCATCACAAAAAGGGAAACTGCTCCAACTGGAAAGACAATATAACGCATTTCATATGTAGAATCTATCATCTTAGGAAGCCAAGAATAGACATCATTTACTTGATTTTTTGTCTCTAAATACGCACAAACTTCATAGACATCTTTCTCCTGTATCTCCCCACTCTCTATTCCCCACTCAAGCTCTTCCTCCGTTTGAAATCCATAGTCAATTCTCCCCTCTCCGTCTACCTCATAGTGATATCCCCAGTAATAGAGATGATACTCCCAGTTTGTATCCTCTTTTTTTAAATTCAACTTCTCATTTTGTGTCAGTAGCTTCCCCTCCGAATTATAAATCGCATAGCGTAAATTCGTATTACTAGAATCTGTATCTTCAGAACGATTCCTATTCTCACTGCCATCTCGAAACTGCCTTAAAATGACATCATGTAAATCTAGCTCAATCTCAGATTCTACACTCTGTCTTAACGCATCTTCCTTTGTGCCCTCATAAAAACTGTATTCGCCCATAAAACCGATACCCATCAGACAAACGACCAGTATAAGTATAGCGAGAATATCTACAATAAATAATATTATTTTCCCTGGAATGGTATAAATAAACTCCTTCCCCCGTCTCATCATTTCTCTCATTTTATCTTAATCCTCCTTTTTCCATCATATAGCCCTGTCCAAATACTACTTTAAGATACCGTGGATGTGCAGGGTCAATTTCTATCTTCTCACGGATATGTCGAATATGAACTGCCACCGTATTATCACTGCTATCCAATGATTTTTCCCTCCACACTAGGCGATAAATTTCTTTTGGGGAATATACTTGATTTGGATTGGATATCAATAATTTTAAAATTTCATATTCCTTCGGTGTAAAAGATACACTCTCCCCATCCACTGTCACCTGTTTTCTCTTATCATCCACCTCAATTCCCCCGACAATATAATAATCCGACTTTATATTCCCACTGCCTAACTGCATATAACGTCTTAGCTGAGAACTCACTCTCGCTGCCACCTCCACAGGATTAAACGGCTTCGTAATATAATCGTCTGCCCCGACATTCAAGCCAAGAATCTTATCCGTATCCTCACTCTTTGCCGTGAGCAAAATAATCGGCACATTACTCGTCTGCCTAATTTTTACCATCGCAGAAATTCCATCCATCTTCGGCATCATAATATCCATCAATACTAGATGTATCTCTTCTCGCTCGATTATTTCTACCGCCTCATATCCCGTATACGCTTCAAACATCACATAATTTGGATTGGACAGATATATTTTTAAAGCATTTACAATGTCTCTCTCATCATCAACTATTAAGATATTATACATATTTTTCATTCTCCCTCTAGAAATTTATTAGCTAATTTATTTCTTTTTTTGATATTCTTATTATACTATACTACCACTTTAAGAAAAAATAGGGAAACTTATTAAGATTTGATGAAGAAAATAAATGAAAAAAAGCGGATTTGAAATTAAATACTCTCTAATTCCAAATCCGCTTTCTAAGCAATTTCTATATAAATGATCCTCCCAAATTCTATGCAGCAACTTCTAACTCTACTTGGTCTAATCTTTCTCGTAATTCCCTATAAAATTTCTTAATATGAATATCGTCTACTAAAGCATGGTGACATAATACAGATACTGGCATAACTGCCTTTCCAGTTTCCTCATCCTCCACGTACTTGCCCAATGTGATTCGTGGATTCGTCCTTGTGGACTCTATCGATTCTAAGAGTGAGAAACGGAAAATCCATGATTTTGTGGAAATAAAAAACAGGGATTCCTCATCGCTGTCTTCATTTATTCCTTTCTCTCTCGCCTTTTCCTGCTCCTTCTTCGCATACTTCAAAAAATCATCCAACTCGTAATGATAATCCAAATTGCAACGAGAGTACGTAAAATCACCTCTGTCAATGCTATGTGAAGATTTGCAGGAATAAAACTCCCAAATCTCTCCATTTATAATTCTCTGGCGAAATTCAGGCACTGCGTTTGCTGCACTTACTACCTGATATAAGATAGTTAAAAAGAAATCTGTTCCCTCTCTTCTCGTCTTCTCTAATAAATTGGTTACATCGACATTCACCGTACAACCTACATACGGAAATGTCATGTCTTGAAAATGTCTAAATTGATCGAGTCTCTTATAATCCTCAAGATCAATCTTTTTTGCCCCTAACATTTCTAATACCTCCATATGCAAAACAAATTCGTCACCCATATCTCTAGTTTGCTCTGATTAGTATTTGAAAAACTCTGTTTTCACTTTTTATTATATCCATACTTTACCATTTGTCAATGCCAATTTTTTTGATTCACAATATTTTCATACAAAATTTTTGAATATTTTTGCATTACTTTACCATATCACCTCTTTAAATCGACAAAATAGACAGAATTTTTTCTTTTATTTTCTATGTTTTTGTCTATTTTTTATTATACTCTTCTATTTGGATAAATAAATTTCTCCGTGAAATCCATATTGGCTCTTCCAAAATGGAGGAATTATTTTCTGTCTATTCTCGTTTTTTACTATATATTGTATATTTTTTTGATAATTCTGTAAAAATTATATTTATTGACAGTATTTTATATTCTTATTTTTTTAACAGTTTATCCGTATATTATTCAAATTTGCATATTTATTCTAGTGTGATTGTACATATATTATGATATATAAAAATTCTACGTATATACTCAAAACTCACCGTTTATTTTTGTATATACGTAGAATTATAATTTACAGTGGAACCAGACGCGAAGAGAGTCCGTCGATATGTACTGGTAAAACAATATAAAACTTTTTATTCAAGTTTCTTCCGTCTGCAAAATAATATTCATCTTTAATGTCTGATTATTTTACAAATCTTCCCATTCTTTTACCTTAAATCCGACAAGTACTTTCTCATCTGAAACCAAAATTGGTCTCTTCACCAGCATTCCGTCTGTCGCTAAAAGCTCAAGCTGTTCCTCCTCGCTCATCGTTGGAAGCTTATCTTTTAACTGCATCTCACGATAAATCATACCGCTCGTATTAAAAAATCTCTTAAGTGGAAGTCCACTTTTTTCGTACCACTGTCTTAGCTCTTCCTTCGTTGGATTCTCTGTCTTAATGTCTCGAGTTTCCACTACAATTTTCTTCTCATCTAAGTATTTTTTAGCTTTTTGACAAGTACTACATTTTGGATACCATACTAATAGCATTTTCTTTCTTCCTTTCTTTATCCCATTCTATCTATTTCCAATTTTTTAACGCAAGTTTATACAAAACGATTTTTCTTACTACTCCGTATTCCGCTTCACTTTCATAGCTATACTCTTTAGATATTATATTATACACCCTTACAAACTATTTTCTTCTTCAAGTTCTCTTATTCTATTTTCAGAAAGTCCAGAATATAACGAAATCTCAGCAATAGACAACTTCCCCATTTTTATCATTCTAATTGCCGTGTTTTCCTTCTCTTCGTTTTTCCCTTTGACTCTTCCTTTTGTCATTCCCTCCTCAATTCCAGCTTGTCTTGCTTCTTCCTGCTTTACTTGCATATCCTTTTCATAGCTATACTCCATAGTCAACATATTACGCACCTCACTTCCTTTTCTTTTCAGATATTCTACTAAAATACCATTCTCAATACAATCATTGATAGCGTCTTTAATGGCGGTTTTATTGCCCTTTTTTTGATACTCTCTCACTTTGCCAACAAAGATACTATACTCTTTTAATACTGGACATTTATCCAGTATCTTATGGGTTTTATTGGAATTGATATTGAGAACCTTAACTTTTAGCTCCATAGTCTCTTTCCCATCAGAATCAAAAAAAGCATCCGATAGTAATAACTCCTGTTCTAACGGTCTATTCCTCACTCCATTATAAAATACGTAAAACTCTGGTGTTGGAATCTTCACAAGCGTTGTCTTATACTTCACATTATCATCCGTCAATTGCTCATAGGCTCTTCCTGCATACATAAGACATCTAAGTGGCATATTTGGGTTCACTGTACTTTGATGTTCTCCAAACACAATCACTTTTCCATTTACTTCAAATGATATATCATTTCTAAAATTTTTATACAATACATCATCTACTTTTATTTTACGAATCATAGATGTATCTTGTATATTGGCATCATGCAAGGCATTATACAAGCTTAATAAATTCTCTGTTGCAGTTTCATCACTGTAAAATAAATCAACAAATACGCTGTCTTTATACTCTCTATTCTCCTTCTCCAAGATATTCCTCCTATTCTTCTTTCATTCTTATCTTGAATTGCACTAACAACAAGTGAATTTAAATTTGGATATCCTCTATTTTGATTTTTTTCTTTAAATTACTTTAATCATAACACACCCGTTCCCATACAAGCAAGTCATTATGACAAACAAGATAATTTCCTACAAAAGTCAGGATACAAAAATGATTTTCTTGTCAATACCAAATCCCAAAAATTTTGAATATTATTATCTAAAATTTCTCTAGATTATACGCCATCTTAATTGTCAGGAATCCATACATCAAATACCGTCATTCCATCTTTGCTTTTTATTTCTATCTTTCCTCCGTGAAGTTTTATAATATTATCTGCGATTGCCAATCCAAGCCCTGCTCCACCTGTATTGCTCTGTCTTGCCTCATCCATTCTATAAAACTTTTCAAATATTTTACTCTGCTCATTCTCTGACAAAGGTTCGCCATAATTACAAAATTGTATACAAGTTCCCTCTTCCTTCTTTTTGACCAAAATTATAATTTCTGTATCGTCCTCACTATACTGAATTGCATTTCGCAGTATATTTAAAAATGCTCTGGCTAATTTCTCAGCGTTTGCATATGCAGATATATCCTCATCCGCTTCTAGTCGAATCTTCTTTCCTTTTTTCTCTGCCTGTGGATATATCTCATCTATGAGTTGGACAAGCAGATAATACAAGTCAATTTCCCTCTTTTCCAGTATCATATTGTTCTGACTGTAACAAGTAATTTCAAAAAATTCATTTATCAAAGTTTCCAATCTCTCAGCTTTTTCTAATGCAATCTGAACATATTTTTTTCTTTCTTCTTTCGACATCTCCTTGGCATCATTTAGTATATTTAGATATCCAATTACAGAAGTTAGCGGTGTACGAATATCATGTGCCAAATACATGACCAACTCATCCTTTTTCTTTTCTGCTCTATTTTTCTTTTCTTCCTGTCTAATTAAGATTTCCTGAACATATTGCAATTTTTCTTCTATGAATTTCAATTTTGGAGGCATATTAAGACTATTAACTCTTCTCTCAATTAATGCATCAACTCCATCATTCATCCAATCAAAATATTTTCTTAACCATGATACAAGGAAATATAGTTGTATGTAAATTATAATAATAAAAAATAATAAGATAAATACAGTACTATATTTTCTAAAAATTACTTCATATAGTTTTATAGCATCATCAAATTGAATTTGTCCAATTTTCATCATGAGATAAATAATCACATAGCAAAACCTTCCCTTTAAAAGATGAATCAAAAGAAAAACACTCACAAATGCTACTATCCAAATAGCGATTAGTTTAGTAAATATATTTATCCTCAACTTGGAATACTTATTATTTTTTCTATCCCTCAATTTTATATCCAACTCCCCATACCGTTTTAATATATCTCGGTTTTTCCACTGTATCATTTAATTTCTCTCGTATATTTCTAATATGTACGGTAATTGTATTATTCGACTTACTATAATACTCATCTTTCCAAAGAGAATGAAACAACTTTTCTCCACTTATTACTTCTCCTAAATTCTGGCATAATAATTTCAAAATAGAAAATTCCGTAGGAGTCAATAAAACTTCCTCCCCTCTTAAAAAACACTGATGAGTAATAATATTTAATGAAAGTTCTCGAATAATGATTTTTCCATCTTCTGCTTTTTTTTGGTCATATTTCTTATTTATTCCATAATTATTATATCTTCTAAGCTGCGCTTTCACTCTCGCAACTAGTTCTAACGGTTTGAACGGCTTTGTGACATAATCATCAGCTCCCATTGTTAAGCCGTTAATTTTATCTAAATCATTCACCCTTGCTGTCAACATAATAATCGGGAAATTATAGTTTTCTCTTATTTTTCGGCATAATTTCATTCCGTCTATCTCTGGCATCATAATGTCTAGTATCGCTAATTCTATTTCTTCCCCATAAATATGTTCCAAAGCCTCGCTTGCCGAATATGATTTTATTACCTCATAATTTTCATTTTTTAGATAAAATTCAATAATATCTACAATATCTTTTTCATCGTCAACCACCAGTATTTTTTCTCTCATATAATTACCCTCTCATTATATTTTCACATACAAATCTAGCCACTAAATTTCAGTTTTTATTTTACTTGATGCTTTTTAAAGAAATATCCCGCTAACGGAACACAGCTTACTGTCAAAATAATATATACAATCATTCTCATACTTACTACGTCAATCACTTTTCCAAATATATCCCAAGAAAAATATGATTGAAACTCACTTATCCACACTGGCGATACTGCCATATAAGGAAATAAAATCAATATATGATTCCATATGCCTCCTATTGAACTTGTCTGATTATAGCTCAAAAAAGACCCACTAAATACTACAAAAATTATGACTGTAATTACAGGAATAGCCGTTTTGTTCATTTTTGCCGACATAAGTAAAGTCAACGAAGTTAATCCAAGCATTACTAAAAATGTAGTTAAAACACAGATTAAATATCCTTGAAACATTGTTAAATCATACGGTATAATCGCATCTATAAGTTGCAGCGGAAAGGATGCTCCATCTACTCCAAAATTGGAAAATAAAACTGCTGTCGCTAATAAAACATATAATCCAAATATTATAATTGCAAACGAAAAAGCTGCCATAAGTTTTGCTACCACTAATTTCGATTTTCCATACTTTGCAGATAAAATTAAACTATCTGTCTGAGATTGATATTCTCCTACGAATACAGTACTAATACAAATGCAAATTGCTATTATCGGAATTGTAAATAATTCACCCATTTTAAAAAATATATCCCATCCACCATAATATCCAAACTGAAATGGCTCAGAAATTTTTTTTGTTTTATTCGTCCAAAACTCCTTTTCTTTTTCTGAATAATTATAATCTTGATAGGTTAAATTTAATAATTTCTGAATTTTTTGATTTTTCATCTTATAAAAATCAAACTTCTGTTCGATGGAAACATTGCGAAGTGCCATAATCTCATAATCATCATAATAAGGTTCTATATAAACATAATCAATTAATCTCCAATATGTCGAATATGGCCATACATACTTATTAATTGCTTGTAAATTCAGGTTCTTTCCTTCTTCATCCTTTGATAAATTATTAGGGTCTAAAAATAAATTTTGATATTCCCTTATATCTTTCTTTATTCTCTCATTTGTCAATTCGCCTTCATACTTATTACAACATTCTTTTTCTGCTGCAATTGCCTGCTTTCCTAAAACACTATTTCCATCTTTATCATTTCCCATCTCATTTTTAGCTGGCAGCCAAAACAAAAACGCAATTATAATGGCAGTACATAGTACAATAATAATATTAAATCTCTTGCAAGCAATTTTTTTAAATTCAAACCAAAATAAATCAAGCATCTTACTTCACCTCCTGAAAATGATATAAATACAAATCTTCTAAACTTGGCTGTATAAGCTGTGCTTCTTCCTCTGGCTTTTCATCGCTTATTATTCTAACGAAAGCTTTTCCATCTATCCTATTTTGCATATCTACAACTCTATATTTCTCTGCAATTTTCTCACTTTCTGCTATATCTATAGTCATACTCCAAACTTTTCCATTCATCAATATGGACGCTTGTTCCAAGGGCATATCTAATATAAACTCTCCCATCTTCATCATCAAAACAATATCTGCAATATACTCAATATCTGACACGATATGTGTGGATAAGATTACAATTTTTTCTATTGAATATTTCTCAACAATATTCCTAAACTTTACTCTCTCCTTCGGATCAAGTCCAGCTGTCGGCTCATCTAAAATTAAAATATCTGGTTCATTCAACAACGCCTGTGCAATTCCCAATCTCTGCCTCATTCCTCCCGAAAAAGTGCGAATCTTTTTCCTTGCCACATCTGACAAATCCATTTGTTCAAGCAATTCTTTTGTTTTCTTTCTTGCCTCTTTTTTCCCAATTCCCTTTAATGCCGCCATATAATACATGAAATCCCTTGCTGTGAAATCTGGATAATATCCTAAATCTTGCGGAAGATATCCTAATTTAGCTCTATATTCCTCCCCCATCTTTAAAATATTTTCTCCATCACAAGATATCTCACCATCTGACGGCTGCAAAACCCCACAAATCATCCTCATCAAAGTCGTTTTTCCGGAACCATTTGCACCTAATAATCCATATATTCCTGGTCGAAAGATAAGATTAACATCTTTTACCGCTGTCTTCTCGCCAAATTTCTTTGTAATATTTTTCAACTCTAACTCCATTTTCCACTCCTCCCAATCTAGTCGCTCTTTAAGTAAAGAATATAAAAACAAAAAACCGATTTGTCCTCTGATATATACTAATCTATCATACACAAATCGGTCTTTTCATAAAATTATATAAACAAAATCTTAAGAAAATCTGAAGATATTTCATAAATCCTATTTCTATCCAAATATCTAAAAAATTCTCTTTTCATCAAAATGTTTTTTATCTTTTTTACAAATAAAAACATTGGTGAATTCACATTAAAACTAAGCATTAGCTATCCTTAATGAAAGAAAGTTTATAGCATTTTACCAGTACACAGCCAAGAGAGTCCGTCGATATGTCCTCGAAAAACGATAGAGAGTG
>JAUUSJ010000302.1 GCA_030841965.1 Blautia sp.
ACGGTTTGAAGCATAGAAAAACCTGGCTTTCGCCGGGACTTTGTCTACAGTCTGAACAGGGCGGATTTTTTGAAATCCGCCCTGTTATTTTTCAATTTGAGATTTTTGCCAGCTTTTGAATGCCTTTTGATATATAATATGCCAGAAAAATAAATAGTCCCATGATGGCAATATACTCTGTGAAAAAGAGTAGTATAGGTCTTTCAAAATCAAAAAACACAAAATGAGATGTTAAGAACATATAGGAGAGAAACTGATTCTTCACAAAGGCATAGAGACCATATCCCGCAATCGCTATAGCCAGAATGCGAAGAAAGATTCGTTTTGGCTTGGATTTTATTGGACCCATTGCTTTACGTATCATACTAAGAATCATATTCCAATGCAAACCTAGATGTAGAGCCATCAATACAAATCCCCAAAATGCACAGACGATATGGAGTGACCTTGCCAGAGCGATGCCTCCAGAAATAGGCAAGAAAGCAAAAACCTCTCTGGAAAGAATAATGCCACTTATCATTAATCCGAACATGGAGAGAAGGACGGCAAAGTTTGTCACTGTCTGTAAAATACGCATAGGAGTATATTTTCCCTTAAAAAGGTGCATATACCAGCTTCGATTTAGGATATGATGAGCAATCCATAAAATCAGCATACTTGCGCCAAGCCATTCATGGGCAGTTTCTCCTGTAATCTGCCTTGCCATTAAAAACAGCAATAATACGGTCATTATGATGTCAAGGATGATTTTGAATCTAAATTTTTTGGTCATAAATTCAACCCTTTCACCCAATTTACGACATCACTCTCTGCTGTCGATACATCATCTCGAGAAATCGAAAGTCCTTCCGATATAATATTCGCATTTGGCTGTAACTGCGAAATTGTCTGAACTGTTCCAGAAAATCCGCTGCCCCCGTGGGTAGTAAATGGAATAATCGTCTTATTGCTAAAATCATATTCCTCTAGGAAAGTATAAAGCGGCATTGGAAGGTCTGCATTCCAGTTTGGATAACCTAAGAAAATCACATCATAATTATCAAGGTTCTCAATCTTCGTGGAAAGCTCTGGTCTTGCATTTTGTGCTTTTTCCTCGTAAGCAAAATCTAAGAGAGCGTCATGTGTAGTCGGATAGCTTTGGACTGTCTCGATTTGGAAAAGCTCTCCACCAGTTTCTTGTTGAATAAGCTGTGCAATATACTGGTTATTTCCAAGAAGGTCTTCCCCTGAGGCAACTCGGCTCGCCCCAGCCACTGTGTCCGCGCCGTCTGTCTCCATAACAGAGAAATATGCGATTAAAATATTGTTGTTTTCCGATTGGGTATTTTGATTGTCGCTTTCTGTATCATCTGCGGAACTTTCTGTCTCTGTCGTCTCTGTTGTATTATCTTCGCTAGTACTCGCTGTCTCCGTTGCGGAAGTTGTAATCTCTGTATCCCCTGCTGCATTTTGTCCATTATTTGAATTGCTATTCCCGCATGCAGCTAGAGAAAGAATGAATATTGCTGAGAGAAGTAGGGATGTTAATTTCTTCATAAAATTATCCTCCTTTGCTTTTCGTTTTTTAATTATTGTTATCACTCATAAGGTTAAGTCTTTGAATCCAAGGCTCAATATCATCGAGATTATTTGCGGTAAGTCCTTCGGCGATTTCGGCATCTGGACAAAGCTCATTGAAAATATGAAGACTATTGTCGATATCGTCACTTGCGCTAGTGCAAAATGGAATCACTGTCTTTCCAGAGAAATCATTATCTGCAAGGAAGGTAGCTATCATCGCTGGAGCTTCATCCCACCAGATTGGATAACCTACAAAAATAGTATCATAGTCTGCGACATTATCGACGGAGACAGTAATTTCTGGATGTACCCCGTCTTTAATTTCTGTCTCGGCTTCTGTCTGTAGGTCGCCGTATTCCTCTGCGCGCTCAATTTTAGCCAAGTCGCCTCCTGTATATTCCGCAATTCTCTGCGCTACATTTTCTGTATTTCCCGTATAGGAAAAATATGCAATTAGCACATTTCCACTATTGGTATTTGTATCTGAGCTTACGTTGGAATCTTCAGCCTGTGATTTTTCGGAATCTGTCTCATTTTCATCGCTGGATGTCTCTGCTGTCTCTGTGGATACAGCCTCTGTCGCCACCTCATTCTCAGCAGAAGAAGCCTCCTCTTTTGATGTGTCATTCCCGCAGCCCGCTACGGAAAAGACAAGTAATAAACTCATTGTAAGTACTCCGAGCATCTTTCTTATTTTCATTCTACATTTCTCCTTTTATCTTATATTTTTCTTAGGCGTTTGCGAAACGCCAGAACCCGCATAAATACGGGATTCTTTTTGTCAAA
>JAUUSJ010000076.1 GCA_030841965.1 Blautia sp.
ATCGTGGGAACGAACGTGTTTGAGGGGCAGATACCTGCCTTCTCTCTCAGCGTCTCCAGCATCTCCCTATCCTATTCCCTCCTTGCCACCCCCTAAATCATTTGCTATAATAAATCCCATGAGAACCCACAAACACCTTCTCAAATAATTAAAGGAAGTGAACTTATGACCCATACTTTTGAAGATTTAAAAGAAATCATCGCCACTCTCCGCTCTGAGAACGGCTGTCCCTGGGATAGAGCCCAGACACATGACTCCTTAAAACCCTATTTTTTAGAAGAGACAAAAGAAGCATTAGAGGCATTATCCGAATATGAGACAACCCAAGATGGAGGACATTTCTGCGAGGAACTCGGGGACGTTTTACTACAAATTATGTTGCATAGTCAGATTGCCGAGGAAACTGGCAGCTTTACCATTGATGATGTCATCGATACAGTCGCCAAAAAAATGGTAAGACGACATCCAAATGTATTCGGATTAACGGAAGAAAATTCCAAAAATGGCGTTGCTTTATCATGGCAGGAGATAAAAAACTTAGAAAAATAAAAATAAACGATGACAAACTCCTATTTTCGTTGTAAGATATACGTATACATCTTCTATAAAACGATAATTTTTATGGGAGACTTTATTAAGAAAGAGAGGAAAATACTATGTCAGAAAATCAAAAAATTCCTTATAAAATTTATCTTGAGGAGAGTGAACTTCCTACACAGTGGTATAATGTACGCGCTGATATGAAGAATAAACCAGCTCCTCTTTTAAACCCAGCAACACTTGAGCCTATGACGGCAGAGGATTTAGCTCCTGTATTTTGCGATGACCTTATCGCGCAGGAACTTGACGATACGACTGCTTACTTTGATATTCCAGAGGAGATTTTAACATTTTATAAGATGTATCGTCCATCTCCACTTGTCCGTGCCTATTTCCTTGAGAAGGCTCTCGACACCCCTGCAAAGATTTATTATAAATTCGAGGGAAATAATACATCTGGAAGCCATAAGTTAAACTCTGCGATTGCACAGGCGTACTATGCAAAGAAGCAAGGCTTAAAGGGTGTCACAACAGAGACAGGAGCCGGTCAATGGGGAACTGCTCTTTCTATGGCATGCTCTTATTTTGACTTAGACTGTAAAGTATATATGGTAAAATGCTCCTACGAGCAAAAGCCTTTCCGCCGCGAAGTTATGCGTACTTACGGTGCGAATGTCACTCCTTCTCCATCTGATACAACAGAAGTTGGACGTAAGATTTTGGAGAAATTCCCTGGAACAACAGGAAGTCTCGGATGTGCTATCTCTGAGGCAGTTGAAGTTGCAACTACAAACGAAGGATATCGATATGTTCTCGGCTCTGTTTTATCTCAGGTACTTCTTCATCAATCCGTTATCGGTCTCGAGACAAAGGCAGCCCTCGACAAATACGGCATCACACCTGATATTATCATCGGTTGTGCAGGCGGTGGCTCTAACCTCGGTGGACTTATCTCTCCATTTATGGGCGAGAAGCTTCGAGGTGAGAAGGATTATAGATTTATCGCAGTAGAACCTGCAAGCTGTCCAAGCCTTACTCGCGGTAAATACGCTTACGACTTCTGTGATACAGGTATGATTTGTCCACTCGCCAAAATGTACACGCTCGGAAGCGGATTCATCCCATCTGCAAACCACGCAGGAGGACTTCGTTTCCACGGCATGAGCTCTGTATTATCTCAGTTATATGATGATAAATTAATGGAGGCTGTCGCTGTAGAGCAGACATCTGTATTTGAGGCTGCAACACAGTTTGCCCGCGTAGAGGGAATCTTGCCAGCTCCTGAGAGCAGTCATGCAATCCGTGTCGCTATCGACGAGGCATTAAAATGCAAAGAAACTGGCGAGGAGAAGACGATTGTATTTGGTCTCACTGGAACAGGATATTTTGACCTTCTCGCTTACCAAAAATATAACGACGGTACAATGAGTGATTATATTCCTACAGATGAAGATTTGGCTGTTGGATTCGCTGGGCTTCCAAAGGTTGATAAATAAAAAGATAATATAAAAATTTTCTCTATTTAGAGGCAGGTGTACGGGAATATTAGATTGTAGACCCTAAAAATAAACAGACGACTGTCTACCGATACGAGAAGGATGAAGCTCCTAATATCTTTGCTTTCTCTGAGTCTATCACTATTGGAATTTATAAGAATTTACAGATTGTAGTGGAAGATTTATTGGGATATGATACTGTACTTTGTGAAGTGGTTTATTGGGATGTGGAGGTAGATGTGAAAGTTGTGGGGACAAATGCTGAGAGGGGAGACAGGTATCTGCCCTCTCAGCTGTGTACTGGCGAAACGTTATTTACTAGCTAAATAATCAGTGAATTACCGATACTTCTTTATCTGTTGCACCTTTCTTTACTTGTATGTCGATGATAGAATAATTCTGCTCGACAGTCAGTTCTGGATTTAAATTAAACTTTCCGCATAGGAACCGAAATTGCACATCAAGATAAACTTCTCCTCTCTGGTATAGCTGTTCATTTCTGTACCTTCCACTGACCGGAACGCCTGCTTCCATTTCTTGTAAGAACACCTTTTGCCTGTAACCTTGGGAGTATTCGCTTAATTGTTCCTAATGAAATTCCTGTTGCTTCGTGAAGTTTCTTTTGTGTGATTCGAGGGTTCTTCTTTATCACAGATAAAATCCTTTTTTCATCTTCAGTTAATTCATGTTCAGTCGCACTTTTAGTCGCATCAGTCGCACTTTTAGTCGCATCAGTCGGCATTTTATCGGCACAAGTCGGCACTTTATCGGCACTTTCAGTCTCATTTGCCAAGCGATTAGTATCACCGATACCATTCTCTGACTTCATCGAACCAAAATCAAAGGAGTATTCATCATCCAATGGTACAATGATTCGAAACACATCACCTTCCACAAATTGCGGTTCCTGCCCAGAATAGTATTTACTGTATTTAAACAAATTGCGGACACCAGAACCAAGCTGATCCGCATATCCTATATTTCGGAAAAATGAAGCTATGATCGGATTCTTGGGATTCGGCTCCAGATTATCCATCGTAATATAACCTTCCTTCCATGCGCGGTTTGCATTTTCCACATACATACGTCTTTTTTCAATGACAAACTTTGCCGTATAACTACTGGAAAATTCCCGGTGCATCAAAGTATTGCTAACCATTTCTCTTACAATCGTATTTCTCAGGCTCTTATTTACAGTATCTTCCAAAAAGAACTTGTCCGGCAAATGTTTTCTTCCAAATTCAAGAAGCCTGTCGTAACTTTCAATCAAATTTGTTTTGATAATCTCACGGTCGTCATACCGGTCCACATTTACCTTACGAACAAGTGCATCTGTCACATAAACCGGTGCCACATTCAGAATCACATCGTCTTTACCTAACAGCATAATTGCAGCAAGATTATACCCCTCTTCTCCGGTTGCAATATCACGTCCATATAATCCTGCACTTTTCAGTAATTCCTGATCATCCATAGCCGTCCACGGATGCTGTCCGCCTGCATGATTCTGTGCCATTACCCGGATTTTCGGTAACAAATCCAATCGCAAATCTTCCATTTTCGCATATGGAAATATCTTCTTTTCTGTAAAAATATTCTGCTTGCGAATATACATCTGGGCAATCGCACCAGTAGCTGTCACCTTCACATCCGCATCATCTACACGGTCGTAAATAACTTTTTTGTAACTATGCACTTCCGCACTAGGCGGGATATGCACATGGATAATGGTATTCCCCTGCTCATCCTTAATTATTTCAGGTGTCAAATAAATGGTAGGAGAAAACAGTGTCGGATTGCTGATTACCGTGATAAAGTTCCTCACCATATCAGCAGCCGCCTTTTCCGGTACACCTATCACAGTACCATTATCTAATACACCCATGAAAATATCACCGCCAAACCTATTCAAAAAAGAACAGACTGTTTCATAGGTATCTGATTCTATTCCGTTGCCGCAGCGTTTGAATTCAACCGCTACAGTTTCTCCGATTGTTAGAATAGATTTAAATTCTTTTAAGTCCATTCAAAAACCTCCCTTTAGAATCCAAAATCGAAGTCGTCTGCAAAGGCAATGTCCATGATGATTTCATACCGCAGGACTTCCAATTCGTTATTATCATCATAAGCCACCAGATAGTATTTCTGAGCCTTACTGTATTTTTTGTTCTTGAAGGAGAAACGCAAGCGAAATACTCTCTTCACAGTATCCTTATCCTTCTTGTCAGCAACGTACAGATGCTCGTTAGAAACCTTTTCACCATTGCCATCGACAAAGTAAATACGGTACGTTTTCTCCTTGGCAGCACCAAAGAGATTTTCTTCTACACATTTCTTTTTGATTTCATCATAATTCAAGCCTTCTTGCCGAAGCCTGACCGCTTTCTTAAATTCAAGAAACCAGAAAGACTGAGATATCAGACCAGCACTATAAGTAGCTGCACCAATCATAATTACATTCCTCCATTGTCCATTCTACATCATACATTGTCCCATAAAACGGACAATTAGGAAGGAAGCACTTCCATAATATCCCCAATATCACAATTCAATGCCCGACAAATGCGAACTAATACTTCAAGAGAAACCAATTCATTTTTCCCCATCTTGGCTAAAGTATTTGCGCTAACACCTGCGGCATCACCCAGGTCTTTCTTTTTCATTTGTTTATCAATTAAAAGTTTCCAAAGCTTATTATAACTAACCATGCGGCACACCTCTCTTGCATTCTCTACGTTAATCTACACTAATATTAATGATAGCACAAAGAAGCAATTTATGCAAGGAGACAACTTGTAGTTTGGCAAGTTTTTATTGCTTATTGGATGATTTTTTACCCAAACTTACGAATTATCTTTTTAAGAAAAGAATTTTATGGTGCTTTAGGGAACTCCAACAAATTGGCAAGTAGTGTAAACCTGTACAGGTTCACTCATTTTATTCTACGCTTAGGAACAATTTAGAAAACTACTGTGATAAAGCAACCGATTCACACGAAACAATTATAGTTACTCGCAAGAACGAAAAAAATATTGTAATTTTGAGTTTGGAAAGATACAATCAGTTAGAAAAAGCAGCACGAAACGCTGAATATCTTGCTATGATTAACAAAAGCATAGCACAATTAGAAACTGGCAAAAGCCACGAACATGAATTAATTGAGATAGATTATTAATGAAAAAATAAATCCCACCATTTTAAAGAATACTATAGAATATCTCCAATACACAGCCGATAGAGCAAATCGAGATATGCGCCGAAAACGATAGAGAGTGGAGCGATTTTTCGATATACTTAGCTTTGCCGCTGGAGCACTGTTTGAGTGCCGAAGGCGCGAGTTTGCGGGAAGCGGCAAAAATCAGCGTATGTCGAAAAATCGTGGGAACGAACGTGTTTGCGGCACATATCTCGATTTGCTCTATCGGCGTCCGTCCCCACTATCCCCCTCTCTCCAACTCTCTCAACATCCCATATCAATCTATTATAATAATACTCTATAATAATATCACTCTATAAAACCATCACCCTACATACTTCTTCAACGTCGCACGAACCGCTCCAGGACCAGCCATCAATTCCTTAAAGTACCCAATCACCTTATCCGCCAATCCACATTCATACAAATCAACGCCAAAAATCGCCTTATCCTCTAAAATTGGGCGAAGCTTCTCTTCCTCAATCTCTTCTCCCAACTTCATTCCCTCCAAATACTGCTGCATTGTAGAGAGCACTGGGTCAGAACTGCATTCAAACGCTTTTCCCTCGTCATCCACTGCGATAAGATAACGAAGCCATCCAGCCAATACAAGTGGAATCAATTTCAACTCACTCACATCATGCTCATCCGACGCAATATACGCCTTAATTGTCTCACCAAAACGAATCGCAAGTTTCTGAGACGTATCAGTTGCAATACGCTGTGGAGTGTCAGGCATGAAGACATTTGGAAGTCGAACCTCCAACACTTCTTTTAGGAACTGCTTTGGCTCAATAACACCTGGGTCCACTACAAATGGCATTCCCTCTTTATATCCCATATCGGCAATAAATTTAGAGAGCTGCTCATCCTTCATCTCTGCCGCAATAGACTCATATCCCAACAGACATCCATAAATCGCAAGGCAAGTATGAAGCGGATTAAGGCAAGTACATACCTTCATCTTCTCCACTTTATTTACCGTATCGCGGTCTGTTATAATAACTCCAACCTCATCGAGCGCTGGTCTGCCATTTGGGAATTTATCCTCAATAACCAAATACTGTGGCTTCTCTGCATTGACAAACGCCGCTGTAAATGTATTCTTCGTCGTGACAAATGGGCTGATTCCCTCTAAACCGTCATCCAAAAGTACTTTCTCCACACTCGCATTTGGACGAGGTGTAATTTTATCAATCATACTCCAAGGGAATGCGATATCATTTTCCAGATAAGCATACTCCTCTTTCGTAATCTTTCCATTATCGAGCCATGCTTTCGCAATCTCCATCACTGCCATCTGAAGCTTCTCTCCGTTATGAGAACAGTTATCCATTGAGACGAGAGCGAGTGGTTTTCCACATGCTGCCTTTCTTGCAAGACACATCGAGGCAAGCTGAGCCATGAATGACTTACAATTCTCTGGTCCATTTTCCATATCCTCTTTTACTGCTGGCACAATCTCCTTTTTCGCATTGCGAAGAGAATATCCCTTTTCTGTAATCGTAAAAGAAACCATCTGAAGACTTGGCTTTTTAAAAATTTCTACAATCTTATCGCTGTCATAGAGCATTGTCAAACTCTCTGCGAGAGAACCGATAACTTCCTTGTCTATGCTGCCGTCCACATTTAAAGTGACGCCGATTGTGAGGTTATCATATGGGCGAAAACATTTTGTGACAATCTCGTCGTCATATCCCTCACAGCATACAATTCCCGTATCCATCTTTCCACTCTCAATCAATTTCTGGCATAATCCTCCCGCAAAAATACGGAAAATATTTCCAGAGCCAAAATGCATCCACTGTGGATTTTCTTTTGTATTTTCTACAATCTTCTCAATATCGTACTGTGGAAGATGATATCCCTTCCACGCATCCTTCTCTTTTATCGATTCCAATGATAATTTCATAAGCTTTATAAACAATTCTCCATCTTTTGAGAATCAGAAAATAGAAATTTCAAGTAAGATATCGAGGTTTTTAATCAAAATTGATATTCCATCTCATTGAAATTTCATATTTTCCGACATTTCCTTCAAGAAAAGAAGAATGTTATCCTCCTTCCTATTTATTCTCCGACTTTTCCTTCTGTCTTCTCAAGCATATCCCAGCATCCCCATAGATACATAATTCCAAGAGCACGGTCGTAAAGTCCGTATCCAGGTCTGCATTTCTCACCCCAGATATGTCTTCCGTGATCTGGACGGGCATAACCTTTATATCCACAGTCGTGGTACGCCTTCATAATCTCTAAGATTCCTACATCTCCGTCGCAGTCTCTATGAGAAGCCTCCGTGAAATCTCCGTTTGGAAAATGCTTTACATTACGGATATGAGCAAATGCAATTCTGTCACAGTAAGTTCTAATAATATCTGGCACATCATTATTTGGATTTGCGCCGAGAGAACCAGAGCAAAGACAGAGACAATTATACTCGTCATCGACCATATTTAAAAATTTTCCGATAGACTCTTTATCACATAAGAGACGTGGAAGTCCAAAAATATCCCATGGTGGGTCATCCTGATGAATCGCCATCTTAATGCCTGTCTCATGACAAGTTGGCATAATCGCCTCGAGGAAGTATTTCAAGTTGTCCCAGAGTTTTTCCTTTGTCACTGGACGATACGCCTCAAATAGCTCGTCTAATTTTGCCATACGCTCTGGCTCCCATCCTGGGAATGTCATTCCGTTTAAGTTATTTAAAATATAATCCGCCATCTCCTTATAGTCTTCGTGAATCTTAGACTTTTCATAAAATAATGCGGTGGAGCCATCCTCCATCGGATGGAATAAGTCTGTTCTCGTCCAGTCAAAAATTGGCATAAAATTATAAGTGACAACCTTTACTCCAAATTTTGACAAATTTCTAAGTGTCTGCTTATAGTTTTCGATATACTTATCTCTAGTTGGAAGTCCAATCTTAATATCGTCGTGTACATTTACACTCTCCACGACATCCATATTAAAGCCCCAACCTTCAATCTGTCGACGCATCTCCTCAATTTCCTCAACTTCCCAGACTTCTCCTGCCTGCTTTTGATGCAAAGCCCAGACAAGTCCAGTCACTCCTGGAATCTGCTTAATCTGTTCCTGAGTGATACTGTCATTTCCCTCGCCATACCAGCGAAATGTCATCTTCATAAAATGCCCTCCTTTTTATACTTTTTTATACTTCAAAGCGGAAAAATTCATTTGTATTGTTAAAACAAATATTTTCAATCATTTTTCCTAATTGTTTCTCATCATTTGGATACTGACCTTCCTCTACCCACTCTCCGATAAGCTCACATAAGATACGTCTAAAATACTCATGTCTTGTATAGCTTAAGAAAGAGCGTGAATCTGTCAACATTCCGACGAAACGTCCAAGCACTCCGTTTGCCGCCAAGTCAGATAACTGTGCCCTCATACCAAGGCGATTATCATTAAACCACCAAGCACTTCCAAGCTGCATCTTTCCTGCCACGCCGCCTCCCTGGAAACAGGACATAATCGTTGCAATCGCTGTATTATCAAGCGGACTGAGCGAGTAGAAAATCATCTTAGGAAGACCGTCGTTCTCCAAAAATGCATTCAATAATGGTGCTAAGTTTTCCACGCCAGACTGGCTGTTTACCGCATCAAAACCTGTATCGGCTCCGAGCTTTTTAAACTGTGGCTTATTGCAGTTTCTAAGACATCCAAAATGAATCTGCATAACCCAGTTTTTCTCTGTATATTTTTTCGCACATGCGATTGTCAAGACTGTCTTATATGCATCAACCAAATTTTTGGCTGGCACCTCTCCTTTTCTTGCGAGAGCGAACGCCTGATTGGCAGCGTCCATATCTGGCTCCTCGTACATGCAGTAGTCTAATCCGTGGTCTGCACAGAGACATCCATGTGCATCAAAATAATCAATACGCTCATTGAATGCATCAATGACATCCTCAACTGAGTGTAGCTCTCTTCCCACAACTTTTTCCAACTGCTCCATATACGATGCAAACTCAGGCTTTTCGATATTAATTCCCTTATCTGGGCGAAATGCCGGTAAAACCTTAATCTTCATCGATTCATCTGCTGCGATAACTTCATGCCAGTGCAAATCGTCAATCGGGTCATCTGTCGTGCAGATTGCCTTGACGTCAAATTTTTCCATAAGCTGACGAGCAGAGTACTGTTTTAATACTTCATTGCATTTGTCGTAGATTTCATCTGCATTCTCCTCTGTCAAAGGTTCTGTGATTCCAAATCCTCTCTGAAGCTCCAGATGGCTCCAATGATAGATTGGATTTCCAATGATTTGAGGCATTGTCCTCGCAAATGCTCGAAATTTTTCACGGTCAGATGCTGCTCCTGTGATTTCCTCCTCAGGTACACCAACTGCACGCATCAGACGCCATTTATAATGGTCTCCTCCGAGCCATACTTGAGAGATATTATCAAACTTTCTGTCTTCTGCAATCTCCTGTGGATTGATATGACAGTGATAGTCGATAATCGGCATTTTCTCTGCATAATTGTGATATAAGTCTTTTGCTGTCTCTGTCGATAGCAAAAAGTCCTTATCCATAAAGTCTCTCATCTTCGTTCTCCCTCCTTATAATAGACCCGCCAATGTCGGAAGTCCCAAACTGATAAACGGTACATAAGTTACAAGTAAAAGTCCTGCTAAAATGGCGACGTAATACCATATCATATATGGAATCGTCTTCGCCAGAGAAGTTCCTCCCACCTTAATTGCGACAAACAATGTATTTCCAACCGGAGGCGTGATATTTCCGATACAGAGATTATATACTAGAATTAATCCAAAATGAACTGGATGCATTCCAAAAGTCTGTACAATCGGTAAGAATAATGGTGTAAAAATCAAGATGGCTGGTGTTACATCCATAAATGTTCCCGCAACGAGTAAGATAACATTCATAATAAGTAAGATAAGGATGAAATTATCGGTAAGTCCAAGTAAAGCCGCTGATACAGCCTGTGGGATTTGTGTAAATGCCATAACCCATCCCAAAATATTGGATACACCAATCAAAAATACAACCATTCCGCTCATTTTTGCACTGTCCACTACAATTTTCCAGAAGGACTTCAATGTAATATTTTTATATAAAATGCCTAAGATTAAGGCATATACAACTGCAATGGCAGAGCCCTCTGTCGCAGTAAAAACTCCGACAACAATTCCGCCGATAACAACAATAATCAACGATAACGCTGGGATTGCGCTTATAGTAGCTCTTCCGAGATTTTTCCAGTCAAACTTTCCAGGTGTTCCCTTATATCCCTTTTTCTTCGCAATAATTACCGCAACAATAATACAGCATAATGCCCATAAGATTCCAGGTACATATCCTCCGAGGAATAAAGCTGCGACGGATGTTCCTCCTGATGCTAAGGAGTACGTAATTAATGCATTTGATGGTGGAATCAAAAGTCCAGATGGTGCGGATGCTCCGTTTGTAGCCGCGCAAAGTGCTGGGTCATAGCCCTGCTCCTCCTCGCCTTCTTTTACCATACTTCCAACTGCCGCTGCGGCTGCGGAGGCAGAACCAGAAATAGCTCCAAATAATGCATTGGCACCAGCATTTGTCACAAGTAACGCACCTGGCATCTTTCCAAGAAGTGCCATAACAAAATCAACTAATCTCTTTGCAATTCCACCTTGATTCATAATATTTCCCGCTAAGATGAAAAATGGAATCGCTGTCAAACTAAATTTACTCATTCCAACGAAGGTTCTCTGTGCCGCTGTGACAACGGATATATCAAGTGGAACCGTCTGCAAAACAGCAACAAGGGAAGAGATACCGATGGAATAGGCAATCGGCACACCGAGTGCTAATAAAACTAATAATACAACTAATATAATCAATAGGGATTGAATCGCCATTATGCCACCTCCTCTTTCGTATTTCCTTTCACAATATCTATAATATTAAGAACTGTGTAAATCATATTTAAAACTCCACAAAGTGGAAGTACAATATAGAAAATACCAATCGGTACACCGAGAGAAGATGTCATCTGTCCCATCGCTAAATTTGTAATCTGCACTCCGCCATATACTAAAATGACAGCTGAGAATAAAAATGCAATGATTTCTCCGAGACAATTTAAAAACTTCTGTCCATTTTCATTCAAGCGCTCCACCAAAATCGGAATATTCATATGTCCGCGCTCACTCGTTACAACGGAAGCTCCAAGTAAACTCATCCACGCAAAGAGATAAGATACCAACTCTTCTGACCAAGTGGAAGGACTCTTTAGTATATATCTAGTAAATACCTGCCAGCAGGTTAGAATAACCATTGCTAGGAAACTAACTCCTGCCAATCCGTTTAAAAGATAATTTAAAATTTTTCTAAGTGATTTCATCCTATCCCTCCCTACTCAGCAGCCGAAGGATATTCGGCGTTATACTGCTCAATTTTCTCATAAATTGGTCGTAAATCTGGGTACTGCTCTAATAATTTTTCATGCATTGGTGCACAGATTTCTTGGAATGGTTTTGTATCTGGATAGTAGAACTTCACTCCCTGCTCGTTCTGCGCCTTTTCTTTTGCCTCTTCTACTGCCTTTACCCATTCTTCACGCTCTACTTTATTGACAAGCTCAAAGCCCTCCTCAAAAATTGCTCTATCTTCCGCTGGAAGCTCATCCAAAAAAGTACAGTTTCCAATTAAAATATCTGGAATCATCTGGTGCATATCATAGGAATAATACTTGCAGACATCTCCATGTCCGTTCGATGTAAGTGCCATCTCATTATTCTCTGCACCGTCGATAACCTTAGACTGTAATGCCGTATATACTTCACCAAATCCCATCGGTGTGGCAGAACCGCCGAGCAGACGCATCATTTCCACATTCGTTGGAGATTGCTGTACACGGATTTTCAATCCTTTTAAGTCTTCTACAGATTCAATCGGGGTAGATACCGTATAGAAGTTTCTCGTTCCAGCATCAATCCATGTAACCGCCTCA
The DNA here is from genome assembly GCA_030841965.1 of Blautia sp. Taxonomy (GTDB): domain Bacteria; phylum Bacillota; class Clostridia; order Lachnospirales; family Lachnospiraceae; genus JAUUSJ01. Next base: position 12,217 of record JAUUSJ010000076.1, read on the forward strand.
AAGCCAGCTTTTTTCGTGGAGTCAAAAATTGGTCCGACAACTTCCTCATCCTCCATCGCTGCGTGATATGCCTCTGTCGATGCGAATAAATATGGAAGATTAAATATTGTATAATTGTCCGAAAACGTCTCTAAAATCGAGTTACTAGCTACACAAAAGTCAATTGCTCCTGTCTGTGTCAACTGAACCATATCTGTCTGTGAACCGAGAAGCTCACTTGGATATACTTCAACATTATACTTGTCGCCTAATTTGCTGTCGATAAATTCCTCAAATGCAGTGAGTGCGATATGAGTTGGATGGTCCGTCGCCTGGTTATGGCCAATTCGGATTATCTGTCTGTCATCTTCACTACTTCCACCACATCCTGTTACTGCTATTGCTAACATTCCCACACTTAAAAATGTTGCAAGAGCTCTGCGAAATCGCTTCATAGATCTCGTACCTCCTTCATATCTGATGTACTTAATCTCAACATATTTTTCTCGATTTATACATCTATTTTCATCTAAAACATTGCCGGCTTTGTTTTTTGATGATTTAAGTATATCAAATCTCTCTCCTTTTTGCGTGGTGGTTTCTGCTTGAAATATGGTGAATCTTGCTGTATAATATATGTTATAAGAAAGAAACCATTGACTTTATGGCAGTTTTTCACGAAAAAAGAAAGGTGTTTTTGTATAAAATGTATAGAGAGAAATTTGATACAAGCCAAGTTATGCGTGAGCGTTATTACGAATTTCACCACTATTATGATGAGATTCCCCCCGTGGTCGATTTCCACCAACATCCTTTTTACGAAATTTTCTTCTTTTTGTCCGGGGATGTGAATTATATTATTGAGGGGCGCACCTATAAGCTTCGTCCTGGAGATTTACTTTTGACAAGCAGCTTAGATATTCATAAACCAGAGATTCAACCGACAAAACCATATGAACGTATCGTTATCTGGCTGGCAGATGATTTTTTTGATATTTTAAAAGATTTTTACGGAGAAGATTTCTCAACCTGTTTCACGGACGCAGCACAGAAGGATTACCGCCTGACACGACCTGACGAACATTGTATCGCCCAGTTAAAACAGTTTTGCGACCAGATGTCAAAGGCAAAAAAGAGTGACGAGCTTGGAAGTTCCGCTCTCATGGCATCTTACCTGATTCAATTTCTTGTTCGTCTCAGTCGCTCGTATTATGATACTTATGACTCAATTAAGGAAGATGTCATGGAAAATGATAAAATTAATCGGGTAGTACAGTATATTAATGATAATCTATCGGATGACCTTTCCCTCGATAAGCTTGCTCAAAACTTCTATACTAGTAAGTATTATTTGAGTAAACAGTTCAAACAATTCACAGGATTGTCTATTTATCAATATATCATGAAAAAAAGATTGATTATTTCTAGAAACTTACTGCGCTCAGGCACACCAGTTATGGACGCCTGTATGCAATGCGGATTTAATGATTACTCGAATTTTTTAAAGGCGTTTAAGCGAGAGTTTGGGAAAAATCCAAGTGCGTATATCCAAAGTTAAATAGACCGCTGTCGTCATTTGACTCAAGCAAGAACTGTATTGCAATAATTATGTGCAAAATCGAGTAGACAAATAAGGACTGTCGGAAAATCCATTTTCCGACAGTCCCTTTTCTATCGACTAAAAATATTTCTTATTGTATCCGCCAGCCTTCTGCCTGCTCGCGGATTTTGATAAATTCTTTATAAACACCTTCCTGGTTTACCAATTCCTCATGTCTTCCCCTCTGAGCCACTGTACCCCCATCAATGACAAGAATCTGGTCGGCGTTCTCAATTGTGGCCAGCCGATGAGCAATCGTAATAATAGTCTTACCGTATGTCAAGGAGGAAAGGGCTTCCTGAATCAGATGCTCATTCTCTGGGTCGATACTCGCTGTCGCCTCATCCAGGACAAAAATAGACGGATTCATGGCATATACCGAGGCAAACGCAAGACTTTGCTTTTCCCCGCCAGACATGGAAAAAATATTCCTTCCCAAAAGGGATTGTATTTTCAGCGCCAAAATCGTCGCATCATATCTCTCTTTGATTTTCTTTGGTTCTACGCCTGCATTTTCCAAACCAAAGGTAATCTCGCTGTCGGAATCAATATTAAAAAACTAAGATTTTGGATTTTGAAATACCGAACCGACTTGTTCCGCCAGACGATACATTTCTGTTTTCGGAACTTCCATGCCATTTACAAAGGTCGTGCCAGACAGGACACCACCCTCCACAAAATGCGGAATCAAGCCATTGATAAGCTTTGTAATCGTCGTCTTGCCACAGCCCGACTCCCCTGTAAGAACAATGCATTCTCCCCTTTGGATATCCAAGTCAATATGCGAGATTGTCCCCTGTCCTTTTTCATATTCAAATGACACATCCTGAATTTGAATCATAAGAAATACCTCCTATCTTGCTGTCGCGGAAATGATACAAAAAATTACGCCGACTGCCAAGCATAAAAAATCCTGAACTCCAAATTTCATTTCAATCATGCTCGTCTTAGCGACAGGATTTTCAATTCCTCTCGTGACAGCGGCCGCAGACAATTCTTCCGCCGTTGTAGTTGCCGAAATCATAATCGGCACTAAGAGACATTCTATTTTTTGCATTCCATGAATATTTTGAAGCTTCATCGCATCCCGAATATAACCAACTTCCTCTTTCAACGCTGGAAAATATCGAACCGTCACCGATAGAGGAATAATCAATCCCTGCGGGATATGCCATTTGCGAAGTGCAACCATCAACTCTCTAACAGAAGTTTTTTGTAAAATCAAAGTACCAACAATCAAACACGGAAAAATCTTTCGTGCGTAGGAAACTAAGATTGTAAAAGTACTGGCTAAGATTTTGGGACCATTCGGAAAAACATAGTACTGTATAAACAGACATGCACCAAAAGCGACCGCCAATTTACCCGCTGCCTTTTGACAGCCGCAGGCAGTAATCAATAAGAGCAGCAAAATAACCCATGCAATCTCAACCCATACCGTGCGCTGCGTAAAAGCGACCACATTCGCCAGCACCAATAAGAGCAATTCCGTCCGCGGGTCAAACCTTAATACATCTTTCTTGCCCGTCCCCAAATCCAGCGTCTGCGACATTCCTGCTCCATCATCAAATCTTAATATATCTCTTTCATCTGCCCCACTCATCACACAATTCCTGCCTTTACAAAATGCTTTTTGAACAGACTTCTTGCAATAAAAGCTCCAATAATACCGCCGATAATCGGAGCCACAAATAAAACAATTAACATCGTATTAGATGAAATAGCCTCCACCGCTGACACATAATCGGCAGACATTCCCTGCTCAATCATTTGTGTTAAAAAATCCTCCTTAAATATCCAAATCGGAAGCGGAGACCCTACCATACCCAGCGAAAAGATAACATAGGCAATGGAGTTTCCTAAAAAACTATTATACTTGGTGACAGCACGGACAACCTCGGCTAAAATACAGGTAGATGCCATCGAGATTAAAATGACAAGCGTAAACTGTCCAGTTGCAAAATAAATAAGTGCAGTAATGAGACCCATCAGAAAAACAGCTCCAGGTTTTTGCACCTTAACCGCCATCAACATAAATGGAATACCCGCAAACACTGCGATAAAACCCGGCATCAACATCCAGAGAATCGGATGGATACCTCCCATTACCATAAAAATAAAATTAATTACAAAATAAATAGCCGAAAAGATACCAATCGTGATTAAGTCTTTCCCTTTCATTTTTTTGTCCATATTTACATTAGACATTATTGTTTCCTCCTTTTAGTTAGATTTGCCTAACCCTTAGGCCAAAATAAAAATGCCTCTGGCATTTTCATCGTTTATCATAACAGATAGAAATATATCTTTCCGCTCCATTCGGTCTTTTTTATCCCAAGAGGACTTCCAATTCTTTACTCAATCACAAAATGGATAATAAAGGTTTACAGTGATAAATAGGGTAGAGAGAGAATAATTATCTCACCCCTCCCATCTTTGGCGGTAAATACCCGTGACTGGACTTTCACCAGCAAGATTAGTGCCATGCTCGGCTCACATCAAAAAACGGTCTCTTCCGAATCGTATAACAGAAGAAACCGTTTCTTTATTTAAATATTAAATTTTTTCAAAATCTGCCGCCCCATGCTTACAAACTGGACAAACAAAATCAGATGGTAAATCCTCATCTTCATAAATATATCCACAAACCTTGCAGACATATCCCTTTTTCTCCACAACCTGTGGCTTAGGCTTCACATTACTCTGATAATAATCATAAGTCATCGTTGGTCTTGTTGACATAACACGAGACTCCGTAATCGTGCAGACAAACATTCCATGCGTGTCCATATCAACATACTGCTCCACCTTTAAGGATAAAAATGCATTAATATATTTTGGCAGATAGATAAGGTCATTGTCGGAACGAAGCGGTGTCCTTACACATCCCTCAAACTTATCTACATTGCGTCCACTTTGGAATCCAAACCTTTGAAATACTTTAAATGGCGCATCCACAGATAGACAATTGACATTCAAAATACCCGTCTGCTTTACAATATCATGTGTATAATTATTTTTATTAATTGTAACAGCAACACGATTTGGAGTATTTGTAAGCTGTGTCACTGCATTTACAATACAAGCATTATCTTTCTTGCCATCATTCGATGTAACAACATAGAGACCATATCCAATCTTAAATAATGCAACTGGATTGTTTTTATTCGCCGTCTCATCACATTGAGACAAATACTCAAAGCAAAGCTCATCTGTCACTGCCTCTATCTCTGCCCTGCTCTTCTCGCTAAGCGCAGAGTGAATATGTACAGTATTCTTCGTAAAGAGTAAGTTATCGCATTGTGATAGCATCTCTTCCATCAATCTAGCCGCCCTCGGTGCCCAAGAGCCATTCTCAACGAGAGCAATTGTTCTGTTTTGGAATTTATGCTCTACTAAGCGATGAATAAAATCATGCATAAATGGATACATATTCGAATTATAAGTCGTCGTAGCTAATACAAGCTTATTATAGCGGAACGCATCGGACACTGCCGCTGACATATCACAGCGAGCTAAATCATATACAACAACCTTCGGGCATTTCTTCTCTTTTAATTTCTCGACAAGAAGCTCCACGGCTTCTTTTGTATGTCCATACACAGAAGTATATGCAACAACAATTCCCTCATCCTCCGGTGTATAGGATGACCATGCATCATAGAGAGATAAGTAATATCCTAAGTTCTCATTTAAGACTGGTCCATGTGTTGGACAAATTGTCTGAATATCTAATTTTAAATCTGCTGCCTTTTTAAGAAGAGCCTGTACCTGTGGACCGTACTGTCCAACAATCCCAATATAATATCTTCTCGCCTCATCTGCCCACTCTTCCTCCACATCGTTTGCGCCAAACTTACCAAATCCATCTGCTGAGAAAAGAACTTTATCGCAAGTGTCATAAGTTACGATGACCTCCGGCCAATGTACCATCGGTGCCTCCACAAACGCCAAAGTATGCTTGCCAAGGCAGAGTGTATCTCCCTCTTTTACAACAATCTGTCTATCAGCAAAATCCGTTCCAAAGAACTGCTTCATCATCTGAAATGCCTTAGCAGAAGACACAATCTTTGCCTTTGGATAAGCCTTCATAAATTCTGCGATATTAGCAGAATGATCTGGCTCCATATGCTGAATAATCAAATAATCTGGCTTTTTGCTCCCCATCGAATACATCATATTAAAAAGCCACTGTGAGCCAAAATGAATATCAACGGTATCCATAATCGCTGTCTTCTCATCTAAGATTACATAGGAATTATAAGCCATGCCATTTGGAACAGGATACTGACCCTCGAATAAATCTACTTGATGGTCATTGACTCCTATATACTTGATATCATCCGAAATATACATTTCACACCTCCAATAATTTAAAATAACCTTTTCCCTCTGTCCTTTCTGTCATCATCAATATCTTTCATTTTATGCCTTATAGGTAACCCCTTCCCTTATACAATCCGATAAGACATGAAAAACCTTTTTTTATTTTCCAGACTGGAAAAGGGCAAACCTTCCCTAGTATAGTTATTATATCACAGACAAAATTTTCAAATAGGAGGTTTCGAGACAAATGAGAGAAGATTTACCAACTCCCATCATCTAAACAAAATAAACTTGACATACTTATAGTATATACATGATGCTGAGGTCAAAAGGTATCTTGACCCCTTTGATACCAGATTGCTCCGCACACTGCTCCCGCAATCCTCAAAAATATACATAAAGAAAAGGATTGCTGTAAAAAAACTCCCCTCTTTTTTACAGCAATCCTTTCTTTTCTAAATATCAAGTTCTATCGGCTCATCTAAATGCTCCGAGACATACTTTCCATTCTTCTTTCTCTGCCGTACACATTCTGTCAACAAATACTCAATTTGTCCATTGACAGAACGGAAATCATCTTCAGCCCATGCGGCAATAGCATTATACAGATTTTCAGATAATCTGAGAGGAATCTGTTTTTTCTTTCCAGCCATATTAGTAGAGACTTCCTGTATTTACAATAGGCTTTGCATCATGATTACCGCAAAGTACAACGAGCAGATTGGAAACCATTGCCGCTTTTCTTTCCTCATCCAACTCCACAACTTCTTGTTCACTCAGACGCTCCAACGCCATCTCGACCATTCCGACAGCTCCATCGACAATCATCTTTCTCGCATCAATAATAGCGGATGCCTGCTGTCTTTGAAGCATTACGGCTGCAATCTCTGGTGCGTAAGCTAAGTATGTAATACGAGCCTCAATAATCTCAAGACCAGCTTCTGTAACCTTTTCCTGAATCGCATCTCGAATTCTGGCAGCTACTATCTCACTAGATCCACGTAAGCTTCCCTCATCGGCAATTCCATCTCCCGTCGTATCGACATTCGGAGCAGTATCATACGGATAAATACGGACAATATTGCGAAGAGCACTATCACATTGTAGAGATAAATACTCCTTATAGTTATCTACATTAAATACTGCTTTCGCAGTGTCAGTCACTCTCCACATAACAGCGATACCAATCTCAATCGGATTACCGAGACAGTCGTTGATTTTCTGTCTATTATTATTTAAAGTCATAATCTTAAGAGAAACTTTATTATTCATCATATTAATCCTGACTCCATCTGCCTTGACAGAAACGAGCGATTTTGACGAAACGACATCTCCACTCTGGTTTAACTTTGTCTTAGCTGCTGGATTCACACTTGTACAGAACGGATTCACAAAATAGAATCCCTCTTCCTTTAATGTTCCTACGTACTTTCCAAATAGGGTCAGAACTAAAGCTTCCTGTGGCTTTATAACTTTGAGTCCCAAAAATGGAATCCATCCTATCGCAAGCCATACGATAGAAATAATCAGTACGACTGCTGAACCACCATCTGAAATCATCACTCCTCCCTTAATGGTTCCTAAAATCGCTGCGATATAAAGCACGAGGATAATAAACAGCGCTGCCATACCGTTTTTATTATTACGTAATACCTTTTCTTTCATAATAATTCACCATTCCTTTCTTTCCTCTTCTCTTACTCCTTACTCTTTACTCTTTGCTCTTTGCTCTTTGCTCTTTGCTCTTTGCTCTTTGCTCTTTGCTCTTTGCTCTTT
>JAUUSJ010000077.1 GCA_030841965.1 Blautia sp.
CTCTTGCAAGCAAGCTTGCATCGGATTTTAGACCTTTTGACCCTGGTATCATATTATTTGTTTCTATGTTTAGAGTTTACAATATCTCAAATAAAATGTACAATAGAAAGATAGAAAACTAGATTTCAAAATATGAATAGTATAAAACAGGAATAGTAATAGGAGGATAGAACTATGCTAAATTTAGAAGAACTAGAGAAGTTTGTCGCATTTGCAGATAATGGCACATTATTAAAGGTATCAGAAAAACTTCATATCTCACAGCCGACCCTCACGAGGAGTATGCGCCGCGTGGAGGAGGAGTTTGGTGTCTCTTTATTTGTGCGGGGAAAGAATAAAATTGAATTAAATGAGACGGGAAAAAAGGCAGTGGAATATGCGAGAGAGCTTTTAGCGAATGCCAATCATGTCGTCTTAAGAGTGAGGGAGTTTGACCGTCAATTGAGAACGATAACAATACAGTCCTGTGCTCCGATGCCGCTTTGGACGTTATTGCCGACAGTATCTTCACAGTATCCGAAGAATACAATATCTGCCAAGCTCTGTTCGATTTCGGATATCATAGAAAATATAGAGCAGGGAAACTGTGATATAGGAATCCTTCCTTTTTCGTATATAGAATATAAAAAACAAATTTCGCTTTCTCGTGAGAATAGAGAGAAAGAAAAGCAAGCTTCTTTTTTGGGAAAGGCAGAAGATTTAAGAAAAAACGATTCCTTTGAGAATATGGAGTATAAGATAGTGGATTATCCTTTTATTCGGGAAAAATTATCCGTCTGTATACCAAAAACTCATGAATTGGCGGTCTACGACGAGCTGACATTTGAGCAGATAAATGGTTTTAACTGTCTGCTCAGGGATGAGATTGGTTTTTGGACCGAGTTATGTTATGAGAAAATGCCAGCCTCGAAGTTTCTGATTCAGACGGACGAGTTTGAGATGGAGGAATTGATACGAACTTCCACCTTATTTTGCTTTTCCACGAATTTAGCTCATCATCCTAAAGATTCGCTTCAAGATAGAAAGATAATTCCACTCACCGATAAGGAGGCGGATGTCACCTATCATTTGATTTGTCAGGAAAAAAAGCGAGGAATGTTTCAAAACCTATTTAGGAGGAAAGAAGGAATATAAGAAAGTTAACTTCCTATTATATCTAATTGGAATTTCTTATTTTTCGACAGCCCTATTATATATTTTGGCGGAATTTTTCCCGATATTCTTTTGGCAGACAACCGTACTTATCTTGGAATTTCTTATAAAAGAAGCTCACATTTTCGTATCCCACCTGATTTGCAATATCAGCGACAGCCTGCTCGGTATTTTTGAGAAGATTTGCGGCCTGCTGTAAGCGGAGCGTTTGAATCATCTGTATATAAGTCATCCCGATATTTTTCTTTAGGAGAGTGGAGACATAATTTGGAGTGATATGGAAAAATTCAGCGACACTTTTTTGCGTGCATGTATTATAATTTCGCTCGATAAAACGAATCATCGGCACGACAGAGGCGGAACCCTCAAAAGAAGTCTCTCTTGTCATATCATTTTTATAGACATTAATAAGTTCTGCCATAATAAGAGCGAATAAGTGAAGTAAGATATCTTCTGAGTTAATCGATGGGTCGAAACATTCACAGAGCAGCTCCTGAAAGAAGATTGGAATCCGCCTATTATTTTCAGAGTGAAATAATAAAAAATGGTCATGATTCGTTTTCGCATTGATAGCATTAATAAAAAATTTCGACAAAATACTATCTTGAGAAAATTGCTGAAATAAATGATTGCGAAGAAAACTATGACTAATCATAAGACTAATCATAATATCGTCATGATTTAAGTATTTGATGGCGTGAGGGCATTCTGTGTCGATTAATAGGATTTGATTTTTATTGAGGACAATTTCTTTTTGGTCAATGATTTGGGAACAAGAACCAGAATATACATAATTTAGTTCAATATAAGAATGAATATGTTCTGGAACTGGGGCAAATCGAGAATTTTGCTTTACAGAAATATAAGCATTCCTGGAAGCGGCAGAATGTTGAGCACCAGAAAAAAAGTTAATTTGGGAGGGGAGAAGATGTTCGAGAGTGGATGGGAAATTAATTATCTTGACTTCTCGTCCATTGATGATTTTATGGGGATGTTGACTCCAGTCAGGCTTTTTCTCACCAGAGAGGTATTTCTCTTCATTTGGAGAAAGTTTGGTGAGATGGTAATTGAGCGTATTGATATTCATAATAATCTTTCATTCCTTTCGTTATATACAGGCATAAATAGTAATGAAAACTTATTTTTGGTTTGTGCGACGATATATTTATCATACCAAACTGTGTGGAAATGGTCAATATATCATATGGATTATGTTATAGGATTTTTAGAAAGGTTCTTTTATAATAAGTTCATAACAAAAAAGAAAGCATGTATTATAGAAGGAGGAAAAACATGGGAAAGGCAGATTATACACAGCTTGCAAGAGAAGTTGTTGAGGCTGTGGGAGGAAAAGAAAATATTGTCAGCGTGGCAAACTGCATGACGAGGTTGCGTTTTGTCTTGAAAGATGAGACAATTCCAGACAAAGAAAAGGTCACTGCCATCAAGGATGTGAAAGGAGTTATGAATCAGGGTGGACAGTACCAAGTGATTATTGGCACGCATGTAAATGAAGTCATTAAAGATGTGAAGAAGGTAGCGGGAATCAGCGATACAGAGATAAAAAAAGAAGACTTGAAACTCATAAAAAAAGACAGTCTCTGGAATCGATTTTTTAAGACAATTTCAGGATGCATTATGCCGATGATAGGGCCGATGGTCGCTGGAGGTATGTTGAAGGGAATTCTTGTTATCTTGATGACATTTGGAATCATCTCGGCAGAGAGCGGAACTTATCAAATTTTATATGCGGCGGCGGACTCTGTCTTATACTTTATGCCGATTTTGGTGGGATTTACCTGTGGAAAGATATTTGACTGTAATCCATATATCACCGCAATCATTGGCGCGGCACTTGTATATCCAAATTTAGTCTCGGCAGTGGCAGCGGAGGGCGGAATTAAATTTCTCGGTATTTCTGTCGCAAATGTGACATATGCCAATACATTTCTCCCTGTTTTGCTCGCATCTTTTGTGGCATCGAAGATTGAAAAATGGTTAAAAAAGGTGATACCAGCAGTGATACAGTTGATTTTAGTTCCAACGATTACATTGGCTGTCGTTGTCTCGCTTAGCTGGCTTATCATCGGACCAATTATGAATGGAATTGCCTCTATCTTATCAGGAGGAATTATGGCAGTCTTTAATTTCAGTCCAGTCATTGGCGGTATATTGCTCGGTGCATTTTGGCAGTTAATTATTGTATTAGGACTTCATATGGCGTTTGTGCCAATTTTGATGAATAACTTATTTACCCTTGGATATGACCCGATTAATGCTATCTTGGGCTTGAGTGTCTGGGCGTTAGCTGGTTTAGCTCTTGGATTTGCATTAAAATCGAAAGACTCAGAAAAGAAGAGTATGGGATTTGGAAATATGGCATCTGCTTTATGTGGTGTCACAGAACCCACGATTTATTCTATCGCCCTTCCAAATATAAAGACCTTTATCGGTGCATGGATTGGCGGAGGAGTCGCTGGCGGTATATTTGGAGGGCTCGGCGGCAAAATGTATACATATGCTGGAGATGGTTTATTCCGTATTCCAGGAATGATTAATCCAGAAGGATTGGATATCAGTTTTTATGGATTTATTATATGTGGATTGGTTGCCTTCGTCATTGCGGCTATTATCTCTTTTATTTTTACAGACGCAGGTACAGGAGAGGTAGCAATAGAGAAAACATCAAAGAAAATGGAAGAGGGAAGCCCAAAAGAGAATACAATCATTGAAGAGAAGAAATCAGAACAAAATGCAGTGTATACACCAGTAGAGGGAAAGATTGTTCCAAAGGAAGAAATTCCAGATGAGACATTTGCCTCTGGCATCCTGGGCGATGGAGCAGGGATTGAGCCGATTGGAAATATCGTATATGCGCCGTTTGATGGAACGGTTCTCTCCGTATTCGATACGAAACATGCATTGACACTCGAATCGAGTGATGGAGTACAGCTTTTGATTCATGTCGGTGTGGACACAGTGAAAATGAATGGAGACGGATTTGAGATATTTGCGAAGGCAAATGAAAAGGTGAAGAAAGGGCAGAAGCTTCTCTCCTTTGACAAAGAGAAGATTAAGAAAGCAGGTTATTCGGATACGGTTGCGGTTATCGTCGCAAATACAGAGGATTATGAAAAGATTCAAATAAATACTGGAAGAAGCTCTGTCGGCGAGGTATTATTATCCCTCAAAAAATAGGTAAGAGAGGAGAAGGAAAATGAGTGGAATTGAGACTATTTTAGGGCAAAAGCCAACGAACCATTTATTTCCATTTTTCTGGCAGCATGGGGAATCCCATGCTGTGCTGGAAGAATATATGGAAAAAATCGCAGAATCAGGGATGAAGGGAGTATGTATTGAGGCTCGTCCTCATCCAGATTTTGTATCCGAGCAATGGTGGTCTGATATGGACTGTATTATAAAAAAGGCAAAAGAATTAGATATGAAGTTATGGATACTGGACGATTCACATTTTCCGACAGGCTATGCAAATGGAAAGGTAAAAAACTGCTATCCTCAGTATCTAAAAAAATATTTGGATATGAGAAGATTCGATGTGCAAGGACCTATGATGGGGGCGAGAATTAATTTTTCCCTCTTAAAGGGCAGACCTTGGGATAAGCCAGATTTGAGCGAGGAGATTTTAGGCGTTTATTTGGCAAAAAGATGTAGTCAAAGGACAGAGAAAAAAGACCCGATTATAGCAGATACATTGACAGATATCACTTCTTCTATGGATAAGGAAAACCGCCTTTTGACATTGGATATTCCATCGGGTGCCTATAGTATTTTTGTAGTTTATGTGACGAGAAAGGGAGGCGAGGAGGCGACAAAAGATTATTTGAATCCTCTCGTAAAAGAGGCGACAAGGGTGCTAATCGAAGAAGTGTATGAGCCTCATTATGAGCATTATAAGCAGGAATTTGGCAAGACAATCTTAGGTTTTTTCTCGGATGAGCCTAGATTTGGAAATACAAAGGGAACAGAGGCAGCGATAGGAAGTGATATGCCTCTGCCATGGCGAGATGGACTAGAAGAAGAGCTTGATTTTGAAAATATATATTTGCCACTCTTATGGGTTCCAGCAAAGGGAAGAGAGAGTGAGATTCGCCTAAAATATATGGATTTGATTACAAACCTATATAATGAAAACTTCGTCAAGGTGATGGGAGATTGGTGCAGGCAAAGAGGAGTATGGTATTTGGGACATAATATCGAAGATAATGGGGCACATGCGAGACTTGGCTATGGAACAGGACATTATTTTAGAGGGCAGAAAGATATGGATATGGCGGGGATTGATGTGATTGGCGGTCAGATTGTCCCAGGAATGAATTATCATCATGATGCTTTTAATACAGGGGGAAGTAACGGAGAGTTCTACCACTATGCGCTCGCAAAGCTTGGAAGTTCAGCGGCTCATTTAGACCCGAGAAAAAAAGGACGTGCGATGTGTGAAGCTTTTGGAGCGTACGGCTGGAATGAGGGGCTAAAGACGATGAAGTGGATAGCAGACCATTTGATGGTGCGCGGTATCAATTATATTGTTCCACACGCATTTAATCCGAAAGCATTTCCAGATTTTGACTGTCCACCACATTTTTACGCACATGGTCATAACCCTCAATTTCGATATTTTAGAATTTTTAGCGATTATATGAATCGAATCTGCAATTTATTTAGTGATGGAAATTATCCGTCTAAAGTAGGAGTATTTTATCCGGCAGAATCGGAGTGGTGCGGAGAATATATGCCGATTGAAAAAGTGACGAGGGAGTTGACAGAGCATCAGATTTCCTTTGATATTGTGACGAGAGATTATTTAAAAGAAGCAACGATAGAAGAAAACTATTATATAATCAATAATCATGCTTTTGAAGTATTGATTATTCCGTACAGTGAATGCATTCCAGATGATTTATATGAGAGGATAAGAGAATTACTGAAGAATCAAGTGAGAATTATCTTTGTAGATGGTATGCCTGTCAGAATAACAGGGCAAAATGACAGGGTGATGAGCGACAAAGATGCAACGGTATTAAAACTTGATAAACTTGGGGCAGAGTTATCCGCATATCAGACTTTAAAACTTGACCGTCATGAGCCAGACCTTGTCATTGGAGAATATGAAAAGGATAATCAGAAAATCTATATGCTATTCAATGAAAATATCGGTGATTCTATCACTGTGAATATCGATATGTCGGCTGATATATTGTCGGGCAAAAAAATTTATTGCTATGATGCGTTCGAGGATAAGATAAGAAGAGTCATGGGAAAGCAGGGAAGAGTGAGAGTGAGCTTATCGCCTTATGAGTCGGTTATCTATCTTGTGAGTGATATAGATTTGGAATATGAACCGAGCTTAGGACGAGGTATGGAGAAGGTTTTGGAAGTAGCAGAAGAAAAAAGGACACAAGAAGAAAAAGGGATGGAAGATGTTTTAGCACTGGAAAAGAGAAAAGAGATAGAAAATATTTCAGTACCAGAAAAATGGAAGGTATCTTATATGGACAGTTTTTCTTATCCATCCAAAGAAGTTGAAGTTTTGACAGATAAATTAGAATGTATCCAAAATATTCCAGGATGGGAGGAGAAATCTGGCACAGTGAGATACCAAAGTGAGATAGTACTCGAGGAGGCATATCGCTCTGTTTCGATGGACTTAGGGGAAGTATTTGAGACGGCAGAGGTATTTGTAAATGGAGTTTCAGTCGGATGTCGGATTTGCAAGCCATATCGATTTGATTTAAGTGATTTTATGAAAAAGGGAGTCAATCAGTTGACGATTGAGGTGACAAATACATTGGGAACAGCAATCCGAGAGCCTTTGGGTCATTATCTTGTAATTGAGCCATTTGGTGTTCAAGGACCTGTTAAGATAGAAGGAGAAAAGGAGAGATAAGTATGGGATTTCCAGAAGGATTTTTATGGGGAGGCGCCACAGCAGCGAACCAGTGTGAGGGTGCTTATAGGGAAGGCGGAAGAGGCCTCGCAAATGTAGATGTAATACCATGTGGAAAAGATAGATTTCCTGTTATGCTTGGGAAGAAAAAAATGTTGGAATTAGATGAAGAGCATTTCTATCCAGCTCTGGAGGCGGTTGATTTTTATCATCATTATAAAGAAGATATTGCGATGATGGCAGAGATGGGATTTAAAACTTTTCGACTATCCATTGCGTGGACACGTATTTTTCCAAATGGGGACGAGGAGGAGCCAAATGAGGAGGGGCTTAGATTTTACGAAGATGTATTTCGTGAATGCCATAGATATGGGATAGAACCGCTCGTCACGATTGTCCATTTTGACTGCCCGATTCATCTGATAAAAGAATACGGTGGATGGAAGAATCGCAAGATGATAGAGTTTTATGAGAAGCTCGCGACAGTATTATTTACGAGATATAAGGGATTGGTAAAGTATTGGATTACCTTTAATGAGATAAATATGATTCTTCATCTTCCGTTTATGGCAGCAGGTCTCTTATTTGAGGATGGAGATAAGGAGGAGCAGGAGAAGTATCTTGCGGCTCATAATGAGCTGGTGGCTTCTGCAAGGGCGATTAAGATTGCACATGAAATAGATTCTGAAAATAAGGTGGGTTGTATGTTGGCGGCAGGTCTTACTTATCCATATTCGAGCAATCCAAAGGATTACTGGAAGGCGATGAATAAAGATAGAGAGAATTATTTTTTCATAGATGTGCAGGCGAGAGGGGAATATCCGGCTTATGCGGAAAAGTTTTTTGAGAGGGAGAAGATTGAGATTGGTATTACGAAAGAGGATAGAGAAGTTCTTAAGAGAAATACAGTGGATTTTGTCTCGTTTTCTTATTATTCTTCCAGATGTGCAAGTGTGGACCCGAAAGTAGATACGACGGACGGGAATGCGTTTGCGACGGTAAAGAATCCGTATTTAAAGGCGAGTGAATGGGGATGGATGATTGACCCTCTGGGGCTTCGCGCTACATTGAATGCATTGTATGATAGGTATCAAAAGCCGCTTTTTATTGTTGAGAATGGGCTAGGAGCGGTGGATATTCCAGATGAGAATGGGTATGTGGAAGATGATTATAGGATTGAGTATCTCAGAGAGCATATTAGAGCGATGAAGGATGCGATAGAGCAGGATGGGGTTCCTTTATTGGGGTATACTTCCTGGGGATGTTTTGACCTTGTGAGTGCGTCTACTGGGGAGATGAAGAAGAGATATGGGTATGTTTATATTGATAGGGATGATGATGGAAGAGGAAGTATGAGAAGGATTCCTAAGAAATCTTTTGAGTGGTATAAGAAAGTGATTAGGTCGAATGGGGAGGATTTGGGGTGAGACATAGTATGTAAAATAAAGATAGGGGGGAGACGCTGAGAGGGAGGGGGACGCCGAGAGAGGAAACAGATATATGCCCCACAAACACGTTCGTTCCCACGATTTTTCGACATACGCTGATTTTTGCCGCCTCCCGCAAACTCGCACCTTTGGTGCTCAGACAGTGCTCCAGCGGCAAAGCTAAGTATATCGAAAAATCGCTCCACTCTCTATCGTTTTTGGGGCATATATCTGTTTCCTCTCTCGGCTGTGTATTGGCGAAACTCAATAAACTTAAAAATTTAGGTATTGTTAGGTGCTTTGTTTGACTTGTGTTTCTTGGATGTGTATGTGCTGGATAATTTCAATTTTTATTTAAAGCATAAGGTGCTGAATAAACTTTATGAGGATAATGCCTTCGGCACGAGCCTCCAAGACTACATCCCTACAAAGGTTGACTGCCGCTCACCTGTTTTGAGGTTTGAATTTGCACGATAAACTAGAAGTTATCTTTCAAAATCTATCTGCACCAGTTTTTTCCCGTTAGGTAGCATATACTCCAAAGTCTTGATTGCATGATAACCAATTTCAAACATTGCTTTTTTTAATTCCGATTCTTCTATTTGATGATGTACCTGTTCCAGTCCGTCAAACACATGTAAGTAAGGGGAATCTGATACCCAACTATCTTCCATATTGATTTGAATAATACATGAAACATACTTCGGATTTACTTGCCGGAGTGCGTTCTGGAAACATTCATACCCGATATATTCAATCAGCAGATTTGCAATAACCATGTCCGCCTTCGGTAACTTATCTGCTTCATCAATTAAGTTGATACACAGGCATTCTAGAAGTCCGTCCAAATTGGAATATTTTTGTTTGACGGATTGCAAATAAGAAGTATTGATGTCAATTCCATATACCTTTTCAAATTTGTCTTTCTGAATATGCTCAAGACCATTTCCGCCCGCAATACCAAATATCATTACACTGGAAATGGAATAAGTGTCAAACTGCTCTTTCATCATTTCATTCATAGCCTGTAACTGCATAACGGAATCAAGCTTCATATGATTTTCGTAATCAGTTAATGGAATATCTTCCCACGGATTTTTCACTTTCTTACCTCCTAAAATCCCGATTTGTCAGTTAGTTTGTTATTCCAAGTATAGCATATCTTTCAGCTGTAAACAATCCTATGTGATTTCACTTATCGACTAATGCCTTTTTATCAAATAAGCCCGTAAAACCCCTTGCTTTAGCTATGGGGATATAAGGGTTTTTAGAATTTTTGAAAATATATATTGTATTAGATATAAGAATATAATATAATACAAATATGAATACAATATATAAATCTAACAATAATATCGTCTATTCCTGTAAATATCACGTTGTATGGTGTTCAAAATATAGACGAAAAGTATTAATTAATGGTGTAGATACCCGATTAAGGGAACTACTTACCCAGTATGCCACAAATCTTTCTGTAGACATTTTGGAAATGGAAATCATGCCAGACCATGTCCACATACTAATGGAAGTAGATCCGCAATTCGGTATCCACAAAGCTGTAAAATCCTTAAAAGGCTATACTTCCAGAGTTTTAAGACAAGAGTTTCCTTTCTTGCGGACTAAAATACCAACCCTTTGGACAAATAGCTATTTTGTATCTACAGTGGGTGGTGCTTCACTGGAAACAATCAAACAATACATTGAAAATCAGAAAACGTCGCAAAGACAGAAAGGTAAACTGGGATAATGCAAAAAGGTATCAAATTTAGAATCTACCCGAACAGAGAACAACAAAATTTAATCAATCAGACACTTGGATGTTGCAGACTCATCTACAACAAAGGGCTTGCTATGCGTAACGAAGCCTATGAAAACGGAGATAGAATTGGCTATTCTCAGACTTCCGCAATGCTAACAGGTCTTAAAAAGTGTAAAGATTTTGCTTTTCTGAAAGTAGTAGATTCTATTGCATTACAACAATCTTTGCGTGACCTCGACAGAGGCTTTGTAAACTTTTTTCAGAAACGTGCCGCACACCCAACGTTTAAAAGCAAGCATAACCATCACCAAACATACAGGACAGTAAATCAAGGGAACAATATCCGTATTGTGGGAAGATATATCAAGCTCCCAAAACTTGGTTTTGTAAAAATACGCCAGTCAATGGGAGTAGGAAAAATCAATAACGTAACGATTGAACGTACCTCTACAGACAAGTATTTTGCTGTTCTGAATGTGGAATTTGAGCCACAGCCAAGACCAAATCATGGTGGATTAATTGGGATTGACGTTGGTATTAAAGAGTTTTACTCCGACAGTAACGGAAATATTGTGCCAAATCCAAAATATCTTGAAAAATCAATGCATAAACTCATTCGTGAACAGCGAAAACTGTCAAGAAAGAAGAAAGGCTCAAACAATCGTAATAAACAACGTATTAAGGTTGCCTTAGTTCACGAAAAGATTACAAATCAGAGGAATGATTTCTTGCAGAAACAGTCTACGATGCTGATTCGTGAAAACCAAACAATCTGCATCGAGGACCTGAAAGTAAGAAATATGATGCGTAACCATAAATTGGCACAACATATCGGTTCTGTAGCGTGGAGTAAGTTTTTTGAGATGCTTGCATATAAGTCCTTCTGGTATGGAAATGACGTTGTAAAAGTACCAACGATGTATCCAAGTAGCCAGACATGTTCCGTATGCGGATATAGAAATCCAATGGTAAAAAATCTTGCAGTCCGTGTATGGGAATGCCCAAACTGTCATGCAGTGCATCATCGTGATACGAATGCGAGCATAAATATTTTGAATAAAGGACTTCAAATGCAGTCAGCATAAATATATATATAACACTGCACCGTAGGGCATACGGGAACAGTATAATCTAGCTTGTGGACATTGTGTAAGACATTGGCAATTCCGTATGGTTTTGACAATGCAACGGTGGTAGAAGCAAGAATCCCCTTGCTTTAGCTATGGGGAGTGTCAAGATAATGATTGTTAGAGGCAGAAACTCACTGCCCTTAGGTGAAAGATTGCCCGAAAATTAAATTCTGACTAATGCTAACACAAAATATGATATAAAAACATGATAAATTAAATAGAGGAAAATAGAGGAGTTTTGTATTAGCCGCCAAATATTTGTATAAATATGGCTACTTAGCCTGTTGTTTATAAGAATAAAATAAAAAGGAGAAATTCAAATGGAATATGTAGTTTTAGGAAAGACTGGATTAAATGTATCTAGAGTAGGACTTGGAGGTATTCCAATTCAAAAAAGCAATACGAAAGAGGTAAAGGAATTAGTACAGTTCCTTTTGGAACATGGAGTAAACTATATCGATACAGCGAGAGGATACACGGTCAGTGAAAGCCTGCTCGGCGAAGCTTTGGAGGGAATCCGAGATAAATTTATTCTTGCCACAAAGAGCATGTCTAGAACGAAAGAAGCGATGGCAAAGGATATCGATATTAGTCTTGGAAATTTAAAAACAAATTATATTGATTTATATCAGGTACATAATCCAAGTGAGGCAGATTTGGATACAGTACTCGCAAAAGATGGAGCATTGGAAGCATTATTCGAGGCAAAGGAAGCTGGAAAAATTGGTCATATTGGTTTGACGGCACATTCCCTTAAAGTATTTGAGAGAGCGTTAGAATTAGATTGGGTAGAAACTATTATGTTCCCTTATAATATAGTCGAATCTCAAGGCGAGGAATTAATGGAAAAATGTCGTGAAAAAAATATTGGCTTCATTGACATGAAACCATTGGCAGGAGGAGCGATTGAAGATGCAAACTTAGCTCTTCGCTATATCTGTTCCAACCCGAATGTGACTATTGTAATTCCTGGAATGTACAGCTTAAAAGAAGCAAAAGAAAATCTGGCGAGCGTAGAAGACCAATCCCCAATTTCAGAAGAAGAAAAACAAAAATTCGAGCAAGTAAGAAAACAACTCGGCACAAATTTTTGTCGTCGCTGCAACTACTGTCAGCCTTGCGCCGCTGGAATTAATATTTCAGGTGTATTTTTATTTGCAGGATATTTGCAAAGATACGGTCTAGAAGACTGGGCATATTCACGCTATCAGACAGTAAAAGTAAAACCAGATGCCTGTCTGGACTGTGGAGCATGTGAAAAGAGATGTCCTTATGAATTGCCAATTCGTCAGATGTTAAAAAAATGTTCAGATGATTTCAAAGCATACGAAAAAGAAAAAGGAATTTGCTAATACTTTAGTCATACATTTAGAGGGCATACCATATTTCACACCATTTGCGCAAAAAAGTGCTTCGCTGTTTGATAAGGATTTGATAATGTAAAATTTTGTTAGTAAAAAAGCAAGAATCGCATATTAAAACTATGTAGTATCATGCTTTGTAAAAACAATTTTAAATCCTATAAGGTTTTGCCAGTACACAGCCAAGAGAGGTCGGAGATATGTCCTCTAAAAACGATAGAGAGTGGAGCGGTTTTTCGATATACTTAGCTTTGTCGCTGGAGCATTGTTTGAGCACCGTAGGTGCGAGTTTGCGGGAAGCGACAAAAATCAGCGTATGTCGAAAAACCGTGGGAACGAACGTGTTTTTAGAGGACATATCTCCGACCTCTCTTAGCGTCTGTCCCCATTAATCCCCCTTTCTACAGGTTATCTATCCCCACAATCTCTCTTCAGTTAGGAAAAAATATCACAAATCCCCTTTTAAAGACTATAAATAGCGTTCCACTTAATCATCAAAAGAAATATAAGCCCCTTTCATAGGAGAAACCGCAAGCTCCGAGAAGAGACGAAGAGAGCCTGATTTATACTTCGGTGGTTTTGGCTGCCAGCTCTTTTTACGCTCTGCCAAAATCTCATCTATCTCTTCTGGCGTCTTTTCCACCCCATTCACACCAACAATCTCCAAAATACGATTTTCCACATCCAAATGAATCAAATCCCCCTCTTCCACCAATGCAATCGGTCCGCCAGCCTGTGCCTCAGGGGAACAGTGACCGATGACAGGACCTGTAGAAGCGCCAGAAAACCTTCCGTCTGTGATAAGTGCAATCGTCTTTCCAAGCTCCTTATCCGAAGAGATAGCCTCAGATGTATAGAACATTTCAGGCATACCAGAACCCTTTGGTCCCTCATAGCGGATAAATACAGCATCTCCAGGCTGTACCCTATGATGAAGAACCGCATCAATACAATCCTCCTCGCAGTCAAATGGTCTTGCTATTAAAGTAGCCTTAAACATTTCCTTAGGGCAGGCAGTATGTTTGATAACTGCACCTTCCGGAGCCAAATTTCCTCTTAAGACAGCGATAGAGCCGTCCGTTCCGATAGCCTTGTCAAATGGACGAATAATATCTTCTTTTGTCAAACTAAGCCCATATTTTTTATTTGCCTCGTCAAGCCAACGTTGACATTTTTCATAAAATCCATTTTTCTTTAATTCTTCCAAATTTTCTCCGAGTGTTTTTCCAGTCACAGTCATAACATCGAGGTGAAGAACGCTCTTGATTTCCTCCATAATGGCTGGAACGCCACCTGCATAGTAGAAAAATTCAGCAGGCCATTGTCCGGCAGGGCGGATATTTAGAAGATAATGTGCACCTCTATGCAATCTATCAAATGTATCACCATCGATTGTAATGCCAAATTCATGAGCGATAGCTGGAAGATGGAGGAGAGAATTCGTTGAGCCAGAAATTGCTGCGTGAACCATAATGGCATTCTCGAAACTCTTTAAAGTAACGATATCACTTGGTCTCATATTTTCCATAGTTGCAAGTTTTACAGCTAACCTTCCAGCCTCCCTTGCGTACTCGATAAGGTCTGGGCTAGTTGCAGGTAAAAGTGCACTTCCAGGAAGAGCAAGACCGAGTGCCTCTGCCATAATCTGCATCGTAGAAGCTGTTCCGATGAAAGAACAGGCACCGCAGCTTGGGCAGGCATTTTGTTTTGCCCAGCATAATTTCTCTTCGTTAATCTCACCGCGCTCAAATTTCGCATGGTACATACCGAGTTGTTCAAGTGTTAAGAGATCAGGACCAGCTGCCATTGTTCCACCTGTGACTACGACGGAAGGAATATTCACACGGGCAAGTCCCATAAGATTTCCTGGCATACCTTTATCACAGCTTGCAATATAGATGCCAGAGTCAAATGGAGTCGCTTCTGCTTGAATTTCAATCATATTGGCAATCATCTCACGACTGACGAGAGAGAAGTTAATACCGTCATTTCCCTGACTTTCCCCGTCACACATATCCGTTGTAAAATATCTAGCTCCATGTCCACCTGCCTCGGCGATAGCTTCTACTGCGGCATTTACAAGAGTATCGAGATGTCCAGAACCAGGATGACTATCTCCGAATGTGCTCTCAACAAATACTTGGGGTTTCCCTAAATCTTCTAATTTCCATCCAGTGCCAAGGCGGAGTGGGTCGAGTTCTGGTGAATTCTTTCTAAATTCTTGACTTCTTAACATGATAAATCTTCCTTTCTACTTTAGATATTATAATTTTTATTTCTTTATTTCTTCTTTTTGTTTGTCAACTTATAAAAATATCTTTGTTTTAAAATATTTTTCATTAAAAAAATTTTTTTTAATATGTTTTTTCTTTTAATATCTTTGGCGTTCTATTCTTTTGGCATCCTATTATATTTTTCAGTCCATCTATTATGTATGTGGTTGAAGATTGGATATGAAAGAAATAACGATGATATTGCTGGGGACAAAGAGTTTAGTCGATATAGGAAGCAAGTATTGCGCGATATCAATCGCTATTTCTCAGATATGAGCATATCATAACATCATACGTCTTATGTTTCAAGAGGAAAAACTACTATAAATTCAAGAGTAAAATTGTATAAAACGACAAATCATAGAAAGAAATCAGATGTTTTTTAAAGAACGACAAGAGAAACAAAAAGAATATAGTGAGTTATGCACAAAAAATACGATAAAATATATATAAATCTAACAATATTTTTAATTCTAACGAGAAATAGGTTGACAAAAATACGTATGACGTAGTATGATTTTAACATAAAGGAAGCGCTGTATGGATGCAGGGGACAGCAGACATATAAGTGAAATGAAACGGATTTCATTAAGAATCTGAGGGGAATAAGATGATATTTCCAGTAAATTTTGATTACAACTTAGAATGTTCAGAAAAAACAAAGAAAAACAAGAAAAATCTAGGTTATGAATTCAAAATACATCAGATGACTATGAAAGCAAAAAAGCAGAAGAGAAATTAGGAGGAAAAGTTTTATGTTAATGCTTGTGTTTATTGTTTCAATTATCGTGTTACTTCTTTGTATTATTAAGATTAAGTTAAATGCATTTGTAGCACTTTTGGCCTGTGCCTATGGAACTGGAATTTTGGCGCTGGCTACTTATGCCGGAGGAACTGCACCAGAAGGTTTTGCATCGCTGACAGATGTGGCAGACTGTGTTACGAATAATTTTGGCTCGACACTTGGTTCCATCGGTATCGTGACGGGACTCGGTGTTATGCTCGGTATGTTTATGTATGAGTCAGGTGGTATTGATAATATTGTATCGAAGGTGCTTAAAATCGTAGGACCTAAGAGGTCTCAGTATGCAGTCGGTGTCGCTGGATTTATCACAGGTATTCCAGTATTTGGAGATGTCGTTTATATTATGTTTGCGCCAATGCTTCGTGTACTCTCTCGCAAGACAGGATATTCTATGACAGCTTATGGATGTGCACTTGCCGTAGCGACGACCTGTACATTTGCATTAGTATTACCGACTGCTCCTCCTTTAGCTGTAGCGGCAGCTATGGATATTAATGTAGGCATCTTTTTCTTCTACGCCTTAATTGCAGCTTTCGTTGGAATGTATTTTGGTGGTATTGTGTACGGAGGTTTTATTAATAAGCAGGACCAAAAAGCTGGAAAGACTTGGGATTTCTCTGATTTGGATGCAGAGACAGAAATGAATGAAAATGCACCGGAACATAAAAAAATGAGTGCGTCGCTTGCATTATCCATTCTCTTAGTACCAATTATTTTAATTTTAATAGGCTCATTTTCTGCATTTTTACTTCCAGCAGATAGTACGCTCTTATCTGTTTTATCTTTTCTCGGTGGTAAAAATGTGGCTATGACAATTGGTGTTTTATATGGCGCCTTCGTTTCTCGAAAATATTTGCCTCGCTCTATCACAGAGATTATGACGGACGGAGCAGATAAAGTTGGTTTGATTTTGTTAATTACAGGTGCCGGCGGAGCTTACGGCGGTGTCTTAAAGGCCTGCGGCATCGCCGATGTCATTACGGGAACTCTTCAGGGATTTCATATGCCAATCTTGATTATGTGTTTTGTCATCTCACAGGTGCTTCGTATAGCAACAGGCTCCACAACGGTTGCCTTGACAACAACAGCAGCCATCGTATCTGGCGCAGCCGCAACATCTGGAATTTCTCCTATTTTATGTGCCATCGCAGTATGTGCTGGAGGTATCGGATTATCCTTGCCAAATGATTCTGGATTTTGGGCAGTCTCAAGATTTTTCCATTTATCAGAGATTGACACCATTCGGGGATGGAGCTTTGGCGGATTCGCAGCTGGTTTATCTATCTTAGTATTTGTATGCATCTTAAGTCTATGTCAAGGATTCTTGCCAGGACTTATGTAAATATGAAAAACGTCTCAAGTTAGGAGACGTTTCATAAGAAAATAAATGAAATTTTTAATGAAACCGGCGTGGCAGAGGTCACGCTGGTTTTTCTGTTTCGGTTAGTAGTTTTGACTTGACAAGGGGAATCTATTTCTTTTCATCTAATAGTATTACGCCGTCTGCGGGATTGTGGTCAATAGCGCCCACAATCTGATGTGGAAGATAAGGTTCTTCCAGCCAAGCTATGTCCTCTGCTGTCAACTTTACATCTAATGCCTTCACCGCATCGTCAAAATAGGCAGCTTTTGTTGCACCGATGATAGGAGATGCAACGCCTTTGCTCCAATGCCATGCGATAGCAATCTGGGACATCTTTACACCATATCGCTCTGCCAGTTTATGAACCCTGCCCACAATCTGCATATCCTGTTTTTCGGTGTGGTCATATTTGCCCATGGCCACCCGGTCGGTACGGCTGCGCAGGGTATCCGCTTTCCACTCAGGTCGGGTCAAGTGACCTGCCGCCAAAGGACTATAAGGCATCAATGATACGCCCATCTGTTTACAAATCGGGATGAGTTCTCGTTCGTCCTCCCGGTAGAGGAGATTATAGTGGTTTTCCATGGCTTCAAACTGCGCCCAGCCGTGGTCACGGGCTACAATCTGCATATTATGAAACTGATACCCATACATGGCGGAAGCTCCTAATGCTCGCACCTTTCCAGCTTTCACCAGTTCGTTTAAGGCTTCCATTGTTTCTTCAATAGGAGTTTCATAATCAAAGCGGTGGATGATGTACAAATCCAGATAATCTGTTCCAAGTCGTTTCAATGTTCCATCAATTTCTCGACGGATAGCTGGTGCAGATAACCTGCCAGGATTGAAATATACCTTGGAAGCAATTACAACCTTATCACGGGCGATATTCTTTTTCAGCGCTCGGCCTAGGTATTCCTCACTGGTTCCAGCAGAGTATCCGTTGGCTGTGTCGAAAAAATTAATGCCAAGCTCGAGAGCGTGCTTGACAAGTTGCTCTGTGTTTCCTTCATCTAATGTCCAATCGTGCATCGTTCCAGCTTTGCCGAAACTCATACATCCAACGCATAGTTTAGAGATTTGAATGTCCGTATTTCCTAACTTTGTGTATTCCATAATCATTCCTCCATTAAATTTATTTGCTCAATTCATAAATTTTCTTTTCAATGTTATCTATCTAGTCTGGGTCAGTACTGCTCCTTAAAAAATATAGGTGCTCGGGTATTTATATTATACTTGCAGTCCACTAAAATGTCTAATACCTATATTGAATCTCGAGAAATGCCTTAAAAGTATTTAATGATGTTGGGGTCAAAAGGTCTTTTGACCCTAGTATCATTTAATATACTTTAGCAGCTGGAGCGCCAAAAAAGGGGAAAAAGATTTGCACCGAATCTTTTCGTATGTTAAACTAGATGCAAACATACCTTGCAGATAAATTAGGTAATTTTGTAAGATAGAAACTAGGAATAGGGGTGCAAAAACAATGAGTCAGCTTAGTAATATAAAGAAAACATTATTGGCGGAAAAAGTAGAAGAACAGCTTTTTCAGTATATTTTAGAGACACCATATGAGGTTGGGACAAAGATTCCCAATGAATTTGAGCTTGCTAAGATTTTCGATGTGGGAAGAAGCACGATTCGAGAGGCAGTAAAGCTTTTGATTTCCAAGGGGATTTTGGAGGTGCGACGAGGTTCAGGGACTTATGTCGTTAGCACAACACCGGCGGCTTTGGACCCATTAGGATTGCAAAAATTGGGAGAAGATAAAATGTCCACCGCCATTGACTTGGTAGATGTTCGACTTATGATAGAGCCTGCGATGGCGGAGATGGCGGCGAGAAATGCGACGGAAGAAGATATTGCAAAGTTAAAAGAATGCTGTGATTTGGTCGAGAACAATATTTTAAGTGATAAAAGCTATATTCAGGAAGATATCAATTTTCATGTCTGTGTGGCGGAATGTTCTAAAAATAGAGTGATTGAGCAGTTGATTCCGATTATTGACACGACAGTTATGATGCTAATCAATGTCACGCATAAAAAACTAAAGAAAGAGACGATAGAGACACATCGCGCCATTGTAGATGCCATCGCAGAGCGAGACCCGATTGGCGCAAAAACGGCGATGATGATGCATATCACTTATAATCGAAATATGATTAAAAAAATGATGAAAAATTCAGAGGAGATAGAGAAGATAGAAAACTTTGATGAATTAGTTGAATCTATGCAAAAGACGAAATTGGGAGAAAAAGAATAAAATTTTTTGTTTGTTAGGGTGGTAGTGGGGGGAGACGCAAAGAGAGTCCGTCGATATATCCTCCAAAAACACGTTCGTTCCCACGGTTTTTCGA